>CAYMJG010000054.1:0-18213 GCA_964390855.1 uncultured Eubacteriales bacterium | reverse complement strand
GTTATCTGGTCGGAGCGACTGGACTCGAACCAGCGGCCTCTACCACCCCAAGGTAGCGCTCTAGCCAAACTGAGCTACGCCCCGATAAGGTATGACATGCATTTAGAATTTTAACTTTTTTTTGTGCAAAAGTCAAGAAGAGAAGAGGTCCTGGGTTAGGGCCGCAGTAATGGCGCCCTGGAATATTCAGCTTATCCAGCGGCCGATTACAAAAAGTATGGTTACTATGGAAAACACAAAAACAGAAATAGCTGAATAGACCTGGGTAAGCCTGTGTTTATGCAAGATGAGTGCCAGGGTGATATACCCCGGGAACAAAACAATGATGTATCTAGGCATCCCCAGTGGCGTGCCGTCTACGACAGAGGAGAAAGGGATTAAAAAACCCAGTACCAGAAATAACAGGAAGGATTTATCCTTGATATATTTAAAGCTCCTGATCACCAGGAATAAAAAAAGCAAAGCCATGATCGATTCAAAAAAACAGTAGAAGACACCGCCATAAATAAATTTAGATATGTTGGTAAACATTCCCGCGCCCGGATAGGCAAAGTGGCGAAAGCCCCAGTATTCCCGGTTCAGGGAGGTGGCAAATGCCAGGGGATCCCCTGTCGTCTTCCATAAGACTGCCATAAATATTAATAGTGAGGCCGGAATGATCAGCAAGGTCGCAGACTTTTTTAAATCCAACCTGCGGCCGTTTGTTTCGTAAAAATAATAGAGGAGGGCGAAAAAGGTAACAACACCAATGTTTCTGGTTAGGGCCGCCAGGGCGCCCAACACTGCGGCAGCAATGAACTTATCCTTTCTGGCATAGTAAAAGGCTCCCAGCGTGAAGGCCAATAAAAGGGATTCGGAATAAATTGACGTAAAGAATATCGCGGTAGGGAAAAACAGCAGGGCAAAAACGGTGATCATAGCGATTTCTTCTTTGTAATCCTCTTTCACCAACCGGTAAAGATAAACACATGCCACGAAAAGAGCAGTGTTGGAAATGATGAAACCGGAAACAACATTGCTCTGGGTCAACAAGGTCAAAGACCTGATCAGAAATGGGAACATGGGAAAAAAGGGGGCGCTGTCAAAATCATACCCCTGCCCCGCTATTCTTAAAAACCACCCCGCGTCCCAGTGGATTAGCGAGTCAAGCAAAACATGCGGATGAAGGTTGTCTACCGCAGCCGGCAGAAAAGGATCGAGTACGTCCCTGGTTATAAAAACCAAAAAGATAATCAAAAACTTATTTAAAAAATAAAGGTAACCGACACGTTTTATATCCTCTGAAATAATTTTTTACCCCCCGGATGTTTTGGCAACCATTTTGCCTTTGCGGAAAACCCATAGCTTGTTCAGAGCAAAATTAAAGAAAAAGGCGATGAAGGTGGCAAAAAACAAAGCCATGGCCTGTTTGAATGCTAAATTGAGAAATATATAAAGGGAAATGCTGTTAATCCCGAGACCCACCAGGTTCACTAATAAAAATTTAGCAAACCGGCCTCCCTCGTTTTCATGCAGGCTACCTTTAAAAGTCCAAAACCTGTTCAAAAAAAAGCTGTTTATTATGCCGCAGAAATAACTGAATCCCTTGGCAACAGTATAAAACAACACACTCTCCGCGGGAAACATCTGCAAGACGACAAAATAAACCGCCAGATCGATAAGAGTATTTACACATCCCACCGCCGCGAATTTAAACAATTGAAGGACACTTTCCATATAAACTCCTTGTTATAGTTCTTCAATTAGATCTTAATTTGGATTTAGGTTCTAGACCTTGTTAAAACTCCTTTTCAATCTATACAATTCAATAAAAGCCTTTAAAATTACCGATAATTTGGCGCCTGTCTGAACCCCGGCCAACCTGGGATAATGATTGACACCCACTTCGGTGATAGTATAACCTTTTGACCTGGCCTTGGCCAGAATTTCCGTATCTATAAGGGCGCCCGCAGATGTCAGGGTGATGTTGTCGAATATTTCTTTTTTGTATAGCTTAAATGCGGAATCAACATCAGAAATTTTCAGTTTGAAAAGCATGTTGACCATAGCGCCCCACATGAAAGCATTAAGCCTGCGGTGCAGGGGATCCTGCCTTCTGATCCGGTAACCGGAAACGATATCGTACTTTTCTATATGAGGCAAGAGATTTTTTATCTCTTCAATCCTGAACTGCCCATCACCGTCAGTATAAAAGACTAGCTCCTTTCTGGCGTTCTTAAATCCTGTTTGCAACGCGGCGCCATAACCTTTATTAGTTTTGTGGTGTATTGCCCGCACCCGCGGGTTTTTTTTCGCCAACCTGTCGGCAATTTCAGCGGTGCGATCCTTGCTGCCGTCATTTACAATGATAATTTCGTAGTCATCAGATACCTGACTGGCAGCGGCAAGCGCGTCGTGTGTTACTCTTTCAACGTTCTGCTCTTCATTATAGCAGGGAAAAAATATTGTCAATGGGTATTTTTTCATATCCTCCACCAAATTCATCCTACTTGTAATTGGCCCACATATTACCTTCGACATAATTGTCACTCATCCTTCCCGCAGTCTACCGGCCTTTTTGTATAATCTGGTTATGTTTTATCGATTTTATACAACAATGCTGCATATCCCTGGCGTTTTTAGGCAATAATATTTTACAAACAACATGAAGGAGGAATTGACATGTGTCCAGGTTCCCGTAAAAATCAAAAAATAAACCCCAATATTTTGACACCGCCCCCGGAAGAAGAAGAAGAAGATAGTATCTGTTCGGAAGAAGAGGTATCCTGCCCCAATTGCTGCGCTTCCGAAGACGAAGAGAACACTACCTGTTAGAAGAGACCTTGTTAAGGTCTCTTTTTTTGCCTGGAAAAGGTTCCAGACGGGGGTTGCCTGGATTTTAATCTGGTGCTATATTTGGGTAAAACAATAACATTAAAGGGGTGATGCAGTCATGGACCGTTTGAACAAGGGTAAAGTCAATGACTACCGGGTTAACTTCAATAACAACGGTGAAATCATCAGCATCGAGGTGACTTGCTGCGGCAGGCATATCGGTGAAATCCGCTATAAAGACGGCGAAAGTAAAAAATGCCCGCTTTGCGGGACCACACATTCACTAAAAATCCAGCATAACCATTTTCACATCCGCCCGGCAGCACGGGAAACAGACAAAACAGTGTCTGTTTATGCCAAGGAAGCGCTTTAAAAACACCCTCGCTAACACCCTGAATAATTATGGCGCCACCATTTTTCATAACAACGTCGGGATCTTTTGATTTGCCGGCCCTGGTATAATTTTGTCTTGACTTCTCCCCTTTGCTAATTCCTTTAAAGGTTTTTTGTAATGGCTTTTTGCAGTGAAAAATTTAATTTACAATTACTTAACTGTTGACATAGAAAACAGGTATTGATACACTAAAACACAGCAAATTAATAGTGCTCTTATCCGGAGCGGCGGAGGGACTGGCCCGATGAAGCCCGGCAACCGTTGGTAGGTTATAGGCCGACCAATAAGGTGCTAATTCCTGCAGATGAATTCTTTCTGGCAGATAAGGGGAAAAGCGGTGATTATTACTGGCCTCTTCTTGTTGGAAGGGGCCTTAAATTTATTATCAGCTAAAGGGCACTATGCACAGGGAGGATATTTAAAATGGCAATTGAAAAAACCTACGCCGAAATTAACGAGAAAATTAAGTCCGGCCGGGCTGTGGTGCTAACCGCTGAGGAAATAATTTCCCTGGTGGAGGAAAAAGGCATCTCCAAGGCAGCCGGGAGTGTTGACGTGGTAACCACAGGTACCTTCGGCGCTATGTGCTCTTCCGGTGTATTTTTAAATTTCGGCCATTCCAAGCCGCGGATCAGGATGCAGAAGGTCTGGCTTAACGGTGTCCAGGCTTACTCGGGAATCGCCGCTGTTGATGCCTATCTCGGCGCCACGGAACTTCCCGAGGATGATCCTTGCAACAACAATTACCCGGGAGAATTTCGCTACGGCGGCGGCCATGTAATCCAGGACCTGGCGGCCCGCAAACCCGTCCGCCTAAAGGCCACTTCTTATGGCACTGATTGTTACCCCAGGCAGGAAATTGAAACTGTCGTTACCCTGGACGACATTAACGAGGCCACCCTTTTTAACCCGCGGAACTCCTACCAGAATTACAACTGCGCGGTTAACCTGAGCGACAGGACAATTTACACCTACCTGGGCATGCTCAAGCCTGGCCCCGGCAACGCGCATTACAGCAGCGCCGGCCAACTCAGCCCGCTGCTCAATGACCCGTATTTTATGACAATCGGCATCGGGACAAAAATATTTTTGGGTGGCGGGGTCGGTTATGTAGCCTGGAACGGCACACAAAATTTCCCAGAGATCCAAAAGGACGCCGCAGGTGACAGCTTTGGACCTGCCGGGGGTACACTTTCCGTCATCGGTGACCTCAAGCAGATGGACGCCAACTGGCTGGTCGGCACAAGTATGCTTGGTTACGGCGCCACCTTGACTGTGGGATTGGGTATACCGATCCCCATTTTAAACGAAGAAGTGATGCGCTGCGTGGCGGTAGCCGATCGTGATCTCTACGCTCCTATTGTGGATTACAGCGAGGCCTTCAGCCAGCTAATCCCCGGCAACCTGGGTTTTGTAAGCTACGCGGAATTAAAATCCGGTAAAATCACGGTAAATGGAAGGGAAATCCCCACGGCCCCCCTGTCCAGTTACCCCAGGGCCAGGCAGATAGCCGGGATATTGAAAAACTGGATCCGGCAGGGGGATTTCCTTTTGACGGAACCTGTAAAACCGCTCCCTTCCTACAAGGATAACATTCCCGCAAACAAGCTGAAAATTGTCTAAAAGCGCATGCAGGTGCGACTTTAGCCGCACATCTTGGCGGGCTAAAGCCCGCCCTACAGGAAACACACGGGGTTAACATGTAGATGCGGCTTAAGCCGCACAACATTTTAAGGGGTGAAAGATTTGGCGTCTAAAAAAATAATCCTTCGTTTTGGGAAAGATATAGCTGACAGGCCGATAATTTACCGGCTCGCCAGAGACTATGATCTGATTATAAATATTCTCAAGGCCAGCGTGGACCCTAACAAAGAAGGCACAATGGTCCTTGAGTTGACAGGCGACAATTACGACCGGGGTCTGGAATATTTGAAGACTCAGGGAGTCAGGGTACAACCCCTGGCGGAAGAGGTATTCAGAAATGAGGAAAAATGTACAAGCTGCGGCGTTTGCACGGATATATGCCCCAGCGGCGCACTCTACATGGAAAGGCCGGCCATGGAGGTAAAATTCAACAGCGATAACTGCATTGTCTGCCGGATATGTGTTAAGATATGTCCTGTTAGAGCTATGGAGGTCAGGTTCTAGGTTGGCATACACAAAGAGATCGTACCGCGCAGGGTTCCGCCAGGACGACCTTTGCCACTTTCAGGTAGTTGTAAAACAGACGGACCTGGACGTCGGTGTCCGCAGGGAGAGGTTTTCACCCGAAATGGCCGGGTGGGTAGAGGAATTGATAAAAAAACAGCGTGATCTCCTCGAAAGATACATCGAGGAGGACCACGCTTTTCTTCATTCTCTTGTCCCCTGCCAACTAAAACCAGGCGCGCCGCAAATAGCGGTTGACATGGCCAGGGCAGCCCGCCTGGCGGGTGTCGGCCCTATGGCCGCAGTGGCCGGCGCGTTTGCCCACTACATCGGAACGGCGCTGGCCAGGCGCTCCAGGGACGTCATAGTGGAAAATGGCGGGGATATCTACATACGCACTACCAGGCAGCGCCGCATTGGTATTTTTGCCGGCCCCTCCCCCCTGTCAAACCGCCTCGCGCTTTCGATCAGACCGGAGGATACCCCCCTGGGAGTCTGCACCTCCTCGGGGACCGTGGGGCCCTCCCTGAGCCTGGGCAGCGCTGATGCCGTGGTGGTACTCGCCCCGTCAGCCATACTGGCCGATGCTGTGGCGACAGCCACGGGAAACCTGGTACAGACAAAAGAAGATTTGCAAAGGGCGGCTGAGTTTGCCGGCGGGGTAATGGGAGTCAGCGGAGTGGTAGTGATTAAGGACGACGGCCTTGCTGCCTGCGGCAACCTAAAGCTCCTGCCGCTTTAACCCCAAACCGGAATTTTCCCTTTTCCTGATCGCATTAAAGACAGCTGCAAAATAACCCCAGTTAACCGCCTCCGCCGGCGCGTGAGTGGAGTCAAGTAAACCATCGGACTTTAATTTCCCGATTTCCACTGCAGGATCCCACGGGGCTTTATCGCGCAGCTGGTTCAGCACGGTGGCAAATTCCCCCCAGGACACTTCTCCCTCCCCATCGTGTTCGGTAAAAATCAACCCGTCAGCTTTTAGTATTGCCACCTCGCCAGAGGGATCCCAGGGGCCGGAAAATGAACTCCTGCCCCTGCTTCGGTTTATCACCGCGGCAAACATTCCCCAGGTGATTTTCTCGGCGGAGACGTGATCCGAGGCAATCAAACCATCGCTCTTCAGTTTATCGATCTCCTTTAACTGCCCATCGGCTAAATGCTTGCCGGCGGGAACAGGCGCCGGCGTTAGCCTAAACGCCATGATCAGACCCTCCGCGATAGCGCGGGCGATCTGCTGCCGGAAAACTGGATCGGCTAGTTTGATAGCGTCGCCCGCCATGTCAATAAACAGGTTCTCCAAAAGAAGCGAGGGCATCCGCGTTAGACGCAGCACTGCAAAATCGGCGCTTTTTTGTCCCCTGTCCCGGAATCCCGACGTGCTGTAAAAACCGCCTACTTTCCTGTGGATAACATCCCGCAGCGCCAGTGACCCGGCGCTGGCGTTAATATGGACGTAGCTTTCAAAACCTGTTCCGCCGCCCGCATTTATATGGATTGAAAGAAAATAATCGGCGCCCAGCCTGTTGGCCAGATCAGCCCGCGGAGCCAGCTCCAGGTCAATGTCGGTGTCCCTGGTCATATAGACGTCGACGGCGTAGGGGCGAAGCGCTTCACGTGTCCTGCCGGCAATGTCCAGGTTCAAATCCTTTTCTTGCAGCCCATAGCGCACAGCGCCGGGATCCGAACCGCCGTGGCCGGGATCAAGCACAATAATAGTCAACTGTTCAACCTCCCTGAACACAAAATACAAATTTTAAACATTGCAGGGCCGGATTTATCCAGCCAACTGCTTGATTATTATTAACCTATGCATACTGCCTGTAAAATGACATTTTACCCGGGCCTGATATTTTTTTTGGGGTGAAACCGGTCACAAGCCTGGCAGTGACTGCCCGGTCCGGCCAGGACCCGCTCCAGGCCCTCTTTACCCACTATTTTTAAGATATCTGTCACATCCAGTTTTTCCGGCACCCGCTTGACCAGATCGGCGTATTGAGGAATAAGCGCAGCGCAGCCTGTCCTGACCTCTGTTTTTTCGATAATCAGGATGTAGAATTTGCACTGCGGGCAAGTGCGGGCAACCCTGTCCCGCAGTTCCGGCAGCATCATCCGGTGGCCCTCATACAGGAAATTTTTCCGGTAGTAGTCATGGATGTTAGACATGGCTGCCTTCCCTGCCCCGATCGGCGCACACGCCATCCGGGGTAAGGGACACCGCCCGCAAAACGCTTTGTTCACCAAAGCGATCCTTGATCCGGTCGCAGGCGGCATGCAGGAGACGGGCTTTTTCCAACTCCCCGAACAGGTCCAGCTGCTCCGAAGTGTTTTTAACCAGCCCGGCCAGGGACACCCCCACCATCCTCACCGGTTTCCACTCCGGCCAGTGCCGGTGCAGCAGCGCCGCGGCTGCCCTGTAGACATCGTTGGTGGAAGCGGTGGGAAAGGCTACGCTGTGCGAGCGGGACAGCCACAAAAACTCAACATCTTTTAGGGTCAGGTTAACTGTCCGGCCCACAAAGCCGCCCAACCGCACCCGCCTGCACACAATTTCACACAGCTCCAGGATGACCACCTCTATCTGGCGGTAACCCCGGTAATCCCGGGGGAGGGTAATCTGCCGCCCGATGGATTTGACCTTTTCCAGGGATCGCGGATCCACGGGGCTGTAGTCAATGCCGTTGGCGGACAGATACAGCACGTGGCCTAAGAGGCCGAACCTTTTCTTTAACACCGGCAGGGAATAGCGGGCCAGTTCGCCGATGGTGTGGATGTTCAAGTCACGCAGCCTTTTCTCCAGGCGCGAACCCACGCCAAAGAGCTCCCGGGCCGGGAGGGGCCACATTTTGTCCGGCACATCGGCAAGATCCAGGACAGTAAGGCCATCCGGTTTCTGCATGCCGGCCGCCATTTTGGCCAGGAGTTTATTGGGACCGACCCCGACGCTGCAAATCACGCCGATCTCCTCTTTGATCCTTTTTTTTAGTTCCAGCGCGATATCAAGAGAGGAACCAAAAAGATGGCCGCAGCCGGATAGGTCGATAAAGGCTTCATCAATGGAGAAAGGTTCCACCAGCGGGCTGAAATCTTTCATGATCCTGATAATCCGGGCGGAAAAATTAACGTAACGGCTGTACTCGGGTTTCAGGAAAATACCTGCGGGACAGAGACTGCGGGCCTCCCACACAGCCATACCCGTTTTCACCCCGCAGGCCCTGGCCTCATAGGAAGCAGCCAGCACTATGCCGTGCCGTTTGGCCGGGTCGCCGCCGACGATAACCGGTTTCCCCCTGAGCCGGGGCTCTATGGCCTGGTGCACGCTGGCAAAAAAGGAGTTCATATCTGCCAGCAGGATCGGACAGCGCAAAAAAACCACCTACCAAACTAATGTTCTGGATATATTATAACCGAACACCAGTTCCCGGTAAAGTGGTTTTATTTGGAGTAAGGGACGGGCTGCCTGTTTCTGCAACGTTGTACCTTTACATGGGGCAAGACAGAGGAACGGGGACACACCTCTCTAATGGGTATTCCTCTTGGGTCGGAGGAATGTCCCCGAACAATTATCCAATTGTAATTACCTTATGTGGGCCGGCAAGCCGGGTGTTGATCTCCAGCATGTTGGAAACAATGCCTACAGCATGTTTTTCAGCCAGTTTGTAGTAATTCAGGCAGGTGCCGCAGACCAATATTTCAGTCCCCTGATCAGCCAATGACCTGAGCTGTTCCAAAACCGGGGAGTCTTCGACAGTCAAATATACACCAGAGTTAAGGAATAACAGCGCCCCCGGCGGATCCTGCTGTGTCAGCGTGACCATCAAACTTTTCATTAAGGCCTCGCCCAGGTCGGCGGAACCCTGGCCCAGGCTGTTTGTAGTAATAAAATAGACGTTGCCTGCTGTGCCGCCGGCTTCAGCCTTGACTTCGGCGACAGACCCCTTGTTTTTTATTTTGCTGTCCGGCACAGTAATTTCCAGGCGCCAACAACCATTTGTTTCGGCAACATTTACCTTGCAGCCGGCATTAGCGGCAAATCGTGAAACGTTTTCCCGGGCGGCGGGGTTATCTACAATAACCAGGATATTTTTATCGCCGCCCGCCTCAACGGCCCTTTTGGTTTCCACAACAGGCAACGGACAGGCCTTGCCCCTGCAATCAAGCAACCTACTGCTCACTGGTATCTCACTTCCTTGTCTATCTGATGCTTTACTGTTCCAAATTATAATATAAACATCCTTCATATTAACAATAGAATAATTTTATTCAGAACCATGTATAAACAAGGATTTATTATAACCCGTCTATCATTGTCTCCAATTCAGCCGCGCTAAAGTTGTACAGCTCCCCGCAAAAATGGCAGCGCACCTCAGCTTTTTCCTGTTCCCGGTGAATTTTTTCTATTTCCCTCTTCCCCAATGCCGCAAGGATATCCTTTACCTTATCCCTGGAACAGCCGCATTTAAATTTAACAGGTATCCGCTCCAGGAAACGCACCTCCAGTCCGCCAACCGCCAGAGCCGCAATTTGTTCCGGCGTCATTCCCCGATCAACCAGGCTGCTTACCGGCCCCATCCCTGCAACACTATCCTCAATACGCAGCAGCACCTCTTCTGACGCATTCGGCAGCAGCTGGATGATCACACCGCCTGAAGCCTTTATCCGGCAATCCCGCCCAACCAGTACCCCCAGCGCAACCGCCGAGGGCGTCTGCTCTGAAGTCAGCAAATACATGGCCACGTCCTCGCCTATTTCACCCGACACCAGTTCGATACTGCCTGTAAATGGTTCTTTCAGCCCCATATCTTTGGTGACATGCAGAAAGCCTTTTCCCACCGCGTCGCCGACCGGCAACTTGCCTGCCGCAGGACAGGGCAGATCTACATGCGGTTCCTGGATATACCCCTTTACCTCACCCGTGGCGTTGGCGGTTACCACAATGGCCCCCGCCGGGCCGTCCCCGAATATCCGCAAGGTGAGCAGGTCGCCGCCCTTCAAGTTGGCGCCCAGCATCAGTCCCGCCGTTAAGGCCCGGCCCAGCGCCGCCCCGGCCACAGGCCAGGCATCATGCCTGCGCCTTGCTTCTTCAACAAGATCAGTGGTCGTGGCGGCAAAGACACGGAACTCTTTGTCCGCCCCGATGCCTCTGACTAAATAATCACCCATGTAAAAACTCCTTCGTCAGTATTTACTATCATTATATAAACCAGGCGCGGATCCGCCAAACAGCATGCATTAATCACCGGCCTGCAGTAGTATGCGTATGCTCATGGCTGATTACCCGTCGCCGGGATAAGGGCTGATCCTAGTAGCCGACCCAGTGGATTTTTTCCCCTTTTCTCCTTGGAACACGCGGGGTCTCATCGGGATAGCCGATGGGAATAACCGAAATCAGCTCCATGCCGGTAATGCCCATCTCCGTGTTGATCTGGTCCTCCACGTGTTTCATCGCTGTCATCCAGCAGGTACCAAGGCCTTTTTCCCTGGCCAGCAAAAGGATGTTCTGCACCAGGGCAGCCGCGCTGAGCACGCTGGTCAGGCGATCGTGCTCGACATCCCATTTTTCCTTGTTTCCCATGCCCTTATAGAGTTCATAGCTGTATCTCGGTATGTAAACCAGCAAAAGTACAGGGGCGCCGCCGATGTTTTTAAAAAAATTGATGGTCACATTGACAATATCATCGGGAAAAAGTTTGTCCAGGGTAGGCCTGAATATTTCAGCGGCCAAAACCATATTTTTCAGTATCTTATCCCTTTTTTCACCCCTGACGACATATATTTCCCAGTTCTGCCTGTTCGTACCCGACGGCGCCCATAGGGCATCCTGCAGTATTTCCTGCAAAACCTGGCGGGGGACATCCCCCCCCCGGTACTTGCGAACGCTGCGCCTCTCCCGTATAATTTCACTGAGATTCAATATTCCGCCACCTCACTTTGTTTTTTCACACCATTATTCTAACATTCTTTACCGGCAGGAAACCATGATCTTAAATTATTAGATGGGGTGATTGTTTGGGTAATATTTACAAGTGGAAAAAACTAACCTTTATAAATGACAGAAGGCTGGGCCTGGCCGGTCTTTTATACACCGGCCGGGAACCGGGCGCGATAATTATTGTCTGCCACGGTTTTACCGGCGGCAAGGAGGGAGGCGGCAAGGCTCTGGCCATGGCTGAGGAACTTGGCAAACGGGGCTATTCCACCCTTCTATTTGATTTCAGCGGCTGCGGCGAAAGCGAAGGGTCCTTTGCCGGCATCAGCCTGAGCAACCATATCAATGATGTTAAATGTGCCGTTGACTGCTGCCGCAACCTGGGGTTTAAAACCATCGTTATTGCGGGCAGAAGTTTTGGCGGAACTGCTGTTTTATGCCACGGCGGCGCCGATAAAAGGGTGGCCGGGGTAAGCTGCTGGTCCGCGCCGGCGGAACCGTTCAGGCTTTTCTCAGCCCGTTTGAGAGGCAATGACAACCCGGTTTCTGAAAATGATCTCGTGCCGCTATCGGGACAAGGCGGGACCGTCCTGGTGAAAAAAGGTTTTTTGACGGACCTGAAAAAACACCATGTAACCCGGCGGGCTTCAATGATTTCGCCCCGCCCGCTGCTGGTTCTGCACGGGGAGACGGATGATACCGTGCCCCCGGCCGATGCCCAAAACATCTACAATGCAGCCGGGGAACCCAAATCCATAAAAATTATCCCGGGCGCCGACCACCAGTTCAGCGGCTGTTACCACCTGGTATGGCAGGCCTTTTTTTATTGGCTGGAAACGCATTTCCCCGGCTAGCGGTACGGGAACATAGCGGAACGGGGACACACCTCTCTGACGGGTATTCCTTTGGGGTCGAGGTATGTCCCCGATTGTACGGGCGGGCTTAAACCCGCCCTGCATCCGTCCGCATACGCCGCAAAACACCACACGCGGGTGCGGACTTTGCCACGCATCTTCTGTGGAATAAGCGTTGGGGGAAGTCACATCCGCAAGATGTGACTTTTTTTGAGTAAAAAATGGATTTCTGGGGAAAATATACCCGTTGGGGGCCCTCATAGCAGTGATGCAAAAAAGGCCCGAAAAAGGCGTCAGGATGATTTAGGCTGCCGGGGTATTGTGGTGGCTATTATCAAAGGGGTCTTCAGCAAATGCTCCATTTCTTGAGAAGCATCAACAGGAAGTCAAAAATTGAATCGTCCGGTCCGAGAAAGGTGCCGCCGCCGCACAATTTCAAGGAAATCAGCGGCAGTCTGGCTGACAATGAAGCTTACCTGCGGCAGGAGTTCACCGATATTTCCGATATTGTTTTCCGGCACTTCTACGCGGGAGAAGTCAAAATCCTGGCGGTCTGGTTTGACGGGCTGATCAACATCCGGGTCAGCCAGGACATTTTTCGCGCCCTGATGCTGGAAATACCGGACGAACAACTGTCAGAGGCGCCAAAGGGAAAACGTACCGGCATTATTAACCTGCGCCTGTTGCCGTTTTATGAAACCCGGCAGGTCACCGACCTGGCGGAAATAAAACGCTGGATATTATTGTCCAAGCTGATCCTGCTGGTCGACGGTTGCCCTTCCGGCCTGATGGTCGATGCCGAAGAGAGACCCCAGCGCTCTGTTGCCGAACCAACGGTTGAACCTACCGTGCTTGGCCCGCACGAGGGTTTCGTGGAAAACCTGCGGGTGAATACCGCCCTGATCCGCGGCAGGCTTGGTGACGCTATGCTCAAGTCGGAGGACTACATCATCGGGCGGCGCACCAACACACCTGTAACTCTAATGTATGTGAAAGACATCGCCAACCCCTTGATTGTTGAAGAAGCCCGGCGGCGGATCGGCAGGATAGACACAGACGGCATCCTGGACAGCGCCTACATAAAGGAGATGATCCAGGATCGTGTTTTTACCCTATTTCCGCTGATGAAGAGTACCGAAAGACCTGACATTGTTGTAGCCGACCTGTTGGAAGGCAGGTTTGCCCTGGTTGTCGACGGCAGCCCCCAGGTACTTACCGCTCCTTCCCTTTTTATCGAATTCCTGCAGGCCTGCGACGATTACTACATCAACCCGATGGTGGCCTGGTTTGTCCGCGCCTTAAGATATCTGGCAATATTTATCGCTACCAACCTGGCCGGCATCTATGTGGCGCTGATTACCTTCCACCAGGAAATGATCCCGGTACCCCTTGTTTTTACTATTGCCGGCACAAGGGAAATGGTACCTTTCCCCGCCTATTTTGACGCCCTGTTCCTTTTGATTGTCTTCGAACTCCTCTGGGAATCGAGCATCAGACTGCCCAGAATAGTGGGAGCGGCGATCAACATTGTCGGCGCCCTGATCCTGGGAGAAGCGGCGGTGCAGTCCGGCCTGGTGTCGCCCACCCTGGTGATCGTTATCGCCATATCGGCTGTGGCCAATTTTGCCCTCGGTTCAGGTTATGATCTGGCTTTGGCGGTTAGGGTGATTAGGCTGACTATTTTAACAGCGGGCGGCGTCCTGGGCTTTTACGGGATTGCCCTTGTTTCATTGTTCTTCCTGCTCCATATGGCCGGGCTCAGGTCGTTCGGGGTACCATATTTCGAGCCATTGGCGCCCATGATTTTAAGAGAAATGAAGGATACGGTTTACCGCACGCCCCGCTGGGATTTTAATGCAAGGCCGGCGCTAATCGCGGGAAAGGACACCACCCGCGACAATACCCCTGCCCCGGCCCCGCCGCCGGACAAAAGCACTTCCGCTACCGGCCATAAAAAACGCTACGGAGGGGGCGGCAAATAAATGGAACCCGGCAGAATTTCCGAGCGACAGCTGGCATTTTTGATCACCACAGTGCTCATTTCTACAGTGCTGTTCTGGATGCCCCCGCTGGGCGCCCGCGCTGTCGAGCAGGACGTCTGGCTCACCGCCCTGATCAGCACTATCTGGGTGATCCCCTCACTCCTGGTTATTATCGCTCTGGCCAAACGTTATCCCGGCCTGACACTAATCGAGTACCTTCCTTTGATCCTGGGCAGACCCCTGGGAAAAATCCTCGGGGCTCTGTACGCATTCTGGTTTCTTTCTGTCGGCGCCATAGTCATACTGGAACTGATCCATTTTTTGAATATTACCATCCTGCCCAGGACACCCCTGGCTGTTTTTACTGTTACGATCCTGGCCCTGAGCTTTTATGCCCTGCGCGGCGGCCTGGAGGTATGGGCCAGGGTCAACGAAATCCTCCTCCCCGTTGTGCTGGCGGCTATGGCGGCGGTAATAGTTTTGCCGTTCAATCATGCGGACTTCAGCCGCTTGCTGCCCATAGCCAATCACCCGCCGGGACAGTTAATCTTTTCTTCTTTTAACTCAGCCTCCTGGCGTGGCGAAGTGATCATGGCCGCGATGTTCATCCCGGCCCTGGCCCGTTTTCGCCACACCCCCCGCAACCTGGTTATTTCCATTTTCCTGGCCAGTTTTATCCTGGCGGCTATGGAAATATCCGCTGTCGCGGTTTTTGGCGGAATACCCATGGGCCAGAAGGAAATACCATTTTTAAGCCTGGTGCGAATGATCAGTATTTCCAAGACCTTTGATCGCCTTGAGGAATTGATAGTTGTAGTATTAATCCTGGGAACATTTTTTAAAATCTGCGCCTTTCTTTACTGCTCCACCCTGGGCGCCGCCCAAGTCTTTGGTTTCAAGAAGTTTCAATTCTTGCTGCTACCCCTGTCGGTCTTAATGCTGGCCCTGGCGCTAAACCTTTTTGGGGGGATCCCCAAATTGATGGATTTTTTTATCAATGTCTGGCCCGGTTATGGCCTGTTATCATTTGAACTGGTGATCCCGCTGCTGCTCTACCTGATTGTGCTGTTCCTCCCGTTAGGAAAGGAAAAAAAATTATGAAAAAGATTATTGCCGTGCTTTTATTAATCATCCTGCCGGCATTGTTTTATGGCTGCTGGGACCGCAGGGAAATCAGCGACCTGGCCCTTGCCGTCGGTGACGCCTTCGATCAGGCTGAAATTGCCGGGAAAACCAGTGTTAAGATAACCTTTCAGATTATCAACCCCTCCACATTGGCCGGCGGGACAGGCGCCTCCGCGGGCGCCGGCGCCAGTGGGCCAAGCGGGGCATCCGGGGCGAGTCCCTTCTGGACAGTAAGCGAAACGGGAGGAACTGTGAGGGAAGCGATAGCGAAAACTAACTACCGCATCCCCAAGGACCTTTTTTTGGCCCATATCCGGGTGGACATTTTTGGCGAAGAAGCGGCCCGCAGCGGCTTAATCCCGTTTCTAGACCGTTTGATACGCAGTCGTGAAAGCCGTGATACTAAATTTATCGCCGTGTCCAAGGGAGAAGCCGGTAGGATACTGGAAATGGAGTCAGCGGTTTCCCAGTCCACAGCCATGGCCTTGAACGATACTTTCCGGGATAAGGACGGCTGGCAGGGGATATTGGCGGTAAACATCGCTGACTTCATGTACCGCTTGAGCACCGGGTTGACCAGCCCGCTGGCGCCGGTAGTGGAAATTATCCCGCAGGAAAGCCTTACTCCCAAGGAAATAGAAACAGGCCTCATTAATACTATTGCCATTTCCGGGCTGGCCGCTTTCAACACGGAGGGCAGGCTGGTTGATTTTTTAGACGAAAGAGAAACGTTGGGGCTGACATGGGTCTTAAACAAAGCCAAAAACCGCATCCTGACCTTCCCGCATTTTATCGATGGGATGGAGGAATTAGTCAGCTTTAGCCTGATCAACGCCAAAAGCAAGATCAACGCGGATATAGGAGACAACGGCCTGCCTGTTTTTGAAATAAAAACCCGCGCTAATTTTGATTTAATCGAACAGTTTGGCCGGCACAGGGAACTGGCAACCCCTGGTTTAATCTCTGACTTTGAAAAAACAGCCGCCGGCCAGGTGATCAATGAAATAGTAGCGGCTGTGAAAAAATCGCAGCAGATAAATGCGGATGTGTTTGGTCTGGGCGAGGAGTTTAAGAAAAAGCACCCCAGGGAATGGCCGCAGTACAAGGATCATTGGCAGGAGATTTATCCCTTTGTGGACGTGACAATCGAATGCGAAACGCATATCTACAACCGGGAATTGTCCGTCGAACCGCCCGGATCCCGCACAGAGGGGGACAGTCAGTAATGCTCTATCTCTGCATTCTGGCGCTCCTGGCGCTGGCCGGCATGGAAGGCAGTCCTTTGGCCCGTGATAAAAGATGGGCGGAACTAACTGTTTTTTCATTTCTGATGGTTGCCGGGATAGCAATAATCACCATGAATACCCTGATTTTTGAACCTTTCCGGATCTCGATGGTAATTGACTTTATTTTCCGTCCCTATACCGGTTTTATTAAAGGTATCCTCACCGGTTTTTAGCCCAGGCAAATTTCAGTCTTTTCCTTTTATCACAGCCAGGGGCTTAAGCCTGGCCACCTTACGGGTCATACCGATAACCGCCAGGGTTTCCACCACCTGATCGATGTCCTTATAGGCGCCGGGCGCCTCGTCCAGCAGCTCTTTGTAATTCCCGCTGTTATGGAGCACACCCGACATGCTGCATACAAACTGTTCTTTTGTGATCTCCTTCATTGCAGCTTTTCTCGAGAGTACCCGCCCGGCCCCGTGGTTGACGGAAAAATATGACTGAGCCGCTTTTTCTGTGCCGGTAAGGACATAGGAAGCCGTGCCCATGCTGCCCGGTATTAAAACGGGATGGCCGGTGTGCCTGTATACCGCGGGGTTTCCCGCGTGGCCGGGCGGCAAAGCGCGTGTGGCTCCTTTGCGGTGTACCAGCAACCTCTTCCCGTCGTGTTTCTCCCACTTGGCAATATTGTGGGCGACGTCATAGATTAAATCCATTTGCGGAGCGCTGCTCCCGGCGCCTAACACATCTTTAAAAGCGCGGCGCACTTCATGGGTGATTAGCTGGCGGTTGGCAAAGGCATAATTAACCGCGCAGGCCATGGCGGCGTAATAATCTTTTCCTTCCGGCGAATCAGCCGGCGCGCAGGCCAGCCCGCGGTCCGGTATTTCAATGCCGTGCCTGGCAGCGGCCGCAAGTAGGGTTTTGCTGTAGTCGCTGCAAATCTGGTGGCCGAAACCGCGGCTGCCCGTATGCAGCATAACCGTCAGGGCGCCCCGGGATAGCCCGAATATATCCGCCGCCGCCCGGTCATAGACCTCGCTGACCACCTGCAACTCGATAAAATGGTTGCCGCCGCCCAGGGTACCCAGCTGCACCGCGCCTCGCCTGCGGGCTTCACCGCTGACAGCGCCCAGATCGGCCCCGGGCAGGCAGCCGCCTTCTTCGATTTTAGCCAGATCGCCCGGCAAGCCATAACCGCGATCCACCAGGCCGATTGGACCAATATGGACAGCCTCTTCGAAAATACCCCTGGTTATATCCCGGTTTCTGCCCCTCCTGCCGGTGCCTGTAGGCACGTAGGCCTCAATACGCTCCATCAGCCTGCGCAGGAAGGGAGGACCCAATTCTTCGGCCGGGATCCCTGTCGCCAGCAGGCGTACCCCGCAATTAATATCCATCCCCACAGCGCCGGCGGATATAACACCGTCCGCGGCGCAGGCCATCACCCCGCCGATGGGCAGACCAAAGCCCTCGTGCATATCCGGCATACCGCACACCGGTCCCACAACGCCGGGCAGACCGGCGGCGTTGGCCAGCTGTTGCAGGGATTTGTCGGCCTTGATTAAAGGCAGCAGGTATTCATTGGCGTAGACAATCCCCTCCACCGCCATTTTACCGGATCTTTTGAGACGATACCTGTTCACGCCGTCATTGATCAGTTTCAGCATACAAACCACCCGCATCAATGCTCCACCGGGTTCGGCGGGCTTCAGCCCGCCATTAAATCGGGGACATTCCT
>CAYMJG010000053.1:0-18727 GCA_964390855.1 uncultured Eubacteriales bacterium | reverse complement strand
GTCCCTTTGTTTCATTGTTTCGCGACTTGACTTAAGACGGCGGACGTAGTATATTTGTATCGATTATAATACCGCTGTTCCTCGATAGCTCAACGGTAGAGCAACCGGCTGTTAACCGGTAGGTTGTAGGTTCGAATCCTACTCGGGGAGCCAATTTATTTTATTTAACCACGATGTGAAGCGTGGTTTTTCTTTTTATTATTGTTTTGCAAAGCAAAGCAACGGGAAGAATAAAAAAAATATTGTTATTACTGTTGACTTCCATTATAATAAGGTAAAGGTCAGTCAATGTCAAAGGATATGATCGGTTTGAGCAACATTTCTGATTTAATTGAACTTTATTTAAAACAGCTTCTGGCTGAAAGCAACAGGGAATTTGTTGAGGTGCAGCGCAGCGATCTGGCTCTGCGTTTTAGTTGCGTTCCATCCCAGATTAATTATGTGCTGACGACCCGATTTTCCGCCGGGCACGGTTATTTCGTGGAAAGCAGGCGGGGGAGCGGTGGTTACATCCGGATCATTAGGATTCCCCTGGATCAGGGGTCTGATATAATTCTTGAATTATGCGATCTCATCGGGGATGCCATTTCCCAGTCGGATGCTAATGGTGTGATTAAACGGCTTATGGCGGAAGAACTCATATCCTTGCGCGAGGCAAGGGTGATGCACGCAGCGGTAGATGGAAACATCCTAAAATTGGGTATGCCCGTGCGGGATAAGCTTAGGGCGCTCCTCTTGAAGGCGATGATAAAATCCATTTTGCGCAGCGGTTAACAGGCTGCTTTTTGGTCAAGCGTTAATTTTGAAAGGAGAATGGTTTAATATGTTCTGTGAAAAATGTGGCCAGCGCCCGGCGACTGTACACATTGCTGAAATTATAAATGGGCAAAAGCAGGAAACACACCTTTGTGAGGTGTGCGCCAAGGAAATCAAAATCCACGGGTTTGGGTTTTTCCCGCAGATGAATTTAAATAAATTTATGGCCGGTCTCTTAAATGGCGATTTTAATGGCGGCGGGTACAACCAGGCCGATACCGCAGGTAAGGTTTGTGAAAAATGCGGGGTTTCAGAAGGGCAGTTTGCTAATAAGGGTCTTTTGGGGTGCGGTGATTGTTATCCGCATTTTGAGGAAAAGATGCTGCCGCTTTTGCGCAGAATCCACGGCAACACCCGCCATGTCGGTAAAATTCCGGAGCGCAAGGGCGGCCGGGCCAGGCTGGTTAAAGAAATTGAAATCACCAAAAGACAACTCAAAGAGGCCGTTGCCCGGGAAGAATTTGAACAGGCAGCCCAGCTGCGTGATAACGTCCGCCGGCTGGAAAAAAATCTTGAAGAGGGGGATGAGGGGTAGGTGCCTATTAATAGTAAAATTAGCAGCGCGAACAGTCTTTGGATGAATTCCGACGGGCCGGATGCGGGCATTGTGATCAGCAGCCGGATAAGAATTGCCCGTAACCTGGCAGGCGTCCCCTTTCCGCACCTGTTGGGACCGGAAAAATCCATGGAGGTTATCAGCGAGATTAAGAAAGCCTTGGAAAATCCGGAGGCTGCCAATCTCATCGGCAACATGGAAGTAACCCTGATGAGGGATTTGTCTTCGCTTGAACGGCAAGTATTGGTGGATAAACACTTAATCAGCCCCGACCTGTTGAATAATTTTCAAGCTAAAGCGGCGGCAATCAGTGATGATGAAGCCGTCACCATCATGATCAATGAAGAGGACCACCTGCGGATTCAGTGCCTCCTTTCCGGTCTGTGTTTAAAAGAAGCATGGGAGGCTGTAAACAGAATTGACGACGGTCTGGAAAAGACCCTTGACTACGCCTTTTCGGGAAGGCTCGGTTACCTTACCTCATGTCCCACAAATACCGGTACCGGACTGCGGGCGTCAGTTATGCTGCATCTTACGGGATTGAAAATAATAAACCAGTTGGGCGGTGTTTTTAACGCCATCAGCAAATTGGGCCTTACTGTGCGGGGCCTCTACGGCGAGGGGACTGAAGCGCTGGGGGATCTGTTCCAAATATCAAACCAAATCACCCTGGGGCAGTCGGAAGGGGAAATAATCAGCAACCTTATTTCTATCAGCAGGCAGATTCTAGCCCAGGAACAAGAGGCCCGGCGTATTTTGCACAAGGAGAGGCGCGAGGTTATTGAGGATCGTGTTTACCGGGCATATGGCATATTAAGGTGTGCCAGAATTTTGACTATGGAAGAAACAATGAGGCTCTTGTCGGACCTGCGGCTGGGGGTGGAATTAAAAATAATTTCCGCCGTACAGGACAAACTCATTAATGAGTTAATGGTCAAGGTCAGGCCCGCTTTTTTAATTAGAACGGCAGGACAGGATATATCAAAAAGAAAATTGGACATCGCCAGGGCCGACCTGATCAGAAAAGAATTTGAGGCCGAAAGCGAACCAAAAAAGTAATAAAAAATAGATTGACAGGGCTAAAAGGTATATTGGGGTTGTAATAGTTGCTGTTTGTAAATCCTGTCAATATGTTTAAATGTTTTTAAGTGGTGGTATAAGAAACCTACGATTCAATTGGGGGTGTTGAAATATGTTTGGCAGATTTACTGAACGGTCGCAAAAGGTTTTACTATTTGCCCGTGAAGAAGCTAAGAGTGCTAATTATCCTAATATCGGGACGGAACACCTGCTTTTGGGGCTAATCCGGGAAGGTGAAAGCATCGCGGCCAAGGTCCTTGCCTCATTAGGACTGGATGCCGACAAGGTAAGAGGGGCTGTATCGCAAATGGTGGAGACGGCTGACGAACCTTCTCCGCCCGAGCCTTCCCTTACAGCCAGGGCGAAAAAGGTCTTGGAACTGTCTTTGGACGAGGCGCGCCGTATGGGAAATAATTATGTCGGCCCCGAACATCTCCTCCTGGGTCTAATTAGAGAAGGAGAAGGTGTAGCGGCAAGTATACTGGGCGCCACGGGGGCGGATTACCGCAAGTTGCGATCCATGGTCGCCCACCTGCAGGGGGGGCAAACCCCGCCTGAAGGCCAATCGCCGGGCCAGGCCAAGGCCTCCTCCACCCAAACCCTTGACCAGTTTGGACGGGATCTTACTCTAATGGCCAGGGAAGACAAGCTGGACCCAGTGGTAGGCAGGGACGCGGAAATTGAAAGGGTGATCCAGGTCCTTTCCAGGCGCACTAAGAACAACCCGGTCCTAATCGGCGAGCCCGGTGTGGGGAAAACGGCTGTGGCGGAGGGTCTGGCCCAGCGCATTACCGCCGGCAACGTCCCCGAAATCCTCCTTGATAAAAAAGTGGTTACACTGGATATGGGGTCCCTGGTAGCCGGCACCAAATACCGGGGTGAATTTGAGGAGCGTCTGAGGAAAATTATTGATGAGATCCGCCAGGCCGGGAATATTATCATGTTTATTGACGAACTCCATACGCTGGTGGGGGCGGGAGCGGCGGAGGGGGCCATAGACGCCGCCAACATCTTAAAACCGGCCCTGGCCAGGGGTGAGCTGCAGTGTATCGGCGCCACCACCCTGGATGAGTACCGCAAGCATATTGAAAAAGACGCTGCCCTGGAGCGGCGCTTTCAGCCCATTACAGTGTCCGAACCCACAGTGGAAGAGACTATTCAAATTCTACGCGGCCTCAGAGACAGGTACGAAGCACACCACCGGGTGAGTATTACCGACGCCGCCCTCGATGCGGCCGCCCGCCTCTCCAGCCGGTACATTACCGACCGGTTCCTGCCGGACAAGGCTATTGATCTAATGGATGAGGCCGGCTCCCGGGTGCGGCTGCAGGCATTTGTGGCGCCGCCCGAATTAAAGGAATTAGAAAAAAAATTAGAGGTTTTGCAAAAAGAAAAAGAGGCCGCAGTCAACGGCCAGGAATTTGAAAAGGCTGCCGAACTAAGGGATCAGGAGCAAAAATTGCGGCTGGAGCTTGACGAAAGCAGGGAATCCTGGAAACAGCGTACCAGCGGTGCGGAACTAGTGGTTGACGAGGACGCCATAGCGCACATTGTTTCCACCTGGACCGGGGTACCGGTGAAGAAGCTGACAGAGGGGGAATCGGAGAGGCTGCTGAAAATGGAGGGGGTCCTGCACCAGCGTGTTGTCGGTCAGGACGAAGCGATACAGGCCATATCGAGGGCTGTTCGCAGAGCCCGGGCGGGCCTGAAGGATCCCAAGCGTCCCGTTGGTTCCTTCATCTTTCTGGGGCCTACCGGCGTTGGCAAGACGGAACTGGCCAGGGCTCTGGCAGAGGTCCTTTTTGGCAGCGAAGAAGCGATGGTGCGGATTGACATGTCCGAGTATATGGAGAAATTCGCCGTCTCCCGGCTGGTAGGCGCCCCTCCCGGCTATGTCGGATACGACGAGGGAGGACAGTTGACCGAGGCCGTGCGGCGCAAGCCATACACGGTAGTGCTGCTGGATGAAATCGAAAAAGCTCACCCGGATGTCTTCAATATCCTGCTGCAGGTGATGGAGGACGGCAGGCTGACGGACGCCGGCGGGCGTACGGTAGACTTTAGAAACACCGTACTGATTATGACCTCAAACGTGGGTCTGCATACAATCAAAAGAGAAGCAATTTTGGGCTTCAGGACAGGTGATCGTAATAATTCCGGCTACGAAGATATGAAAAAGAAGATCACCGACGAACTGCGCCGGACCTTCCGGCCCGAATTTCTCAACCGGCTTGACGAAACCATAGTCTTCCACTCTCTGACAAAAGAGCACATTAAAGAAATAGTGGACCTGATGCTCAAGGTAGTCGCCGGCAGGATGAGGGAAAACGAGGTTGAGATTGAGGTCACTGATGCTGTCAAAACCCTTCTGGTCAGAGAAGGTTTCGATGAAGAATACGGCGCCAGGCCGCTGCGGCGGGCCATATTGCGCCTCGTGGAGGACCGGCTGTCCGAGGAATTGCTCAAGGGAACATTCCATCGCGGCGATCGGGTATCCCTTGACGTAGACGGGACCGGCAATGAAACAAAGGTGATAAAAATGTAACTGCTGCTACTGTGTATAAAAACCGTTCAGCTTAAGAAGGCGTCTTATTTAAAAGGCGCCCTTTTACTATTAAGGGAATTATGCCCCGGAAATTGATGCGGGAGAGAGCCGCAACCTTGCATTAGAAGCGGCATGGAGCTTTATAGAGATAGCAAACCATTCACTTGTAGTTGGTCCTTCTAAATGCTATAATTTAAAAATAACCAAAACTTGGAGACTAATGTCGATGCGTACAAAGACCAGGTACCTGTGCCGGGAATGCGGGCAGCAGTCGGCCCGCTGGCTGGGGCGTTGCCCCGGCTGCGGCGCCTGGAACAGCCTGATTGAAGAACATGTCAACCAGCGGCGGAATACCAGCCCCTCTCCCATTGGGGCCAATTCGCCCTGTCCGATTACAGAGGTGCCCCTGCTGGAGGAAGAACGTTTTACCACGGGGATCGGTGAAATGGATCGGGTACTGGGTGGAGGTCTGGTACCGGGTTCTCTGGTTTTGCTGGGCGGCGACCCGGGGATTGGCAAGTCGACCCTGCTGTTGCAGGTATCTCAATTGCTCAGCAGCAGGATGGGGGTACTCTATGTATCCGGGGAAGAGTCCCAGCGCCAGGTCCGTTTGCGGGCCGGACGGCTGGGGGAGCTTTCACCTGCCTTGCTGCTGTTATCTGAAACGGATATAGACGCGACAGAGCGCTATCTTGAGGAACTCACTCCACCGGTAACAGTAATTGACTCCATACAAACAATGTATAAAAGCGACCTGGGTTCCGCCCCCGGCAGCGTGGGACAGGTCCGCGAATGCGCGGCTCAACTGATGCGGCTGGCCAAGACAAAAGGCATCTCCATATTCCTGGTCGGGCATGTGACCAAAGAAGGGATGATTGCCGGGCCGCGGGTATTGGAACACATGGTTGACACCGTTCTTTACCTGGAAGGGGATCGGCGGCAGTTTTTCCGCATCCTGCGCTGTGTTAAAAACAGGTTTGGTTCAACAAATGAAATCGGCATTTTTGAAATGAGCGGCAGCGGACTGATTGAGGTGACCAACCCCTCCGCCCTGTTTTTGGCCCGGCACCCGCTGGGGGAGGCCTGCGGTTCGGCTGTTGCGGCGGCGCTGGAAGGGAGCAGGCCGCTTTTAGTGGAAATACAGGCCCTGGTAGCGCCGGCGGGATACGGCACGCCGCGCCGGATGACAGCGGGTGTTGATTACAACCGGGTGGCCCTAATTACCGCTGTTTTAGAAAAGAGGGTTGGTTTAAACCTGAGCAGCCATGATATTTACGTCAACGCCGTCGGCGGGGTAAAGCTTGATGAACCAGCTTTGGACCTGGCTATCGCCTGCGCTTTGGCCTCCAGTTTCCGGGATAAACCTGTTGACAGCGAAATAGCTTTAGCCGGGGAAATAGGGCTGACCGGCGAACTGCGGCCGGTTACCGGGGTGGAGAAAAGGGTAAAAGAAGCATTTAAACTGGGCTTCAAACGATTTTTACTATCCGGCCGGGGCGTCGCCGGCCTTACTGCAGAAAAGGGTATACTAACCGCAGACACGCTTGCGACAGCGCTGGATGTAGCTATAAAGGCATGAGGTGGGTTAATCTGAAAGAAGAAAAAACGATGGCAAAACTACTCAAGGTATTGCGCACCGTAGCGCCGGGGACTCCCCTGCGGGATGGCCTTGATCATATACTCAGGGCGAAAACAGGCGGCTTAATCGTTATTGGTGATTCATCCGAGGTGATGAAAATTATTGAAGGCGGTTTTATCATCAATGCCGATTTTACTCCCGCCGGCCTTTACGAATTGGCCAAAATGGACGGGGCGATCATATTAAGCAAAGACACCAAAAAAATCCTGGCCGCCAACACCCAACTGGTCCCTGATCAAAGTATCCCGTCAAGTGAAACGGGTATTCGTCACCGCAGTGCGGAGAGGACGGCGAAACAGACAGACACACTGGTAATCTCCATATCACAGAGGCGCGGTGTTATCACAACCTATAAGGGGACCCTAAAGTATGTCTTAAAGGATATCAGCGCCCTGCTTTCAAAAGCCAACCAGGCCCTGCAGACTTTGGAAAAATACCGCTCCGTGCAAGACAAGATCCTGCTTGGGCTTAGCGCCCTGGAGTTTGCTGATGCCGTTACATTGTTTGATGTGGCCAAATCCATACAGAGGGTTGAAATGGTTTTAAGGGTGGTCGGGGAGATGGAAATATATATCAGTGAACTTGGCGTGGAGGGCCGCCTGATTACCAAACAGATGGAAGAACTGGTAGCCAACACTGAAGACGAAGGCCTGCTGGTAACCCAGGATTACGCGATGAACATCGGGGAAAAAACACCTTCCGCCATCCTAAATATTATCAGGGGCTGGCAACCGGAAGATATCCTAGACCTGGCGCTTATTGCCAGGGCGCTGGGCTACCCCGGCAGCACGGGTATTTTGGATCAGCATGTGATGCCAAGAGGGTACCGGGTTTTGGAGAAAATACCCCGCTTGCCCCTATCCGTTATTGACAACCTGGTTAAGGAGTTTGGCACACTCGGCAAAATCCTGGTGGCAACAATAGAAGAGCTGGACGTGGTCGAAGGTATTGGCGAAGTGCGCGCCCGTTCTATTAAAGACGGTTTGAACAGGTACCGTGAGAAGGTTTTGCAGGAGTGGCCCAGATAGAATTGCCAATCAATAATATTTATGATCTATCTCATAATTTAATATTGACACCCTATTATACCTGTGCTAGAATAGTGGTTTATTTGACAGACGGCCTTTTTTGTGGTATATTTTATATGCAGCAAATTTGTTGTTATAAAACATGAGGGGGTACGGCATGTTTAAAATAGGAGACAAGGTTGTGTACCCGATGCACGGCGCAGGCATAATCGAATCCATTGAGGAGAAGGAAGTGCTGGGGGAAAGGCGGAAGTATTACATTCTGCAGCTACCGGTTGGTGATATGAAGGTAATGATCCCGATCAACAATGGTGAAGGTGTGGGTCTGAGAGAGGTAATTGACTGGGAGGGCGTGGAAAAGGTGCTGCATATCATGCGCCAGCAGTGCACCGCCATGTCGCCGAACTGGAACCGCAGGTATCGCGCCAATTTAGAAAAAATAAAGAGCGGCAACATATACGAAGTGACTGAGGTTGTGCGCAACTTGATGAAGAGGGACCGTGAGAAAGGGCTTTCCTCCGGTGAGAGAAAAATGCTGGAAAACGCCAGACAAATCCTAATTAGCGAACTTGTTCTGGCCACGGAAATGGAAGAGGAAAAAGCACAGTCGCTGCTAGATGGCGCCCTTGCTTAAAAAGCGTCAGTGAACACTGGCGCTTTTTAAGCTTTATGGAACTAAATGATGCAATGATAAGATAAATCGTATAATATATTTGTAGGTTGAAAAAATATTTTGTAAAGGAGGTGATCGATAGGTGTTAAAGAGGATCGTGTATATCTTGCTGCTAATTGTTTTTACCGCCGGTGGTTTTGCCTCGGGGTACTTTTTGACTAACAGTAACTTGACTGCTTTTTTTATCAATCTGCCTCAACAGTTTAAATATGGTTTTATCGGGTTTTTTACACTATTTTTTCTGGTGGCGGGTATTCTGCTGGCGCCGCTGCTCATCCGCTGGGCCGTGCGGCTGATGGTTTTTGTTGAGCAATACCTGCAAAAGATACCGTCTCAGGATTTGTTAATGGGTTCATTGGGTCTGGTTATTGCACTTATAATTGCTAATTTAATAAGGCCGGCCATCTCCTCGATCGGTTGGCCGGGTAAAATTTTGTCGGTTGTACTAACCTTGTTCCTGGCATATCTTGGACTAAGTGTTTTCATCAAAAAACGGGAAGAACTACTGTCACTTTGTACCAATATGCCCAGGTTCGGCAAGGAACGAACAGCTAAAGCCGAACTCCGCGCCGGGCAGTTAAAGATTCTTGATACCAGCGTAATTATTGACGGACGGATATCAGAGCTGTGTGAAAGCGGTTTTATTGAAGGAATCCTTCTTGTTCCGGCCTTTGTGCTCGAAGAACTGCGCCACATTGCTGATTCCCCGGATTTGCTGAAACGGAACAGGGGCAGACGGGGCCTGGATATCCTAAATAAGATGCGTAAGGATCAGGATATCAAGATTCAGATTTACGACAATAACCGCGGGTTGGATGAAGCAGCCGAGGTGGACACCAAGCTGGTCAAACTGGCCCAGAAACTTACCGCCAAAATTATTACCAATGACTTCAACCTGAATAAGGTAGCGGAACTGCACGGCGTTAAGGTGCTTAACATCAATGAACTGGCCAACGCTGTAAAGCCCGTGGTGCTTCCGGGTGAGGAAATGGTAGTCCAGGTGGTCAAGGACGGCAAGGAGTCCGGTCAGGGTGTGGCTTATCTTGACGACGGCACAATGATCGTGGTGGACGGCGGCAAGCGTTATATTAATCAGACCATCCCCGTAATTGTTACCAGTGTCCTGCAAACGGCAGCGGGGAGAATGATTTTTGCCAAACCGAAATATGAGCGCCGGGCCAGTGGGCAGACAGGTTACGCCGAGGTGAACGTTATTGGTTAAAATTGCGGCGATCATACTTGCCGCGGGCAGCGGTACCAGAATGGGCGCGAATTTAAAAAAACAATATCTTGTCCTGGCCGGCGTTCCGCTGGTGGGCTATGCCTTGAAAACCATGGAGGCCTGCCCGGCGGTGAGGGAGATTGTCATTGTAGCCGGTTCCGGCGAAGAAGGCTACTGCCGCAGCGCTGTGGTTGAAAATCTTGGTTTAAATAGGGTTGCGGCAATTGTCCCGGGTGGAAAAGAGCGTCAGGATTCCGTGTATAACGGCCTCCTGGCGCTTTCTCCTGATACTGACATTGTGGTCATCCATGACGGGGTCAGGCCTTTTTTCAGCCTGGATATCCTGAATGCGGTTGTTGCTTCAGCGCAAAAACACGGCGCCGCCACATGCGCCGTCCCGGCCAAGGATACTGTCAAGCTGACTGATGATCATGGTTTTGTTACGGGGACGCTGTCCCGCGGCCATACCTGGCTTGTTCAGACACCCCAGGCATTTCTCTATAAATTGATTATGGCGGCCCACCGCCAGGCGCGTGACGGCGGCCTGCAGGCGACAGATGACGCGGCCCTGGTGGAGTCCTGCGGCGGCAGGGTCAAAATTGTGATGGGTTCCTATGAAAATATAAAGATTACAACACCTGTGGATTTAGATGTGGCCAAGGCCATAATCAAGGCATCCGGCGGGGGTGATTTATATTGAGGGTGGGCATTGGCTATGACGTCCATAAAATGGTTGCAGACAGGCCCTTGATCCTGGGCGGGGTAGCTATTCCATATGAAAAAGGGTTGCTGGGTCATTCTGATGCCGACGTGCTTGTCCACGCTGTTATGGATGCTCTTCTAGGGGCGGCCGGTTTAGGGGATATCGGCAGGCATTTCCCGGACAGCGATATAAAATACAAGGGGATCAGCAGTCTGGTTTTGCTGGCCAGGGTAAAGGAACTGCTCGTGGAAGAGGGCTTTGAAATTATTAATGTGGATTCTGTAATAGTGGCGCAGGCGCCTAAACTAGCCCCCCATATTGGGAAAATGGCTTTGCTCCTGGCAGAAACGCTGGGCGCCGCCGCCGGCCGGGTAAATGTAAAAGCGACAACTACCGAGGGTTTGGGTTTCACCGGCGCGGGGGACGGTATTGCCGCCTATGCCGTGGCGCTGCTTGGATCGAGGTTGCCCGGCAATTAGGGGAAATGTTATAATAAGCTCGTTTAAAAAGGTATTAATTAGCACTGGCCCTTTGTTGGGCAAGGGAGGATTATGATTTGCCACCAGTTAGGGTTAGATTTGCGCCAAGCCCCACAGGACCGTTACATATTGGCGGGGCCAGGTCGGCGCTTTTTAATTGGCTGTTTGCCCGCCACCACGGCGGCACGTTTATTGTACGCGTTGAAGATACCGATTTGGAACGTTCGTCCCGCCAGTCAGAGGAAAACATTTTGGACGCCTTGCGCTGGCTGGGCCTGGATTGGGACGAGGGTGTCGGCGCCGGTGGATCATATGGACCTTACCGGCAGACGGAACGACTCGAGTTATACCAAAAACACGCTGATTACCTGCTGGAAAGCGGGGCCGCCTACTTATGCTACTGCAGCGAAGAAGAGCTAGCCGCGGAAAGGGAAGCCTTAATGGCTAAAGGCGAATTGCCCCGTTACCTGGGGCGTTGCCGGGACCTTACCGCCGCTGAACGGGCCAAATTAGCAGCCGCCGGCCGCCGCCCGGTGGTGCGCTTCCGCGTGCCGGAAAGCGGGGAGGTCCTGATCAGGGACCTGGTGCGGGGGAACGTTTCTTTCAGATGCGACGAAATAGGCGACTACATCATTATCAAATCTGACGGCATTCCCACATACAATTTCGCCGTTGTCGTGGATGACCATACTATGGAAATCAGCCATGTAATCCGGGCGGAGGAGCACCTGTCCAACACCCCCCGCCAGATATTGCTATATGATGCTTTTGGCTGGACAGCCCCCTCTTTTGCCCACGTCTCGCTAATTCTGGGCAAGGACCGCAGCAAGATGAGTAAACGCCACGGCGCCACTTCTATTGAACAGTACAAGAACAGGGGTTACCTGCCTGAGGCCCTGGCAAATTTCCTGGCTCTGCTGGGCTGGTCCCCGGGGAGTGAAGAGGAAATGTTTTCTCTGGATCAACTGAAGCAGCAGTTTACCCTGGAGAGGGTGGCTAAAAGTCCCGCTGTTTTTGATCTTGATAAACTGAACTGGCTAAGCGGCAACTATATCAGGGAAGCGGACCTGGATCGGCTAACAGAAATGGCCCTGCCGTACCTGGAAAAGGCGGGATATATCGGCCTCCCCCTTTCGGCGGAAAAATACGAACCGGTCAAAATGATCATCGCCGCAGTGCGGAAATATCTCAGCTATATGCAGGAAATAGCCGGGCACGTAAAGATATTTTTTGACGACGAAGTGCAGATTGCCGATGATCAGGCGCGGCAGATAATGTCCGGCGAACAGACAGGCGCCGTACTGCGGGAATTAATTAAAAAAATTAGCATAACGTCTACGGATGAAATCAAGGCGGACGAAGCAAAGGCGCTTTTAAAGGAAGTCGGACGGGCTTTGGGTTTAAAGGGCAAACAAATCTTTATGCCGGTGCGGGTGGCCCTTACCGGCAGCACGCAGGGGCCCGACCTGGACAAGGTTATGGCCATCATCGGTCGTGCCAGGGTAGTCCGCCGCCTGTCAAAATGGATTTGAAGTCAAGCTAAAACAATCTGAAAGGGTTTACAGGATTATTTGTTTTGGCCCAAAGGAATACACACATCCGACATCCGAAAAGGGGGGCTGTATTATTCATGGAAATATATAATACTCTGACCCGAAGAAAAGAAACTTTTCAGCCGCGGGAACCCGGTAATGTTTATATCTATGTCTGCGGCCCGACCACATATAATTACATACACCTGGGCAACGCGCGGCCGCTGGTTTTCTTTGACACGGTGCGCCGCTATTTAAAATGGAAGGGCTACAAGGTTCTCTATGTTCAAAATTTCACGGATATAGACGACAAGATCATCGGCCGGGCCGCCGAGGAAAAACGGGAGCCGCTGGAGTTGTCCCGCAACTATATCCGGGAATATTTCCAGGACGCCGATGCCCTCAACGTCCGCCATGCCGATATGCATCCCCTGGTTACGGAACATATCGGCGAGATTACCGACTTGGTGAAAAAACTGGTGGAAAACGGCTCCGCCTACGTTGTCGACGGGGATGTTTATTTTGAAGTCAGGAAATTTGCCGGTTACGGGAAACTCTCCGGGCGCACCCTCGATGACATGCAGGCCGGCGCCCGGGTGGAAATAGATGCCAGAAAGCGTGATCCGCTGGACTTTGTCCTGTGGAAGGCGGCGAAACCGGGAGAGCCTAGTTGGGACAGTCCCTGGGGTCCCGGCCGGCCCGGCTGGCACATTGAATGTTCGGCCATGTCGCTAAAATACCTCGGTGCAAATTTTGACATCCATGGCGGCGGGTTTGACCTGATCTTCCCGCACCATGAAAACGAAATTGCCCAGAGCGAGGCCGCTACCGGCGCCCCCTTTGTCCGTTACTGGACGCATAACGGGTTTATCACCGTAAACGAAGAAAAAATGTCCAAATCACTGGGTAACTTTTTCCTGGTGCGGGATATCCTGGCCAAGTTCCCGCCGGAAACGGTGCGTTTTTTTCTCCTGTCCACCCACTACCGCAGCCCGCTGGACTTCGACGATGAAAAGCTGGCCGCCGCCGGCCGCGGCCTGGAGAGGGTCAAAACCAGCATGCGTCTCCTAACAGAAGCTCTGGCCAAAACCTGCCGGGAAAATTTAACGAATTTAATTGCCGGCCGGCTGATCGATAAAAATCAAACATTTGAAATGCGCCTGGATAAACTGAAAGACTCTTTTGAGGCGGCCATGGACGATGACTTTAACACGGCCCTGGCCATCGGCATCAATTTTGATCTGGCCAGGGAGGTTAACACAGCGGTGCGGCGCCTTGGTCAGACAGTGTCGGGGGCTGATCGGGCGCTTCTCCAAAAGGCGATGGACCTGTTTGCCATATTCAATGAGGTGCTGGGTATTTTTAAGGTTGACGGTAACGGCCTGATAATTTTTGACAGCGCTGCCGGCAATAGATCAGACATGGCTGCAGGCCTGATCGACCTGATCATAGAATTGCGGCAGGAATCCCGGAAAAAGAAGGATTGGGGAACCGCCGACCGGATTAGAGACGGGTTGAAAAACTTGGGCATCGTCCTGGAGGATACGCCCCAGGGAGTCCGTTGGAAAAAGCAGGGGTAGGATTGCACGCAAATTTTAAGAACAGTAATATTGCCCGGCCGGAAGACCTGCCTGCACTGGCGCTGGCCTATGCCGGAGACGCCGTGTATGAGCTGGCGGTGCGGGAGCGCCTGATTGGCGCCGGGCTGGCCAAAGTCAACAGGCTGCACACTGAAACAGTGAAATATGTTAACGCCGCCGCCCAGGCCAAGGCGCTGCACGCCCTGGAAGGGTCCCTCAGCGAGGACGAGGCGGCGATAGTGCGGCGTGGCCGCAATGCCCGTTCACCTGTCCCGCGAGGCACCGGAATGATCGACTACCGGCGCAGCACCGCCCTGGAGTGTCTAATCGGCTATCTATATTTAAAGGGCGACACCGCCCGTCTTAATGAAGTTATAGAAACCGCCCTGGCGGCAGTGAAAGAAGAAAAAGAATAAGATCTTCTTTTAAATCCCGCTAATCCATTCAAAGATTTCTTTAATTTTTATGAGGTGTTTTAATGTGGGAGCTAAAAAGCTAAAGGTCACTCTTTTAAGACACACCCCTAATCCCCAGGCGGCCGTGGCCATGGGGGCCAGGCTATGTTACTCCGCAGCGGGTATAGAGGATCTGGTGCAGGGCATTGAAGCCGAAAGACAGGATGCCTTCTTGAAAAAGCTGATGGAGATAGGTCACCTAAGCCCAATTGAACATGCCAGTTTCACCTTCGGGATTGAAGGGGTTTCCCGCAGCCTGCTGGCCCAGATCACCAGGCACCGCATCGCCAGTTTCAGCGTCAAGTCCCAGCGATATGTGTCGGAAGCCGGCGCCGCTAAAGAAGATGATGTATTCGGCTATATCATCCCGCCGCGCATCGAGGCCTTGGGGCCCGAAGCCGTAAAAGAATTTGCCCGGCAAATGGCCCAAATCCAGGGATGGTATGACGGGTGGGCGAAAAAACTTGGAAATGGCGGGCAGTCCACAAATGAGGATGCCCGGTTTGTCCTGCCCAATGCCGCGGAAACAAAAATGATCGTGACAATGAACGCTCGTGAACTGCTCCACTTTTTTAATCTGCGCTGCTGCAACCGCGCCCAATGGGAGATCAGGGCCCTTGCCGCGGAGATGCTCCGGCTGGTAAGGGCAGTAGCGCCGGCAATCTTCGGGGAAGCCGGTCCGGCATGCTTGAAAGGCCCCTGCCCGGAAGGCAAAATGAGCTGCGGCAAGATGGACGAGGTTAGGGAAAGGTATAAAAACATATAAGCATAAAACGATTTCCACATAATTTAACAAAGTTTCCAGGATTAACAGGATTAAAATAAAATATTAAACCAATTAATGCGTTTCAAAGCAAAGGAGGGCGCCGTACTGGACGACATTATTGCCGGACGCCACCCCGTTAAAGAGGCGCTGCGGGCGGGCCGGCCGATTAACAAAATTATGATTCTGGAAGGTGTTTTAACAGGGCCTTTGCAGGAGATATTCGCAGCGGCCAGGGACAAAAAAATCCCTGTGCAAAAGGTTGAGCGCCGCCGTCTGGAGCAGTTCGCTTCCGGCGCCGCCCACCAGGGCGTAGTGGCTTTTTTGGCCGCCAAAGAATACGTGGACATCGATGATATTTTGGCCGCGGTCGGTGCGGGTGAGGCTCCGTTTCTGATCATCCTTGATCAGATCAGTGATCCGCATAACCTGGGAGCGATTCTGCGTACCGCGGACGCCGCCGGCGCCCATGGGGTGGTGATCCCCCGCCGCCGCTCGGCGCCCCTGACCCCTACAGTGGCCAAATCATCCGCGGGCGCCATAGAGTACGTCAAGGTGGCCAGAGTGGCCAACCTGCCTCAGACCATAGAACAGCTCAAAAAAAAGGGCCTCTGGATCGCAGGGGCTGAGGCCGGCGGCGAGGAACTATATTGGGAGGCCAGGCTTGACGGACCATTGGGGTTGGTTATCGGTGGTGAAGGAAAGGGCCTCGGGCGACTGGTTAAGGAACGCTGTGACAGCCTGGTGCGCCTGCCCATGTCGGGGCATATCAATTCTCTTAACGCTTCGGTAGCCGCAGCCCTGCTGACATATGAGGTGCTCAGGCAGAGAAGAAAGGCTTTTGTTGATGAAGGAGTTTCTTGTAATTGACGGCTATAATATAATTTTCGCCTGGCCGGATTTTGAAAATTTCAGGGACTCCGGGCTGGAACATGCCAGATTTAAGCTGGTCTCCAGGCTGGTCAACTACTCCCATCTTTCCGGCAAGAAGGTATATGTTGTTTTTGACGCCCACCAGGTGAAAAACTCCCTGGAAAGAATAGAAACGATAGACTCGGTCGAGGTTATATACACCCAGCAAGATGAAACGGCGGATGCTTATATAGAAAGCTTGGTGGGGAGGCTGTTAAAGGAAGGAAACGTTTTCGTGGCCACTTCCGACCGGGCCGAACAGGGTATTGTTTTTGGCCGGGGCGCATACCGCCTGACACCGGGCGAACTGCTGCAGGAGATGAACAGGACCTGGCAGGAGGGTGTCCGGCATTATGCAAAAAGTGTCCCGGCGGACAGCTACCTGGAGAATTTTCTTCTTGATCAGATCAGGTGTAAACTGGAAAAACTGCGCCGGCAAAAAAAATAGCCTATACCGGGGCCTGTTTATTTTGGCCTTGACGAGCTATCACCCCTTCGTTATAATGGTTGTGGAATCATACGGGCAACTATTAATATGCCTTACCTTAGAAAGAAAAGTTACGTGAGTTTTACCGGGACTTGGCATGGAAAAGGGGAAAGGTTTTTTGTTTTACTAGAGGGGTATTTACTGTAGGGAGAGATAGAAAGAGTGGGGGGTTAATGTGAGTCTTCAAGCCCAAAGGGAAGTTCCTATCGGGTATCGGTTATTATCTGACGAAGAAATAGTGGAATTTGCGCGTGAGGGTGATGACTACGCCCAGGAGTACCTAATTAATAAATATAGGAACTTTGTCAGGGCTAAAGCACGCTCTTATTTTTTAATCGGGGCGGATCGTGAGGACATTATCCAGGAAGGCATGATTGGGTTATATAAGGCCATTCGCGATTTTCGCATGGACAAGCTTTCCTCTTTTCGGGCATTCGCAGAACTGTGCATCACCAGGCAGATTATTACCGCGATCAAGACGGCAACCAGACAAAAACATATTCCTCTTAATTCCTATGTTTCTCTTAGCAAGCCAATTTATGATGAGGATTCGGACAGGACACTGCTTGATGTTATTTCGGGCTCAAAAATTACCGACCCGGAAGAGCTGGTTATTTCGAGGGAAGAGTTTGACGACATAGAAGAGAAAATGGGAGAAATCCTGAGTTCGTTGGAGTGGAAGGTGCTGATGTCCTACCTGGAGGGGAAGTCATACCAGGAAATAGCCGGGGATCTGAAACGCCATGTCAAATCCATCGACAATGCCCTGCAGAGGGTAAAGCGCAAGCTGGAAAGGTATCTGGAAAAAAGGGAAGTCTAACCGGTCAACCAATTGACTGGAGCACCTGGTTTAAAGGGACTTTTAACCAGTTTTGGTGAAGGTTAAGGGTCTTTTTTAACGCTTGACATGCATAAGATTTTCACATATAATCTTTATTGTGTCATTGCCGGCGTAGCTCAATTGGCAGAGCAGCTGACTTGTAATCAGCAGGTTGCGGGTTCGAGTCCCATCGCCGGCTCCAAATTAGAAGTTAGAAGTTAGAAGTTAGAAACCTCCAACATCCAATAAGGGAGGGGTTCCCGAGTGGTTAAAGGGAGCAGACTGTAAATCTGCCGTCGACGACTTCGCTGGTTCGAATCCAGCCCCCTCCACCAGTCCAATAAAAGGATGACCATAATGATTGCTAAGGGACTCCTTCTGTGGTATAATAGATAATGCTGACATCGCGGGGTAGAGCAGCTGGTAGCTCGTCGGGCTCATAACCCGAAGGTCAGGGGTTCAAATCCCCTCCCCGCAACCAGGTAATCAAGGCGCCTGTAAAGGCGTTTTTTCTTTGTTTAGAAAAGCATATCTTGTGGATAAGCGCCCTGCAGCAGGCCCACGTTAGCGGCGATATTGAGCCCCCAATTCAAAGAGCGAAGCGACCCCGGGGAAAAGCGAGGCCACTGTTTGAGGCGCGAAGCCCGGGTTTGACTTAGCCCGGGGGAAATGAGCCAACAATAATAAGAATCGAACCTACCTGGGCCGCGCTGTAGCCTGCGGGTCGCCCGAAGGGTGAATTTGTTCTTGTAAAAGGAAAAACCAAATTGACAAGGCAATTTAACATGTGCTAAACTAACAAGCGAAGCTTTGCTCGCCTTTTGCCCAATATTCGACCTGCCACTATAGCTCAGTAGGTAGAGCGCATCCTTGGTAAGGATGAGGTCACCGGTTCAACCCCGGTTAGTGGCTCCAACACACTGGAAGTTAGAGGTTCGAGGTTGGAGGTTAGATTAAAAAGGAATTCGCCGGAGGCGAATTCCAACAACAATCCAATTTCCAACTTCAAACCTCAAACATCCAATATGCGGCGGCGTAGCTCAGCTGGTCAGAGCACACGGTTCATACCCGTGGTGTCCGGGGTTCAAGTCCCTGCGCCGCTACCAAAAACACAAACCACCTGTTGATAAAGAGATTTTATTGACAGGTGGTTTGTTTTATGATTTATACCTGAGCCGCGTTGCAAGCCTGCAGGCCGCCCGAAGGGCGTGTTTGTTCTTCCGGCCATTTTTGATCCCGGGAATTTTTATTTTGCGTTGGGAGGATTTTTAGCCGGTATATAGAATTATTTCATCATTTTCCACTGATTTGTATCATTTGACGAAATGTGGAAATAATCTTGGATAAGTAGTTGTACAGCAAGTCTTTTAAGGAGGAAGGAGCAAAATGGCAAAAAAGAAATTTGAGCGGAACAAACCACACGTTAATATCGGCACC
>CAYMJG010000052.1:0-18772 GCA_964390855.1 uncultured Eubacteriales bacterium | reverse complement strand
GAAGCAAGCCCGGCTAAAAAATTCCCAACTCCCCTTTTCGCAATGGAAGGCGCACCGGTTTCCCCATGCACCCCGCCGGCCAAAAACCATTGCTTAAAAGCTTTAGGTAATATGGCTCGGAGAGAAAAATATGGAGTTAATAAAAGGACAAAGCCTGGTTTACACATTAGGCTTTGCCCTCCTTTCCGCATTGGGAGGCATGACAGTTTCCCGCCATACCCTTTCGGCCCGGAAACCATACAAACAGTAAGGTCGGTCGGGCTCGGAGAACAGATGATGTTTTAATTAGGTCATATTTCTACAGAAAATCTAAAATTCCTCTATAACCTTGGCAAAATGCCGTCAACTAGCCGGGGCTAAACTATAAGGCCGCTTGTTGAAATCCCCATAAAAGAATGGTAGCGGTTTATTTCGGACTTGGTCATTTTGCCGTTTACAACTCCGAGCATTTCCTCAAAAATTAATTTGCTGGATTGCTCCAGATCGAACAGGCCCTCGGTTACATAGGAAATATCCAGGTCAATACAGTCTTCCAGCCTGTGCGCCGTTTCCTCATTGGAGGTTACCTTGATCACCGGCATGAAGGGAAAACCATGCGGGTCCCCGATACCCGTGGTCAGCAGCACCAACTGGCAACCAGCGGCAGCCAGTGCTGTTAAGGCCTCCGGTTCCCTACCGGGGAAATCCACTAGATTCAATCCTTTTTCCGTAACCCGCTCCCCGTAATTGTACACCTTCTTAATTCTCTGGTGGCCGCATTTAGAAATAAAACCCAGGGCCCTCTCCTCAATTGTCGTCAAACCGATGTCATGGTTCAGCAGGGCCTTTTGTTCATTTTTATAATTGCTATCGTTTTGATTAATCCTCTCTTTGGTCCGCACTATCAGACTGCGTATTTCTTCGCAGACATCATCCGTTTCTCCCCTTTTCGAGATCAGGTTTTTGGCATAGATAAATTCTGATATTTCACCAAATACTGCCGTGCCGCCCTGTTCAACAATTTTATCCGACACGATCCCGATTGAGGGATTGGTCACCAGGCCTGAGGTGGAATCCGAAGCGCCGCACTTTAAACCAATCATTAACTCGGAGAGCGATGTCTCCACGCGCTTGATTCTGGAGGCGTCCCTAATCATTTTTTGTCCCAGGAATATACCCTGGGACGTGCTGATGGTCAACCCCCCCTCCACCCATATACTGATTAAACCGACGGGCTTACCGGACTGCCTGGCGCTATATACAATATTATCCACATCAATGTTTTCACAGCCCAAACTGACGTAAATCACTCCGTATAAATTTGGGTTATATGCCAGAGATACTAAGGTCCTGGCCACTATCTTCAAATCCTCATTCAATTGGCAGCAACCTTGATTATGTGTAAATGCCACAGCCCCGTTCAGACTGCCGGCAATTCTTGCAGCAAGTTCATTGGCACATACCGAACAGGAAATAATCCCCAAATGGTTTCTTATCCCTACAGAGTTGTCCGGCCGTTTATATCCATAAAAACTCACTATTATTACCCCCGTTTATAAAGCCCTTGAACAAGACTCGCCCGTTCACTGCGTTAACCATTGCAACCAATAGTAGTGTATCACTTTAGCCATTTAATTTAAACAGGTAAACAGAGGTTTACAGACCCTCCAGCAATTTAATAATCTCTTGCCAGTTACAGTGCCGTTCAATGTTTTCTAATGTAATATTAATCCCGTTGGCGTCACCGGGGCGGATGCGCCTGGAAACCTCGGACATCTTCTCAATGGTTGAATAGGTGTCCCTGTGTATTAGAATTACCGGCACCCCCTTTTCTGCCGCGCTGGAAACCACCTTGACATCGGGGTACAGTCCACCCGTCAAAATCAAAGCTGAAGTGCTGGTTTCCAGGGCCGCTAAAGCCATATCCGCCCTGTCGCCACCGATCACAACAGCCTTATTGGCGGAGCGGCGCATATATTTAATGGCGCTGTCCATTGTCATAGCCCCGACAATCACTTCTTCCACCAAAAGGTCCAGCCTGTCTTCGCCGGTTAACAGTTCACCACCAAGCGCCTCATAATACTCAGAAACCGTTGGTGAAGCTATTTCAGAACGGATCGGGATAATCCCCAGGGTTGAGCAGCCCGCTTTTTCAAGCAAGGACGCAAAAATTCCTTCTGTTTTAGAAAACAGCTGCCGGGGCACATTATTGAAAATGTGGCCGCAGATATGCAACCCTTTGGCCGCAAAATAGTTATTTAAAAAGATAGCCTGATCTACACTGAAATCGTTTTCCAATTTAATGACGTTTAGAAGGGAGGCGTTGAAAAGGCCTGCCAGGCTGATTACATCCAGGCCGTAGGCAGCCCCGACATGGGAAAAAGCGGCGCCGTCAATGATCACCAGGTCTGTGTCCTGGGACACGGAATAAAACGCCTCTTTAATATTTTCAATGGCCAGTTCCCGGTTTTTCAGGCCGGAAAGATAAGAAGTGCCGGCAATAAAGGGTACCATTTTTTTAATATCCACATCCATATGCAAAACCTCACGCATTAAAAGCGCGTCGTTATCCTCACCGTTATTAAATTTCGAGAGGTTTCCCACCGGCTTAAAGTAGCCGACATTGTATCCTTCATTTTTTAATTTCAATGCCATGCCCATAGCTATGGCTGTTTTGCCGCTTCCCGCCACACCTGTAATATAAAGATTTTTCATTTATCCTCACCTCAAGATAGTGTAATTTTTACATCAAGGGCTTTTGCCCCGTTCTCATAAGCAAATATTGGGTTGATGTCTACTTCCACAATTTCCGGAAAATCTATCACCAGCATGGACAGACGTCTGATGGCCTCATATATGGTGTCTATATCAACCGGCTTGGCGCCGCGAAAACCCTTCATCAGCGCATATGCTTTGGTTCCGGCAACCATTTCTTTTATTTCGTCAAGTGTTAAACCTTGCGCCAGCCTGAAGGAAACATCCTTTAGCAGGTTAACGTAAATGCCGCCCAGTCCGAAACCAATCATCGGCCCGAATTGCACATCCCTGGTCATGCCGATGATCAGTTCCACCCCCACGGGCGCCATTTTTTGAATTTCAATACCGTGCGGCACAACCGCGGGCAGGTATTTGTGCACGCTTTCCATGATAGCGACATAAGCGCTTTTTACTTCACCGGGGGTTTTCAGGCCTATTTTCACCCCGCCCACATCAGTTTTGTGCATTATTTTTGGTGAGGCCACCTTTAAAACCACCGGGTAACCCATTTCATCCGCCATTGCCGCCGCCTCTTCAGGGCTCTGGGATAGTCTGGTGGGGTTGGCCGGCACACCGTAAGCGGCAATCACCTCCGCTGCCTCACTGCCCAAAAGGGCCAGCCGCTTGTCCTTTTTAACATCGTAAAATATTGCCTTGACCGTCTTCAAATCCGGTTTAAAATCGCTTCCTTTTTTCTCTGCGTGACGCTCCCTGACCTGCGCGTACGCCGACATTCCGGCCAGGGCGCCGATGGCTGGTTCCGGCATGGCAAAGGTCGGGACACCGCTTTCGTACAGCATCTTTGATGCTTCCGCCAGTGAAGGGCCACCCATGTAGCAGGCAATCAGGGGTTTACCGGGAAACTTTTTGTTCAGTTCAATCAACGCCCGTGCCGTTTCAGCGGGTTCGGTAACTGCAACCGGGCATAATAACACTATGACGCTATCGACGTTTTCATCTTTCAGGACCTTTTCCAGGGCAAATCTGAAACGATCCGCCTTAGCGTCACCTAATAAATCCACGGGGTTATAGATGCCGGCTTCATCAGGCAGGTTCAAACGCAACTCCTCAATGGTCTCTTTAGTAAAACGGGCCATCGCCAGGCCATGTCCCTCGATCTTGTCAGTAGCGATGATCCCGGGACCGCCCGCGTTGGTGATGATTGCCACCCTTTTGCCTCCGGGGACGGGCTGGTTAACGAACAGGTTGGCCAGATCAAAAAGTTCGGACATGGTGCCGGCCCTTAAGACTCCGCACCGTTTAAAGGCAATATCGTAGGCAAGTTCACTTCCGGCCAGCGCCCCTGTATGGGAGGAAGCCGCCTGGGCGCCCGCCTGGCTGGTACCCGACTTTAACACTATCACCGGCTTCCGCCGTGTCACATCTGATAAAACCCTTAAAAATTCCGGGCCGCTGGCCACGTCTTCGAGGTAACAAATGATTACCTTTGTGTGGGGATCCGCCGCCGCTTCGGCTATGCAGTCCACTTCATTAATATCGGCTTTGTTCCCCAGACTATAAATTTTGCTGTAGCCAATACCGGCCGCCATGCTCCAGTCCAGGACAGCCGCCAGCATAGCCCCGCTCTGAGAGACAAAGGCTATTCCCCCTTTGGCGGGAAATCCCTTGAGGAATGTAGCGTTGACAGGCGTATAGGTATCAATGAATCCAACGCAGTTGGGACCCAGCACCCGCATGCAATAGTTGCGGCATATGGCTAGGAATTTCTTTTCCAGTTCGGCGCCCGCAAGCCCGGTTTCCTTAAAACCGGCCGTCAGCACAATAAGGTTTTTAACACCTTTTTGGCCGCATTCTACGGCTACATCCAGGACCCGCGCCGCAGGCACCGCAAATACTGCTGTGTCCACCTCCCCGGGGATATCCTTGACAGCCGCATAGCAGGTAATTCCCAGTATTTCTTTTTCCCTCGGGTGAACAGGATAGATTTTCCCTTTATAGCCGCTTTTAATCAGATTGTCTACAAGGACATAGCCGATTTTTCCAGGGGTTTTGGAAGCCCCGATTACAGCCAGGGATTTTGGCGCTGAAAAACTATTTGTTACCAACAGATTGTATCGCCCCTTACCGTCTATAAGTAATTAATTGAATTCTTAGAAAACATCTCATAAGAAAAATTCCATCATTGAATAAGTGCAATGCACTTATTCAATGATGGTTTAAGAAAGGAGAGGAGAACTATGGGTTTTGCATAAGCTTTAAATAAAATTAACATTTGGAATATACTTGCCTTTACCCCCTGCAGAAGTAGCAATTTGGGTACCTGCAGGTTTCACAATTCAGGCATAGACCGCCTTCACCCATCTTGATGAAATCTTCTCTGGTTGGTGTGTCCTGGGCAAATACCCTGGCTAAAACCACATCAAAAATGGATGTTTTAAAATACATTACACCACCCGGCAGGCCCATGATCGTTGTTGATCCAAGTTGCGCCATCATGAACATGTTGCCGGGATTTACCGGTATGCCATAGGTGATCACCTCGGCGCCGGTCATCCGAATGGCGGTCGGGGTGGAGTCATCCGGGTCGACCGACATGCCTCCCGTCAAAATAACCAGATCCGCCCCGTCCTCAATAAATTTTTTAATCTCCCCGGCTATCTGCCGGGGATCATCCGGACAAAATACCTGACCTAAAAATTCCGCGTCATAGGTTTTTAATTTTTCTATAACCAGCGGCCCAAAGCTATCCTTAATCAGCCCTCGATAAACCTCGTTACCGGTTGTTACCACCCCGGCCTTTAGTTTCACAAAGGGTTTTATGGAAAACACCGGACCCCGGCTGCCGGCCAGGTCCTCCGCTTGCCGCAGTATTGCTTCGTCCACATAAAGCGGCACGACCCTGGCGCCGGCAATCCGCCCGCCTGCCGCTACCGGAAAATTGTTGGGCAGGCTGGCGATAGAAATATCTTTTATCGAGTTGATGTCATACAATAGAGTACTGTTGATTTTCAACAAACCATGCCTTTTAGATCTGAGCATGGACTTGCCCTCAGATGGATCCGAATACTCAATGCTTTCTCCCGACACTGCACCGGCCAGCCTCAAGGCGGCGTAATCCTCGTGTACCTTGGATTGATCACCGGGCTCAAGGACAAAGATGTGCTGTTTGCCGATTTTCAAAAGTTCATTGATGTCCTCCTGCCTGATTACATGACCTTTTTTGAATGCCCTGCCCTTAAATTTTTCGGGTACTATTTTTGTTAGGTCATGGACCAAAACCATACCAACCGCTTCATTAACCGGAACCTGCTTCAATGATCACAGCTCCCTTAATATGATTATTTATAATCAGGCTGTTTCCTTAGCGCAGGCACATTCAACGTATTTATCCCGCTGCGTATAGCGTACAATACTGTATATAATCGCCAGGGCCACAATACCGACAGCTATCCATTCAACATCGTAAACAGCTTTGGGAATAACCGTCATAATCACAAATGATACGGCTGCAATGGCGGTTGCCGGGGGGTCGACGTGGGTGTCCCCGTAACAATAGAAGGTTCTGGCAAAAAAGTCTCCGGCAAAGGCGGCCGCTACAGCTCCAGCAAAACCCCACCAGACGCTGCCGCCGCTGAAGACCACCGCATATGAGGCGCATATGGTGATGTGGTGCGTAACCGGTATTTCCGAGCCTAAGAACAACATAATCAGTGTCACGGCGGAGATGCAGAACCCGACAAAAGCCGCTACACCAACAGTCTCAGGATTTTGCAGCATTAAATACGTTAAATAAGCGGAGATACCGCCGGCGGTAATGCCGATTAATGTTTTTTCACAGGGCAGGGTGGCATATGGCAGCCACGTATTGGGACAGCTAAGACAATATCTGCCGCCGATTTTCTTAATACTTTCCGGGGTGGAACCGAATATTTCACCCAGTCCCGTGCTGCCAAAAGCAACTTTGGCGACAATAGCCAGGATAAATACAGTCAGCGCTACTGTGTCGACTTTAATAACAGACTGAGCGGCCAGACCCGTATTGATCGCGTATCCCAGGGAACCGAAAATACCGCCGACAATTAATACGCTGGGTTGTTTTAATCCCGATAACGCCTTTAGGATATCCTTCCCGGACTCCATGTATCCCATTTTTCTGGCAAAAGCCGCTGCCGCCACACCGCCGGCAAAGGCTATATGGGGCCCGAAATAGGTGCCAAAGGCGACATTGCCCAGAAAATCAAAGCTGGCGCCGGAAGCGGCCATCGCTATACCGATTAACCCAACAATACCGGTGAAGACAAAAGCTCCCAGGGCGCCCAGCGTGGCGCCGAAAGCGCCTCCGCAAAAGGCAATCGCTAAAGCCAAATAATCCATTACTTTTCCTCCTTGCAAACGCTTTTCATGTGCAATTTTGCTCAATCAACTACGCTTTTAGCCAGGTCATACCTTAACCGCACTGATAATAGAATCTATTTTTGACTCCTCGAAACCAACCTCCATGGATCGAATTCCTTTTTCCAGCAGATCATGTACATATGGCGGTATGCTTTCCATAGAGAGAACATAACTGCCGGTTAGCGGTTTTAGAATCAAATGGCACGCATTAATGTCCGCCAGCCTATTACCGATCAAGCTTTCATCTGTATCCGGCTCGTTAATACAATCGACAACAAGATCCGGCCGGCAGATTTTTTCCGCGTCGGCCACCATGGAGACGCTTTCCGTGCTGTCGTCAATGTAAACCAGCAGATCCGGACTCAGGTTGATTAGCCCGTATTCTTCTACAAGCGACTCAATTGAATACCATTCTCTTTTCTCACTGTAACTATTGGCGCTCCACATGGCACTGGTAAACGCCGTTCTGACAGCGACAAATTTATTCAGCCTGGTGGAATGAATAATGGCGTCCGGGACCACCAGGGATTGCCTGTGTCCCACTTCAAATGAAAACTTTTTTGTTTCCACAGGCAGCGGCAGTGATTCTTTAGCCAGCACTGAATGCTTGATAATCTGCTTATTTCCCAGGTTCCTCAAAGGTACAAAATAAATACGGTCCGGTTCAAATAATTTCAGCATTGATAGCACGGCCCATTTCTTGTAGCCGTCCTTGTACAGCTGTTTAAAAGACGAATTCACATTAACAGCTGCCTCCAGGGCGAATCTTTGCCGGTCTATTTTGCCCCCAAGCAAATCAAACAGTGGGTCGAATACTTCCCGCCTCAACTGGACCAGCGGCTGATGCAGGAACCTGTCCACATCGTTGGGCATAAGGATTTCTTCCAGGCCAAGAAGTGCTGTTAATTCCTGTTCCACTTTTACATAAATCTCACTTAAACATTCAGCTCGATTAAGTAATTCGGTAAACTCCTCGGCGATGTAGGCATCCCTGATCTGATCGAATATTGAATAAAAATCTGGTTGTTTTGACCTTGGTATGTCGATCAGGTTATCCTGGATATTGATATCAGGATGTTCCTTCACATAATTTTTCAGTTCTTCGTATACTTCCTGCCATTTTTGCATAGCTGCGCGGCACCTCGCCTATTTTTTATCTTATGTTGCCCTTACAATTCAACCTTGTTACAATATAATCGTAAATTTCTTGTAGCAGGGTACCGGCGCCAGCATTGCTTTTCCAGGAGGAATACTGCGACCTGTACTCTTTTTTTTGGCATGGAAAATTTGTGTTCTACTGCGTTTCTAATTCTTCTATTAAAGAAGGCACAATTTCATTTAAATCTGCCTGGATGCCCAGGTCGCACACATCAAAGATCGGCGCCTTGGGGTCTTTACAAATAGCGATAATGTATTTCGCTTTAAGAAAACCACAGGTGTAATGAGCCGCTCCGCTGGCGCCGACGCTAACGAACAGCTTGGGGCTGACCGTCTTGCCGCTGGAACCAATCAAATTGTCATCCACTACCCAGCCGGCGTCACGGGCAGGCCTTGTCCCGCCTATGGCAGCGTTTAAAACCTCCGCCAATTTCCGGATAAGTTTAACCTCGTCGTTGGATTTTACTCCTTTTCCTCCGGACACCACAATTGCGGCGCCCTCTACCGGTGTGGCGGACGGCTGCTTTTCTACCATTTCTATTGTTTGAATCTTTAGGTCTTCTTCACTAGCCTGATAATCTACGGCGATAATTTCTCCCTGCCTGGATTGATCCTGCTCTGGTTTTTCCGCGGCGCCGGAACTTAAGGTAGCCATACAGGGCCTTTTTTCATCCCAGCTGATCTTGACGATCATGCCCCCGCTAAAACCGGGAATTGTCGCCACAAGTTGCTTTTCGCCGCCAATTGTCTCTATGCCCAAGTCGCTGCAATGAGCAGTAAGGCCTGTCCTTACCCGGGCGGCTACAGCCGGCGCCAGGTCCATACCGATGATGTCGGCGCCAAACAGCATGATTTCCGGTTTGTATTGGGAAATAAGTTCACTGATGATCCTGGTGTAGGCATTACTCTGATAATGTTTAAGCTGCGGATCCGAAACCAGATAAACCTTTTGCGCTCCGTAAGCGATCAATTCTTTGCCCAGGGCGGCCGGATCATCACCAATCAACACTGCTGAGACCATTCCAGTTGTATCCTTAGCCAACTCCAGGGCTTTGCCCAGGGTTTGGAGAGAAACATCCATTAATTTTCCGTTTCTTTGTTCGACCCATACCCAGATTTCGCTATTTGTCTTCACCATAATCTCCTTTCTTACAAAATATTTGCCTGGTTTAACTTCTCTAGCACCTTTTTAGCCAGCTCTTGGGGCGGACCACTCAAAATTTCTTTTTGCCTGTCTATTTCCTGTTTAAATGTTCCCACTACTTTTGTGGGCGAGCCGTTATTACCGATGTAATCAGGGTTCGCCTCCAGATCCGCCGCGCTTAATGTGGCAAAATCCTTATCATAGGCGTCCATTAGCCCTTCGGCGGTAATATCCCGCACCTCATTGATTTCCTTTACTACCGCAATTAAAGCGGGAAGCTGGACCTTTACCTTCAAATATCCGCCGTATTCAATATTTTGTTTGGCGACAATGGTCTCCTGATCAATAAACTCAACTTCACTGACATTGGTCACACGGGGGATATTTAGTATTTCAGCCAGCTGGGGCGCCACCTGTCCGGTTGCCCCATCCTCGGTCTGGTTGCCGCAGATAATGATATCGGGGTTACCCATTTTGCGCATGTATTCAGCCAGTGTATAAGCGGTAGCCAGTGTATCGGCGCCGCCAAAGGCCCGATCAGTCAACAAAACAGCGTCGTCGGCTCCCAGAGCCAGGGCCCAGTCCAGGACTTCCCTGGCCTGGGGGGGTCCCATGGTCACCACGGTCAATTTGCCCGAATACTTCTCCTTAATCCTAATCCCCTCTTCCAAAGCGTTTTCATCAAGAGGGTTTAATATGGCCGGGACCTTGTCTCTTTGAATACTGCCTGTGACTGGATCCAGGGTGATCTGCGAAAAATACTCGGGATCACTGATTTGCTTGATACAAACAGCTATTTTTAGAGCCATAATTGCTTCCTTTCCGTAAAAATTTTTGCTAATTATAGATAGTGGAGCCTGGAGAGCCTACAGCCCGCCAGGCTCCACATCTAAAGGTACTATTTACAGGCCAGCAAAGTCTTTTTAATTAGAGTTTTAGCAATTTCAATCTTGTACGCGTTCTTCGACAAAGGCTTTGCATCCTCCAGGGCCAGGTTGGCTGCCGCGTCAACGGTTTCTTCATTCAGGGTCTTGCCTGCCAGAAATTCTTCGGCTTTTTTTGCCACGTAGGGATTGGCAAATACGGCATTCAAACAGACATTGGCTTTTTTAACCTTGCCTCCCTCAAATTCAACCAGCGCCGCGCAGTTCACAATCGGAAAATCGATTGATTTCCTGATGGCGAATTTTTCCCATTTACTTTTAGCGGATTTCGCCGGTTCGGGGACCTGTATTTCCACCACTATTTCGTCGGCGTCGAGTACGGTAAACTTCTTCGGGTCTTCAGCCTGATAGAAATCGGCCATTTCAATGACCCTCTTAGAGGTTTTTACCTTGGCTTCTAAAGCGATCAAGGCCGGTGCAGTGTCGCTGGGGTTAACCGCCAGGCAGTCTTTGACATTGCCGAAGATGGAGTGGTACCTGTTTTCTCCTTCTTCAGCATAGCAATCCTCGCCGCCTTTTCTGATGCACTTGAATCTGTTGTTGGGGGCGCGGTAATACCAGCAGCGGCAGAACTGGCATATATTACCGGCGATGGTGCCCATTTCCCTGATATGCGGTGAAGCTGTGCGCCGGGCTGCTTCTGCCAGAGCGGTGTACTTGCTTTTAATTAACTCGTTATGGGCGATATCCTCAAGCAAAGCCAGCGGGCCAATCTTGAGCATGCCCTCTTCTTCCCTGACATAATCCATGCCGGGTACTGTTTTAATGTTAATCAGCGCTTCGGGTCTTTCGGCAAAGACTTCATCCTTGAACAATCCGATTATGTCCGTGCCGCCGGCAATGATTTTCGCTTTGCCTTCAAACTGATTCAGCAAAGATACTGCTTCATCTATTGTGTTTACATCATAGTGCTGAAATCTTTTCACTACGCATCACCCCGCTTTGCTTTTGCTTTACTGATTGCCGCCAGGACCTTGTCCGGGGTCATCGGGTGATCATCAACCCATTCACCAATAGCGTTGTAGATCGCGTTGCCAATCACACCCGGTATCACAGTGGCGATACATTCTCCGATACCGTTCAGGCCGTATGGCCCATATCCCATTCCAGTTTCCAGAAGGAGGTTTTCGGTGGTATCAATGTCCCGCATGGTGTAAACCTTATAATCGATCAGGTTGGCGTTTAGTTTTACACCTGTTTTGGGGTCATAGATTACCTCTTCTGCCAGCGCCCGGCCCACGCCCATGTAGTCCCCGCCGTATTGCTGGCCTTCACAGGTCTCTGGGCTGATAGCAAAGCCGACGTCGTTAATGTTGACGACTTTCTTGACATCAACCCCGCCGGTGCCGGGATCGACTTCCACTTCGGCAAAATAAGCCTGCCTGGTTAAGCGGTGCCTGCCTTCTTCTGTGCCGTACCTGCCCTGACGGTGCCAGTTCCAGGTGAAGAGAGGCGCCCTGGTGCCGCCCTGGTTCAATACCGCCCGTTTGACGACTTCCGCCACCGGGACGTTTACCTCGGGATTGGCTTTCAGGTAAACTATGCTGTCCTTAACATCCAAATCATCCGGATGATTTTCAGGGAAAGCGGCGGGATATTCTATTTCCAGTACTTTAACCGCAGTTGTTGCATATTCAAGGAGCTTTTGTTTTGCTTCCCTGGCGGCGTTACGCGTAACGTAAGCATCAACGGCCAGGTTGCAGGAACCGTCCGGGGTCATCATCTGGAAACCGACCTCTTCAAAGAACCTGAAGTTGACATCTTCCAGTTTCAGTCCCATCTCATCAGCCACAATCTGGCAGTGGGTGGTCATCGCGTTCAGTCCGTCGTCTGATTTTTGTGAAAGGATATCTACCGTGCCGTCGCAGTGCATCAGAATACCTGCGCAGGCAGTGCCCCTGGTGTCGTCCCATTCGTGGTCCCAGGTGAATCCGATACCGTGCAGTTTGCCGTTGGGCAGCACTTTTACGCCCGGCGCGTGCCATTTATTATCCCAGTCGATCGCTTTTTTGCCCATTTCAATTGCTTCCGCCAGGCTGTCGCGATCGGGGAAACCATGCTCAACTTTAAACTTGGAGAGGTATTCCATGTCATGCCCCTCAGCGCCGTCATTCTTTAAGGCCACCTCGGTCGGATCCATGCCCAGTTCAGCAGCCACGTGATCCATGACCAGGCTCAGGCAAAGGGCGTTATGGTTTTGCTCGCACCTGAACCAGTAAGCAGGCGCGACATTTATATTAGCTTCCAGATAATTCAGCGCCAGGTTGGGTATCCTGGTGTTTTCTTCAAAGTGATCCAGGCCGTACTGGCCCATTTTGGCGCAGATGTTGTCTATCTTTACCGCGGTGATTGTGCCGTCATTTTTAAATCCGACCTTGAAGGTGGTATGGCAGTCCGCATCCTGGGACAGGTTATAGAAATTATCTCTTCTGTCATAGAAGGTCTTTACAGGCCGGCCTGTCTTCCTGGACAAAATGCCGCTGATGATGTGAACACCATGGGTGTGGTGCATCATCGGGTTGCCGCCGCCGCCGAACTGGGAACCCTGATAGGGAACGTGCAGTTTAATTCTGTTCAGCGGAATGCCCATTTTCATGCCGAAAATTATTTTTCCGTCATAAGCCTGCTGCTGGTGCGCCCATATTTCCACGTTGTCGCCTCTCCAGTGAACGACGTCGCTCATCGGTTCGGGATCGGCTACTGTGTAGGGACGCCGGCGCGCGTCAAATTTAATCACCTTATCGGCTTCTTTGAAACCTTTTTCCACATCACCGTGCTCGACTTTTAGCTTCCTGATGATGTTATTTCTGTTGTTAATTTCGGGAGCCGCCAGGGGGGCGCCCGGTTTTAACGCGTCCAGGGTATCTAAGACCAGCGGCAGCTCTTCCCACTCAATGTCGATCAGGCCCAGAGCCTCTGTTGCCAGCTCAGGTGTGTCTGCGGCAACAGCCGCGCCCACCGGATGGCCTTCCCACCAGGCCACACCGTCGAGTACGCGTCCGGCCCCCTGTTTCCACTGCTCCAGGGTTACCGCCAGTTCATGCTTGCCATGGTAAAATGCTTGTCCGTCCGATGCCAGGTGACCGGCGTTAAATTTAGTCTCCAGGCCGTAAAGCGGCTTGTCCGCCAGTTCCGGATCATCAAACCTGAGCACGGCCCTTACGCCGGGCAGTGCTTCGGCCCTTTCCGTACTCATGGATTTAATTCTGGCATGAGCGTACGGTGAAGGAAGAATGCGGCAGTACAACATGCCGGGAAGTTTTACGTCTCTAGTATATTCTCCTCTACCGCCGGCCTTTTCCTTGCCGCACATCCGGGCGATGCCGCGCTTGCCGATTAAGGTAAACTCGTCCTGAATATACCTGTCACGCACTAGTGGTTCAATTTCCATTATCCCCAATTTCTTATTGTCCATGTATTATTTTTTCCCTCCTTCCAATTTTCTGGCTGCTTCCAAAACAGCGCCCAGATGGGCCGGATAGGTGCCGCAACGGCAGATGTTGCCCTCGAGAGCGTCCATGATGTCTTCTTCACCTGGATCGGAGTTTCTGTCCAGCAGGGCCTTGGCTGTCATCACGAACCCGGGAGTGCAGTAACCGCACTGCATGGCGTGGTTATTGGCGTATGCATCAACCAGCGGGTTTCCTGTTACCTCGAGATTTTCCACTGTTTCTATCTCCCGCCCCTCGCATTCAATAGCCAGGGTCATGCAGGACAGAATCGGCCTGCCGTCCATGATCACGGTGCAGGATCCACAAGCGCCCTTGTCACACATTTCCTTTGTTCCGGTTAACCCCAGTTTGTCGTGGATCACCTCTCGCAGGGTCCAATGCGGCGCAATCACCATAGTGTAATCCTGATCGTTGATCTTTAAGGTGATTTTCTTGTCGCCGCCAGCATCTTGATGTTTTTGTGCCATTCTTCTACTGCTCCTTTCATAACTTGGACATTGGTTCCTTACCTTTTGCCTTTACCATTCCTGGAAAACCTATGGCCTTTTCCCGGAAAACCTATTGATTTTAATAAGAATTTTTAACCGACCCCTCCCTTGCCAAAATATTTAAACTTCCCGCTCAAACATTCACCGGATAAGGCGGTTAATTTTGCCGGCAAGAATTAGCAGCCGGGCAAATTAACCTAATCAACATGCGCTGTCAGATTACCGGACCTGTGACATATATGTTGATGAATTTATTGTATTTGTTAATCTCCGCCCTGGTTAGCTTGCCGTTACATACCTCATTCAAATAATCGAGTAATTTATCGCTGTCGGCATCCAGGACCGCTTCCGTATCGTCAGTATCATCTTTTATGACGAAACCCACATCAATAAATTCGTTCAGCTTCTCATATGTCCGCGGGTTTGCCGTTACCTTGATCACCGGGCAAATCGGGTAACCCTGCGGCGCCCCTCTGCCGGTAGTAAATATGATTACCTGGGCGCCGGCGGCCGCCAGACCAGTTAAAAGTTCAGGTTCCCTGCCGGGGCTGTCGACCACAGTCAGTTTCCCTTCCCTAACTTGCTGTCCATATTCAATAAAATCATCTATCACCTTTGAACCTGATTTAACAATCGCTCCCAGGCTTTTTTCCTCAATAGTCGTCAGCCCGCCCTTAATGTTGCCGGGGGTAGGCTGGCCTTCCCGCATGTCTTCCCCAATACTTTTGGCCCTGTTCTCAATGCTGAGAATTGAGTTAATAACCTTGTCCCTAACCTGCGGATCATTTATCCTGTTGACGATATGGTTTTCTGCGCCGATCATTTCGGTAACTTCGCCAAAAACAACCCTGCCGCCGCAGTCTATTATTTTATCCACGGCCATTCCTGCTATAGGATTGGTCAGCAGGCCGGAAAGCGTGTCCGAGGAACCGCATTTTATGCCTACCACCAGATCCGACATGGACGCCGGTATCTTTTCCTGCTTTTTCAATTCTTCCGCCATTAGATTGGCCAATTCGACGCCTTTGGCAACAGCCTTTGACATCCCGCCTATTTCCTGGATAATTACCTTTTCCACATGCTTGCCGGACTCCTTGATCCTGCTCTCCACTTCATTTACATTTACGCCTTCACACCCCAGGCTAACCAGTAAAACAGCCCCAACGTTTGGATTTATCCCCAGAGCAGCCAGGGTGGAGGTGACTCTTTTTAAGTCAACCGGCATCTGGCAACAACCTTGCGGATGCAGAATGGGGGTGGAGTCCTTCACTTTACTGGAAATTGCCTCTGCGACCTCATTGGCACAAATTACTGTGGATATGACTGCAAGGTAATTTCTGATGCCCACCTTGCCGTCCTTTCTCCGATACCCATAAAATTTCATGACTGTCCTCCTGCTAAAACAACTGTATTAGCGATTTTAAATATATTTTTGCGTTCTATTGCCACCGCCGTTGGATCAATTCCTATTGGTCTCCCCTGCCCCGCAAACTCTCCACATTATGCACATGCACGTAATCTCCGGCATCGATAAAGGAGGTGCTTACACCGATTATTTCTCCATATTTGATGATTGGCGTATTTTCAGGGATCCTGCACAGGGCAAATTTGTGCCCAAAAGGTATATTTGACTTAACCACGATCCCCTGCCCGGATTTAAATCCGACAATCATCGGTCTGGAACCCTCGCTTACATCACATAAAGCCGTCGCCACATTGTCTTTCTCATTCATTACAATGGCTTTGTTCAATTCATCACCCCCCTTAAACACCAAATACCTACGAATTATTTATTGTTAACACTTAATTAAGCAATTCTTGTGCCAGGGGTTGAAGGCGCAAGTTATCAGACATTTCCCAAAAATATAAATTAATTTTTCTCACTGTGAGACCCTAGCCCCCGTTTACGGACAAAAAACCCGTATCATTATGAGAATTGTTTCTCATAATGATACGGGTTTTGATTTCTTTGGGACTACCTTAAATTATATTTTTTTAATTTCCTATATAGCGTGGCCCTGCTGATTCCCAGTTTCTCCTCTATTTTTTTTCTGCCATGTTCCGTCAGGCCATAGGTCCCGATGCAGGTCCTCAAGGCGTTATACTCAAAGTCCCTGATAGTGTTGATTTGATACAGGTTGGCGGGCGCCTCCCCACCCTCTTCGGTTATATAAGCAGGCAGGTCCGCCGGGGAAATATAGGTGTCGTTGGTGATTAAAAACGCATATTCTACGGCATTTTTCAGTTCCCTGATGTTCCCCGGCCAGGAATACTTAAGCAGGCTGTCACAGGCCTCGGGGGTCAGGTCTACTGTCCTTCCTCCCTTGTTTATGGAAAGGCCCTTCAGAAAGTAATTGGCTAACGGAATTATATCTTCTTTTCTTTCCCTGAGCGGGGGGATTATGATTTTAATCACATTCAGTCTATAAAATAAGTCCTTTCTGAAGTGACCCCTTTCCACCATATCCTCAAGATTCTTATTGGTTGCGGCAATTATCCGCACGTCAATATCAACCGGCTTGTTTGAACCAACAGGTATAATTGTTTTTGTCTCCAGGACCCTCAATAGTTTGGCCTGCATAGACAACGGGGCTTCCTCAATTTCGTCCAGAAAAAGCGTGCCCTTGTCGGCTGCCTGGAATTTGCCGATTTTGCCACCTTTTTTAGCGCCTGTAAATGCCCCGTCCGCGTAGCCGAAAAACTCACTTTCCCATAACGTCTCCGGAATGGCCGCACAGTTAACACTGATAAAATTCTCCTGGGCGCGTTCGCTTTCAAGGTGTATGCCGTCCGCGAAAACCTCTTTGCCGGTGCCGCTTTCCCCCTCCAGGAGGATAGTGGAATTTGAAAAAGACACCTTCTTGGCGATTTCAATAGCCCTTTTTATATTTGGGCTGTAAAATATGTGGGTGTCGAAATAACTTGTACCTTTTGCGCTGTCGGGTTCAACAAAAACAACTTGCAGATCCAGCCCCTTGTCTATAGTCCTGGGAAATACCTTAAAATACCTTGTTTCACCCGCGACATCTACAGCTTTCTGAAAGTATTGGTCACCCGCCCCGGCCTTTTCCGGGTTTAAAATGCCCTGTACGGAGGCGTTGTTTTCCTCCCCATTCAAGCCAAGTAACTCTTTTAAACTGTCATTTACAAATAAAATATTACCTTTTTTTATAATCGCCACATTTTTGTCAATCAGATTGACCAGACTTTGAATAGAAAGTTCACAGTCGGCGGCATTTTTGTTATTTAGCGCCTGCCATTCCTTTTCAATCTCTTTGCTGAAGAAATCTGCCAAATGCATATATAAAGAGGTATTTTTGATTAACCCTTTTTTATCCTGATCCTTTGCGGCGGTAAACAGCAACGACATGGCGCCATTGTTTTTAATTTTAAAAGGAACGGCAAGATGGACTAACCCGGAACAGCTATGCAGATACTCGCAGCTGCTGCAAACCTTGTCTTCACAAGGCTTTACCAGCAAATATTTCAATTTGCCTTTAAGCAGCCTGTTGCAGGGCGATTTTTCCGTAATTTTTTCGTTTATCATGGCTGAGTATTTTCCCGTGCCAATTATGCGCACTAAATTTGCATTGACTACACATATGTCCATTTCAGTGATTGATGATAATTCGATAATTTTTTGTGAAAAGAGTTTCAGTTTTTCTCGCTGCAATTTATGCTCCTCTTTCCAGCTGTTTTTTTAGGGATAACACAATTTTTTATGTTTCAATAGTATCAAAAAGAGCATAGCAGGGCCGCAATAACCCCGCGGCTCTTAACAAAATTGTGTCACCTTTGGTGCATTTTTTGTGCCTGGTTTGAATTTTCTATGGGTGAAGGCGGCTAGGCGTCAGTGCCCCTTCTTTGATAATAATCCTCGATAGCGCTTCTTAATGCCCCAACGCCCAGGTTTGAACAGTGTTTTTTTGCGGCCGGCAAACCACCCAATTCCTCTGAAACATCTTCCTCAGTTATTTTCATCGCCGCCTCAAGGGTTTTGCCTTTGGCCAGTTCAGTTGTCATACTGCCCGACGCTATTGCCGCGGCACAGCCGAATATAAGGTAACTTATATTTTGAATAACCTCATCCTCAACCCTGATATATACAGTCAAAAAATCACCGCAGGCAGGGTCGCCGACCATCCCTACCCCGTCCGCGTCGTCCATTCTCCCAATATTTCTGGGACATTTGAAATGATCCATAGTCGTATCGGTATACAGTTGACCGGACATATAACTCACTCCCTTAACTAGAATTAAAAAATTACCGCCAAAAGCAGGTGGTGGCAGTCCGGGAAAAAAATCTGGATCAGGAACCTCAAGGTAAAGATATCAAGTAGCGGCAAAAGGGAAAAAGGATTTGGTGGAAGGAAACGATTTTGACCGATATCAACAGCCGGCAAGGATAACCCTTTAACATCAGTCATTGGCTTGCCTTTATTATAGTTTTGCCCGGCCAATAGATCAACAATAAATATCACCCATTACTTACCC
>CAYMJG010000051.1:0-18991 GCA_964390855.1 uncultured Eubacteriales bacterium | reverse complement strand
TTTTATATTTGATGACGATAAGGGTGAACGACAAATTTGACGAAATTATACCATAATAGCCAGTGTTTGTGGCGCAAGTTTGGCGCAGGTTGCGCAATAATTTGGGGACGGCGGTGTCAATAACCCCGTCCCCTTGACACCCCCTTGACACCCCTGGCCGTTGGGAACATATTATATGGAAAATAGCTACTATGCCGGGGTGATCAAATTGAAGGGAATTGACTGCGCAACACCGCTTAACACCGCCACGGCCGGGGATTTGGCTGCAGCGGGTATGGAATTTGTTTGCCGTTATTTGGTGCCGGAGAGGTACGCCTGGAAGCGGTTGACGCGCCGGGAGGCGGAGCTGATCAGCGCCGCGGGCATGCGGATCATATCCGTGTTCGAAACCAGCGCCGGCAGGGCGTCCGGGGGAGGCGCAGCCGGCAGGGCGGACGGCGCGGCGGCTTACAGGGAGGCCCAACTTATCAACCAGCCGGCAGGCGCCGCTATCTATTTTGCCGTGGACTACGACGCCCAGCCGGCCGATCACGATGCCATCGAGGCTTATTTGCGGGCCGCGGAAGAGCAGATACCAGGCTACGCAATTGGGGTGTATGGTTCCTATAGCGTAGTTGAGGAAATGGCCCGCCGGGGGGCAGCCTGGCATTTCTGGCAAACATATGCCTGGAGCCGCGGGCGGAGGAGCCGGGCGGCAAATGTTTATCAGCATAAAAATGATATTTCTATGGCCGGCATTGGTGTTGATCTGAACGAGTCCTATGGAAACGAGGGGTTTTGGAATACAGCATAAGGCCCGGTCAGACGCCGGGCCTTTTTAGTGGATCAATTTTGATTAAAGCGGTTCCTGTCTGAGCAAGGCCAGCATAACTTGCTCGGTTTCCCTTTTCCGCGCCGCCGTCATTTTTTGCAGCGCCAGCGCCTTAGTCGGGCATGTGCTGACACAAGGCGGCGCTTTTTGTGAAAAATTGGGCTCATCCGGTTTTACCGGCAGGCACATGTCGCATTTCTGCATCACCCCGTCCAGCCCAAATTGGGGCGCCTTATAGGGACAGGCCTCCAGGCAGGCCTGGCAGCCGATGCATTTTTTGGTGTCAACCAGCACAATCCCGTCGCCGGCCCGTTTGCTGATGGACCCAGTCGGGCACACGTCCACACAGGCAGGTTCGCTGCAATGCATACAGGCAACGGAGACTGACGAGCAGGTGACCTGCGGGTATTCGCCGCTCCAAAGGTTGATCACGCGCCTCAAGTTTATTCCCAGGGCAACGGAACGCCAGGTTTTGCAGGCAACCTCGCAGCCATGGCATTGAATGCAGCTGTCTTTATCGAAAACGAATCCCCATTGCAGATCACTCATATTTTCGCACCTCCACCAGTGTCTGGCTGCTCATGGCGGTGATCAGGGGATCAAACGCCTTATCCGGATCGACACTGTACATAATATTCACATTGGCGCCGCCGTCCAGGATTGGTAAATCGCCAAAACCGAGTTCCCGGCAGCCTTGCCACCAACCATGCAGCATCATTACCGTATCGGGACGTATCCCGGGGTATAATTCAGCCTTTACCTTCAACCAGCCATGGGGAGACTCCACGATGATCCAGTCCTGATCCTTGATATCCCGGGCAGCAGCCGCAGTTGGGTGGATATGCAGCGTTGGAAACGGCTGTATTTCGCGCAGGTAGGGCACGTTTCGCTGCCAGGCGGCGGAGTAGGCCTTGGAGGTATGGTAGTCGGAAAGGATCAAGGGATATTTCCCGGTCAGTTCCGGGGCGCCTGTAATACTTTCCGGTGGTTCCCGCCACTCGGGCAGGGGATTAAATCCTTCGCGTTCGAAGGTAGTGTTGTAAATGGCCACCTTTCCCTGGGGCAGAAAGGGTTTGCGGTCCGGGGTCGCATTGAGGCGCTGGAAGGCCCGCGCATAGTTTTCATAGGACGGGGCGTTTCCCTTTGTTTTAAGCGTCAGTCCCACGGGATAGTCCCGCAGTTTTTCGATTGTCAAGCCGAAAGGAGACAACTGGTAGTCCTGACAGTCCCGGATACTGCCATGCCAAAAGTCTTCCCCGTAACCCATCCGCACTCCCAGGTCCAGGAAGAATTCATACATTGATTTGTAATCGCCCAGGGGTTCAATGACCTTGTTCCGGGCCATAATCCAATTGCCCCGGAATTCGAAGGGGTGATCTGTTTCGTAAGGGGTACTTACAGGCAATACGACGTCCGCGTAGTTCATGTCGGCGGTGCGGGTCACGTCCAGTACCACGTAAAAATCCACTTTTTTCAGGGCCTGCACCACCCGTTTGCTGCCGCGGTTGCTTACAGTGGGCTGGGTCCCGGGAGCAATGATCGACCGGATCGGGTAAGGTGTTTCGGTCAACACGCTGTCGAGAATCCCGTAATAGGCGGAGGAGGTTCCGCCCCAAAAGGGTTGGAAAGCCCTGGGGAATTCCGGGGCGACCAGCTTGTCCACCATTTCCCGGGTGTAACGGCCGGCCGGGTTGACTGCTTTAGGCCTGGGCATGCCGCTTCCGCCGCCACCCAGCAGGTTCCCGCCCGGCCGATCCAAATGACCCGTGATAGCCATCAGGATCGCCACCGCCCGGACGGCGTCGTTGGACGAAGGGGCGTGTTCCACGCCGTTACCCAGATCAATGGTCGCCGCTCCGGTGGTGGCATAAAGCCGGGCAATTTCCCGGATCCGTCCCGCCGGCACGCCGGATATCCGCTCTCCCCATTCCGGCGGGTATTTTAAGACATGTTCCCGCAGCTCTTCGTAACCATAGCACCAGTTTTCCACAAATTGTCCGTCAATCAGGTTTTCTTTAATTATAATGTTGAGCATGGACAGGGCCAGTGCCGCGTCGGTCCCGGGGCGCAGGGGCGCCCAGATATCGGCCATGCCCACATCCGGTTCCACCGACGGTTTGATGGCGATAATTTTTGCCCCGCGCCGTTTGGCTGCAACCAGGCTTCTGGCTGCCCCCATGGCCGGCCCGGAATAAATTGGCTGCCTTCCCCACAAAATTATCAGGTCGGCATTTTTATAATCACACCTGGGCATGCCGCCGATGGTGTAGGTAAAGGCAAATTCCCGCTGCACGTGGCAAATGCCGCTATGTCCGTAGTTGGGGCTGCCGTGGGCGACCAAAAAACGCCGGGCGTAATTGCTGTAAGAGCGATGGGCGGGAGCTAGAATTGCCAGGGATTCGGGGCCAAATTGCGCCTTTTGTTGCTGGAGCTTGTCAGCAATGATAGAAATGGCCTCATCCCAGGTGGTTTCCTGAAATAGTCCCTCGCCTTTAGCACCTTTGCGCAGCAGCGGCTTTTTCAGGCGATCCGGGGAATACACCCATTGCGGAGCCGCCTGGCCCTTGGGGCAAACCCCTCCTTTGTTGAGAGGGGATTCGATCATCCCCGCCACTCTGGTAAAACGCCCGTCCTTGACAAAGGCATAAATACCGCACGTGGGGTTCGGCCCGCACATGGCGCAAAATGTGGGCGCCACCTGTTCACCTGTTTCCCGGGCTAAAGCCCTGGCTTCATCAAGGGTAAAGGCGCAGTTTTCAAACGCCTGCCCAGGCTTTTTTGTCATTAGCTTTACATCCTCTCTGCAAGGTGGTAGTGATATGTCAGTTGTGAGAATTTTTGCAATTTGACTAACTAATAGGTATTATAAATACAATTATAAGGCCAAACCAGATATATTGACGGTTCTATTTATATTAATATCTTATTAATCATATCGGCATAACTAAAGGGTGAATCACAAGGGGGGAAGCGTATTGGATCCTAATTTTATACCGGTGATTTGGCCCGAGGATAAAAAAATACCGCCTGAGGCAAAAAACTACCATGCGGGATGTGAAGTGTGCACCAGCAAGTCGCGTGTTATCTGGGGAGAGGGCAGTCCTGGGGCGCCTGTTTTTGTTATTTTGGATAACCCCGGAGCGCGTGAGGATAAAGAGGGAAAAGAATATGTTTGCGGCGCCAGGGCCACCCTGCAGACGGCTTTGCATAGAGCAGGCCTGACAGCAGATGACGTTTACCTGACCTATATATTAAAATGCCGGCCGCTGCGCCGTTATGACAAAGAAAAGGCCAGGTCGTTCAGCAAGCCGCTTCTTGAACAACAAATCAAAGCCGCCCGGCCCCAATTCATTGTTTGTTTAGGAGATACGGTTGTCCAATGTATGTTCGCTGATGACGAAGCCCACGTGAAAGAATTGCGGGGCAAATGGCATTTTTTAATGGGCCGGCCGGCTATTGTTTCCTATCACCCCCTGGCAGTGAGAAGAAGGCCCAATCTAATGAAGCAGTTTATGGAAGATTGGACAATGCTGGCGCAACGTTTCTTTGAAAAAATGTCAACAACCCCGTCCCCTTGACACCCTTTATCCGCCGGGCGCTTGTCCAACCCGGTCAACTATTGTAAACTGAATAGTTAAGGGGGGAACAGTCTTGATCCTGCTGCAGGCGGCGCAAATAGCCAAATATTTCGGCTCCCGCCGGATTTTCAGCGATCTCAGCCTCACCGTTCAAGAGGGAGAGAAAGCCGGTATTGTCGGTGTCAATGGTGTGGGCAAATCCACCCTTTTGAAAATATTGACAGGCAACCTGGCGCCCGACGCGGGGGAGGTTACCAGGGCCAGGGGACTTTCGCTGTCCTACCTGGCCCAGGACGGCGGCCTGGAATCGGGACGCGGCATCTGGGATGAGATGCTGACAGTGTTCACTCCGCTTATTGCGATGGAAAAAAAGCTGCGGGCAATGGAGCTGCAGATGTCCGAAACCTCAGCGGACAATGGGGCCGCCAGGCAACTGCTGCAGGACTATGACGACCTTTACGCCCTGTTTAAAAGCCGGGGTGGTTTCACATATGAGACGAGCATCCGCGTGGTCTTGAGCGGCTTGAAGTTTGCCGGCGCTGATCCGGCCACACCGGTGAACACCCTGAGCGGAGGCCAGAAAACCCGTCTGGCCCTGGCCCGCTGCCTGCTTGGCGAACCGGACCTGTTAGTCCTGGACGAACCGACCAACTACCTGGACATGGACAACCTGGCCTGGCTGGAGCAATACCTGAAGTCGTACCGGGGCGCTGTGCTGGCGGTTTCGCATGACAGGTATTTTCTGGACGCGATGGTGGGGGTCATTTATGAATTAACTCCCGCCGGCCTTGCCCGTTATACCGGCAACTATAGCTCCTATGTAAAGCAAAAGGCTGCCCTGCTGGAGCAGCAGCAGAAAGAATACAACCGCCAGCAAGCTGAAATCGCCCGCCAGGAGGAATTTGTGAGGCGCAATATCGCCGCCAAGGACACCACCAGGCGGGCGCAAAGCCGCCTTAAGGCGCTGGAAAAAATGGAGCGCCTGGAGCGTCCCGTCAGGGAGCGGCGGGTGGCTCTTTCCCTGGGCGCCGTGCGTCCCAGCAGCATAGAGGTGCTGCAGTTAGCCGGCCTGGATATAGGTTACGTGGGCCTGCCCCTGGCCGGCGGTTTGGAATTGCAGATTAACAGGGGTGAGCGGGTGGCCTTGGCCGGACCCAACGGCGCCGGCAAATCCACTCTGCTGAAGACCATTGCCGGCAGGATCCCGCCGCTGGCGGGCCGAATCAGGCTGGGCAGCCACGTCCAGCCTGGTTATTATGATCAGGAACAACAGGGTTTGAGCGGGGATAAGCAGGTGCTGCATGAACTCTGGGACCGTTATCCCCACCTTGACGAGGTGGAAATACGGACAGTGCTGGGCAGATTTTTATTTTCGGGAGACGAGGTAAAAAAATGCGTGGCCGACCTGAGCGGCGGTGAAAAATCCCGTCTGGCCCTGGCCGGGCTAATGCTGCGCAAGGCAAATTTTTTGCTCCTGGACGAACCTACCAACCACCTGGACCTGCCCGGCAGGGAGGTGCTGGAGGAGGCCCTGGGCGGCTACCGGGGGACCATCCTGTTTGTCTCCCACGACCGGTATTTCATTAATAAAATAGCCACCAGGGTACTGGAACTGACGAACGGCAGGATCACCAGCTACCTGGGCAACTATGATTATTATTTTACCAAAAAAGCGGGCCGGGAGCAGCAGAAGGACAGGCCTGCCGGCATAGAGCCGCCCCGGGCGGAAAGCGCGGAAAAAATAAATTACCTGAAGAAGAAGGAAGAAGAGCGGCAAAAACGCACTCGGCGGCGCCGGGTGGAAGAACTGGAGCGGGCCATCGCAGACCTCGAAGAAGTAATTTCCCGCCTTGAGGCAGAACTCTTTTCCCCTGAAGTCTACCAGGATTACCTGGCCTGCCGCGAGCGGCAAAAGGAACTGGAGGAATCCCGCCGCCTGCTGCACGAACGCATGGAAGAATGGCTTGCGCTGGTAGAGGATTGACGAGACGCCGGGCCGGTGTCAAGGGTGTCAGGGGGACGGGGTTGTTGACAACATTTCCAATTCAAGGTAAAATTGGGTTTGGAGGTGGGGCATTTGCCGAGACAAGCCAGAGAAAAAAGCGCCAGCGGGATTTATCATATAATGATCAGAGGTATCAACAGGCAGACTATTTTTCACGACGACGAAGATTATTCCAGATTCCTTCTGACTCTGCAAAATTACCGGGAAAAAAGCGGATATGAGATTTATGCCTACTGTTTAATGGACAACCATGTGCATTTATTGTTGAAGGTCGGCATTGAACCGTTGGAGCAGATTATGCGCCGGATATGCGGGAGTTTCGTTTATTGGTACAACGCGAAATACGAAAGAATTGGAAACTTATTTCAAGACAGGTTTAAAAGCGAGGCAGTTGAAAATGACAGCTATTTCTTAACTGTTTTCAGGTACATCCATCAAAACCCGCTCAAGGCTGGAATCATTTCCTCCGTCGAACACTATCAGTGGAGCAGCATGGGTGAATATATCAACAAGCCCAGGCTTGTTGAAGCCGGGTTTGCTTTGGGGCTATTCAACACATCTAAGGGGAGAGGGCAGGCGGCAGAGAAAATCATTCAGTTTTGCAGGGCTGCCAATGATGATCAATGTTTGGAAATAGAAGAAAAACAGGGTTTGACGGATAAGGAAGCAGGACAAATGATCAAGGAAATATGCCGGGTTAAAAACCCTTTGGAGCTGCAAAAACTGGACAAGGCAACCAGGAACAGGTATCTAAAGGAGTTTAAGGAGAGCTACCGCCTATCAATCAGGCAGATCGAAAGGCTCACCGGCATAAACAGAGGTGTAGTTTTGAAGGCTTAAAGAGGTGGGGTTTATGCAGGAGGTTTTGAAAAAAGATAAACGGTTGCCTAAGGCACCTTTAAAGGGTATCAACAACACGCGGTTCTGGTGGCGGCTGATGCGCCCGCATACCCTTACGGCTTCTTTCGTTCCGGTTTTGATCGGAACATCCCTGGCGTTTTCAGCGGTGGGGCATATAAATCCATTCGTTTTTATGGCCATGATGGCCGCTTGTGTGCTCATTCAGGGGGCCACCAATGTTTTTAACGAGTATTATGATTATAAACGCGGCCTGGATACTAGGGAATCTGTGGGCATTGGCGGGGTAATTGTCAGGGATGGCTTTGCGGCGAAGACGGTTTTTTACGCGGCGATCATTCTTTTAGTTATAGCCCTCTTACTGGGTATTTTTATCTGCTTCAAGAGCAGTTGGCTGGTTGCGCTGGTTGGGGCCGTGTGCATGCTGGCGGGTTACCTGTATTCCGGCGGGCCCCGTCCCATTGCCTATACGCCTTTCGGCGAAATAACGGCCGGCGTTTTTATGGGTTCGATTATTGTTTTGCTGTCGTTTTTTATTCAGACAGGTATGGTTGATTATAAGACTGTTCTTTTATCGGTACCTTCCGCCGTGTTAATTGGCGCTATCCTAATGTCAAACAATATCCGTGATCTGGACGGGGATAAAAAAAATGGGCGCCGCACCCTGGCCATTATTCTAGGCAAGGACAGGGCCGTTAAATTTCTTTCAGGGATGTTTATTTTTTCCTATGCATGGGTTGTTTTTTTAGTCCTGGCGACGATAGCGGCGCCCTGGCTGCTGATTGTCCTGGCCAGCATCCCCAAGGCTATAGAAGGAATAAGAGGCTTCCATGACAAAACACTGCCGCTGGAAATGATGCCCGCAATGAAAAGTGTGGCTCAAATGAATACATTTTTCGGCCTGCTTCTGGTTGCGGGGATTCTCTGCCAATTCTACATGTAAACCCGGCCTCAGGTCTCCCCTTTGGGGGTGTCAGGGGGACGGGGTTGTTGACACCTTTTTCGCTGCATATTTACCGGCAAAATAAAAAGACCTCAGTCCTACTTGTTTCAAAGGATTGCGGTCAATTTTTTGAATAACGCTTCCACAACATTCCCGTCCAGCGCCCCGTCCAGGGCCATTTTTAACATGATGCTTCTTACTTCACTGGGGTCTTTGCCCGGGCGGTAAGGCCTGTCTTCACGCAGGGCGGCAAAAACATCCGCGACAGCCATAATTCTGGAACCAAGGGAGAGATGTGAGGCGTCAAGGTGAAATGGATAGCCGCTTCCATCCATCCTTTCGTGGTGATAGGCCGCCAATTCGGGAAGGGGTGCCGGAAGCCCCGCCATCTCCAGTATTTTATAGGTATAAAAAGAATGCTGCTGTATTAGCGCATATTCTTCCGTGGTTAAAGAAGATGGTTTTTCAAGTATTTCTTCGGGGACGGAAAGTTTGCCGATGTCGTGCAGCAGCCCGGCTATTTCCATCAACAATACCTCTTTGTCATCCATTCCCATGGACCTGGCCAGGCGCGCCGCCACACCGGCTACCTGGCGTGAATGGTGATGGGTAAAGGGGCTTTTGCTGTCGATTACCACCGCAAACATTTCCGCCACCTGTTTCAGGTCTTTTTCGCCTATGTCAACCCTAATCGGTCCACAGGCCGTAATATTTCTGCCCAGTAATAGGGGTGAGGTCAACTCCAACCAAAAGCTTTCCCGCCGGGCCAAACTAATAAAGGCAGCCACAAGGTCCGGATCAAAGGTTTGCCCGGCCAAATCTTCCACCGTTTGGATAACCCTGTTTTTTTGAAACAGTATATTGGTATCCTGCTTTAAAAGAATATCGATCCGGTCAGCCAAATGGATAATCCGGGCGGCTAAAGGAATCTCCCTTTTGGCCAGTCCGGATCTGTTTTTACCGTCAAATTTGTCATGGTGAGATAGAATGATCTCCGCAACGGGTTTTAGTATGTCAACACCGGTAACCAGTTGATGGCCTTTTTGGCAGTGTTCCCACGGTTCCTCGATTTCAAATTGCGCAAGCAATTGTTTCTCTCCCCAGGTGCTCGCGCCGATATCGTGAATAATAGATGCCGAAAACAATAGTTCTCTTTCTTTTTCTGAAAGGCCGATTTCGCATGCCAGACTAAGGCCGGCATAGGCCACCCGCTGGTGGTGCTGGTCGATTCCCCCTCTGTAAAAATCCAGGCAGAGGGATAAATTCGTCAATAAGCGATGAAAGTCCAGGGTGTAATCCATCCTTGCCTCCGCAGATCCCACAGGGCCCTGTTGATGTCGCTTTTCCCGCAGTGGTTGTCGATCAACCATAATAGAGTATTCGGCAATTTTAGCGCTTTCCTTCAGTTTAAAGCAACCTTTAAATTTCCCGGCGGCAATTGATAGGGGGTTTACTGGCGTGAAAAAGGGCGTTGTTTTAAAGGCGCAAAAAGGTGTCAACAACCCCGTCCCCCTGACATCTTTAAAGGCGCAAAAAGGTGTCAACAACCCCGTCCCCCTGACACCCCTGACACCCACTGGCACCTCTCTGACACAATGTGGTGGATTGTATTAAAACTGTTGTTTTGATAACATTGTCTTAAAAATAATCCGTAGACTAAAGCGGTTTTTTGCAAGGGCTGAAGATATGACATCCTATATTCTAAGGCGGTTGGCGCTGCTGGTAATTGTTGTTTTCGGGGTCACAATTGCCACCTTCGCGCTCATGCATATTGCTCCCGGGGACCCGGCGGAAATGGTGGCCATAGCCCGTTATGGTTTGGAAAACCTGACAGCGGAAGAGGTCGAAAATATCAGGATTAGTGAAGGGCTTGACGCCCCTGTTTGGATCCAGTATTTTCACTGGGGGGCCCACATCGTGCAAGGCGATTTTGGGCGTTCCCTGGTTACGGGGGATCCGGTAGCGCGGGAGATAATGGCGCGGGCGCCCGCAACACTGCTGCTTGCCCTGGCTTCCCTGCTCGTTTCCCTGCTCGTTGCCCTCCCTGCCGGTCTCATTTCCGCCGTTAAACAAAACTCTCCGCTGGACAGCGCGGCCCGGATTGGCGCCATGCTTGGGGCAAGCATGCCCAATTTTTGGCTGGCGTTACTGCTGGTCCTGTTGTTTTCTGTCACACTGGGCTGGTTCCCGGTATTCGGCTACGGCACATTCAGTCATCTGATCCTGCCGGCTGTGACCTTAGGGGCGGGTCTGGCGGCTGTCACCGCCAGGCTGACCCGTTCCAGCATGCTGGAGGTGCTGCAACAGGATTACATTATCACTGCCAGGTCGCAAGGGTTTAGTGAAAGGAGCATTATATTCCGGCATGCCTTGAAAAACGCCTTTATCCCGGTTGTCACCGTCATCGGCATGCAGTTGGGACACCTTTTGGAAGGCACAGTGGTTGTGGAGTCGATTTTTGCCTGGCCCGGGTTGGGGAAGCTCCTGGTTGATTCCATCTACGCGCGCGACTATGCCCTAATCCAGGCCTGTGTGCTGTTGTTTGCGGTTTTCTTTGTTGTAATCAACCTGCTGGTAGATATTTTGTACGTCATCCTCGACCCCAGAATCCGCTACGGGGAAGGGGGCTGATGATGCACATTCGGCAGAGCGGTCCGACCCTGAAAACCGGTTCCGTGCGGGGGCCAATAAGGGGCTTTTTAGAAAACAAACTAACCCTTGCCGGAATGGCTGTTATTGCCGCGCTGGCTGTCCTTGCCCTATTTGCACCCCTGCTGGCGCCTCATGATCCCAACGTGCAGTCCTTGAGCCGGACGCTCCTCGGGCCATGCCTGGAGTATCCATTTGGCACGGATGAATTCGGCCGTTGTGTATTGAGCAGAATTATTTATGGAACGCGCATATCGCTGCTGACCGGTTTGGCGGTAACCGCCGTATCCGCCGTTATCGGCGCCGCGCTGGGGATGGCCGCCGGTTACTATGGCGGTAAAATAGATGAACTGATTATGCGGACAGTAGATATTTTCCTTGCATTTCCCGGCTTGATCCTGGCGCTGGTCGTAGCCGGGCTGCTGGGCCCGGGCACGCTTAATGTAATCGTTGCCCTGACCCTGGCCGGCTGGATGAGCTACGCAAGGGTAGTGCGGGGCGCGGTCCTGGCCGAGAAAAAAAAGGAATATGTTGAAGCCATCCGCACCCTGGGCGCCGGCAACCTGTATATCATGCTGCGGCATCTGCTGCCGAATATCATGGCTCCGGTAATTGTCATGGCCAGTGTCGGCATCGGTTACGCTATTTTGGCGGCGGCCGGCCTGAGTTTTCTGGGACTGGGGGCGCCACCCCCGGCGCCTGTCTGGGGGGCGATGCTCAATTACGGCAAGGATTACCTGCAAACAGCGCCGCATCTGACCATTTTCCCCGGGCTGGCCATTATGGTTACAGTACTGGCCTTTAACCTTGCGGGTGACGGGTTGAGGGATCAGTTTGATCCGAGGATGAAGAAAAAGATAGGCTAGGGGGTGGACAGGATGGCCGCCTTGTTGAGCATACGTGGTTTGACTACAATATTTCATTGCCGGGAGGGGCAAATAAAAGCCTGCGACAACGTCGATCTTGATCTCGCCCCCGGCCGTACGCTGGGGCTCATTGGGGAAACAGGCTGCGGCAAATCTGTCCTGGGTATGTCCATATTGAGGCTTTTACCCGCAAATGCGGTCAGCAGCGGTAAAATAATATATAAAAACCAGGATTTACTGGGATTATCCCCTGAGAAAATGCGGCAAATCAGGGGAGCTGAAATAGGCCTATTGCCCCAGAGCCCGTCGACCTCGCTCAACCCGGTATTGCATGTCGGTGAACAACTGGCCGGGGGGCTCCGTCTGCACAGGGGAATGAACAAAGAAGAGGCTCGAGCGGCCGCTCTATCATTGTTTAAATCCCTGGGCCTGAAGGGTTTCCGCAACAGGTATTATGAATACCCGCACCAGTTGAGCGGCGGAATGAGGCAACGGGTACTGGCCACTCTCAGTATTGCCGGAAAACCGTCCCTGCTGATTGCAGATGAACCGACAAAAGGGCTGGACACAGTTGTCAGAGAGCAGGTAATTGAGCTTTTACGTCAAATCATCAGGGAAACCAACGCGTCTTTACTGTTGATTACACATGATTTAAAGGTCGCGGCCGGCTTGTGTGATAATGTAGCGGTGATGTATTGCGGTGAAATCGTGGAAAACGGTCCCGCCAAAAAGGTGCTTACCTGCCCCGCCCACCCCTATACCCGGGGCTTGCTGGCCTCCCTGCCGGAGAACGGCTTGCATCCGGTTCCCGGCTGCAGCCCCAGTTTGCTGGAGGAAATCCCGGGATGCAGGTTTTATTCCCGCTGCCCGTACAAGCAAGATGCTTGCCGCCTTCAGCCGGTAATAAACAAAGAAGTAAACGGAACTATTGTGAGGTGTCTTAATGCTCCTCAAGGTAGAGAACCTCAGCAAGGAATACAGCAAAGGCATTTTCCGCCCCAGGCGCTATAAGGTTTTGGACGGGGTCAGCCTCGATCTGGACCGGGGGGAAACCCTGGGTCTGGTGGGGGAAAGCGGCTCTGGTAAATCTACCCTGGCACGGACAATCCTGGGGCTGATCCCGCCTTCATCCGGTAAGGTTTTTTTTCAAGGGCAGGAGGTTTTGACCGCCGGCGGCAGGTTAAAGAAGGAATTCCGCGGCATGATGCAGATCGTCTTTCAGCACCCGGAAAGCGCCTTAAACCCGCGGATGAAAATAGGAAGCGCCCTGCTGGAACCGCTGTGGATTCAGAAAAAAATATTATTGGGACAAGGACAAAAAGTTAGGCGCATTGAATTTTTACAAAAGGTAGGATTGGGCGAAGAAATTTTGCGCCGTTATCCGCATGAACTAAGCGGCGGGCAAATCCAACGGGTCGTTTTGGCGCGGGCGCTTTCCTTGCGGCCCAAATTTTTGATAGCCGACGAACCGACTTCGCTTTTGGATGTTTCCGTACAGGCGCAGATATTGCGTATCCTCAAAGAAATCCAGGCTGAAAATGGGATTGGCCTGCTATTTATATCCCATGACCTTGAGGTAGTCAGCTGGATCAGCGACAGGATCGCGGTAATGTGCAGGGGCCGGATTGTGGAAAGCGGGCGGACTGAACAAATTTGCCGGAAGCCGCTGCATCCATATACCCGGCTGCTGTTAGGGGGATTTTCAGGGTTGAACAAACACCCGGCAAATGCGCCTCTGCAGGCGAAGGAATGGCTGGAGGAATCCGGTTCGGGGACGCTGACTGACGCCTGTGTTTATGCCGCCCGCTGCCCGCAGGCGGGACCGGGATGCCGCCGGCAAAAACCCGGGCTCAGGGAAATAGGCGACGGGCATTATGTCGCCTGTGGGCAGGCTGAATACATTCCAGCTGATTAGCAGCAATATCTATTTACATATTCCAAGGAGGGCATGATGTGAAAAGAAGCAGGCAGATACTTTTTTTAGCTTTTATGGTGTGTGTGATCCTATTTGCAGGGGGATGCGGTTCCAAGGAAGAGTCCGGACAGCAGGGACAGGTTTTAAAGGTCGCCGTCGCCACAGATGTCAATACCTGGGATATAGAGAGGTTTCCTGATGGGGACGCCCGTTTTGTCTGGTCGCAGATTTATGAGACCCTGGTGCGTCTCGATGCCGATCTTAACCTGGTTCCGGGTCTGGCGGAGTCCTGGGATTCCCCGGATAACGGCAAAACGTGGATTTTCAGGCTCAGGGAAAATGTTAGATTTCACGACGGCACGCCACTTACGGCGGAAGCCGTTGTCTATTCATACAGTGACCGGGCTTACGTCACAACGGCAAAAACCTTGCCGGTGGAGAAGGTTGAAGCAATTGACGCCCATACCGTTAAATTTACCTGTACCGGGCAGGTTCCGCTGCCTACCTACCTGACTCACATCGCCTGGCCCGTAGCCGGCCCCACCAGCCTTGATGATCAGGGGAAATTCCGGCAGCCGGTGGGAACAGGCCCTTTTAAATATGAAAATTACAGTAAGGGACAAGAGATCGTTTTGGTGAAAAACGATGATTACTGGGGCGGGGAAGCCAAGCTGGACCGGGTTGTTTTTAAGATTATTCCGGAAGCTGCCACCAGGGTGCTGGCCTTAAGTTCCGGGGATGTGGATATGAGCGTGATGATCCCGGAAAGCGACGTCCCCAAACTGGAAAAAAACGCAAAGATTACCGTCCACAGAAAACTGAGCACCTATACTGATTTTCTTCAATTCAATTGTGACTATGAGCCCTTTAATGATGTCAATGTCCGAAAAGCGGTAGCGAACGCCATTGATACCGGGGGAATTGTCAAGAATATTTTAGACAATGTGGGGGTGGCTGCCCAGGGCAGGCCTTATTCCCCGGTGATGATGTACAGCAGCAACGACCTGCAGCTTTACAGCCAGGATCGGGAAAAAGCGAAATCCCTTTTGGCCGCCTCGGGCTGGAAAGATGAAAATGGCGACGGCATTGTGGAGAAAGACGGGAAACCACTGCAGGTCACCATGCTCGTCGGCCAGTCCTGGATCTCGCGTGAATTGCGGATTGCCGAGGCCTGCCAGGCGCAGCTCAAGGAAATCGGTATGGCTGTGGAATTAAAACAGTTGGAGTCGGCAGCCATGAGAGCCCTGGAGAAGGAAGGGGATTTCGGCATGATCATGCGCACAGGCTACTTTGTCTGGGGTCCTTATCCCCATCATCTGATGGTGCATTTTTCAAGTAATTACGCCAGCCATTACCATAATGCCGTTTATGATCAACTGGTTACGCAGGCGGAGAGTGAACCGGACGAGATAAAAAAACAGCAGATTTACACTGACATTCAAAAGATGATCATTGACGATTTACCGGCTTTTTATCTGGTGCACGAAGAGAAAGTTGTGGCCGTCCGGGACAATGTCCGGGGCTATGTGATCTCAGCGGAAGACCCCTGGCTGGAATTGAAAGGGGTATCGTTGAAGTAGGCCGACGAGTTGTCAGGGGGACGGGGTTGTTGACACCTTTTTGGCGTCAGGCAGGCGAGGGCCGTTAATACCTTGGGGAAGCACGCGGAATATTGAGCAAAAGGCAGCGAACCCCAATCGGGGGATGCGCCCAGTGGGCGAAGTTGGAGAGTTCGGGACGGAGAACAGCGGCTGTCAACATATGAAGGTTAAGCTGGGACAAGGCCGCCCCTTGTCCCAGGTAATGATTTGTATATTAGCCCGATTATCGGGGATAGCTAGCTTGGGGATTAGGAGTCTCTAATAAGGGGGTGGGTTTAAATGCAACATGTCGAGCAAGATCTGTTCCAATTCAGTACATATATTCCGCAAATTGATCTTTCCTTTAATCAGTATTTGCTAATAGCGGATGAACCTGTTTTATTTCATACAGGCAATGTCCAACAGGCTGCCGCATTAGTCCAACAATTAAAAGCAGCGCTAAATGGCAAGTTGCTAAAATACATTTTCGTTTCCCACTTTGAGGCTGACGAATGTGGCGGTTTATCTATAATCCTGGATAATTTCCCTGAGGCTATAACAATTTGTTCGGAGGTAAGCGCACGGCAATTTGGCGGATTCGGGTATAAAAATGAGATTATTATTAAGAGGCCCGGTGAGAAACTCGTTTCCAATTCATATGAACTGGAGTTTATCAGTTACCCTTCTGAAATGCACCTATGGGAGGGTTTACTGGTTATAGAAAACCAGCGCGGTATTTTTTTCAGCAGCGATATAATGATCAGACCCGGGAAAACTGACGGCGCCATGGTAGATTCTACATGGGATACTGAAATCAGTAACATCCTTCCCGCCCAGGTGCCCGATCCGGGGCGGCTCAGCAAAATGAAAAAAGCCCTCTCCCAATTAACCCCCAGGTTGGTGGCCCCCGGTCATGGCCCTTGCCTGAAATTAAAGTAGGGGGCAAAAAACATTGAAAGGAACAATGGGGTTAAATTAACAATAACGAATAGAGAGGTTGTATGTTGTCACGGGGACGGGGTTGTTGACACCCTTGCTAAAGGGCCGGCAAAGACATTGCGCCCCTCGTTTTACTGCCTCCCGAGGATTATGGCAATAAGGTTCAGGTATTCTCCGCCACCGGCCTCCATTGACCTCCGGTTGTCCCGCGCATAATCATTGCCACAAGCCGGCCAGTCGTTCCAGACTTCCTCATTGCTTTCCATTTCGTTGAATGATAGTATGTTGATCCCTTTGGCCGGGATGATGATATTGCACCAATAGGCTGTATCATGAAAATAGTCCCCTTGGACCTTGATCACAAAAAGGTGTCAACAACCCCGTCCCCTCGACACAGCCCCGGCGCAAAAGGTGTCAACAACCCCGTCCCCCTGACACCCCCGACACCTCGGGAATGGTGAAGATGCTTCCGGCCGGGCAAAATTTAAAGCGGGGCCCGAAGATGTTGGCCAGGCGGGCGATCACAGCCTGTCCGGTGCAGTGGTTGGCGCCGAGGAATTGCAGGTCCAGTTCCCTGAGGTAGCTAATTGTGGCTTCCTGCTGCTCAACAGGAGCGGGGCCCAGGTGGGCGCCGCCGATAATGCCGTAGACGCGGCTTTCGCCGGTAACCTGCCGCGCATGCTCCACGATATTAATCAAGCCGGCGTGGGCGCAGCCTAGGACAATAAATAACCCCTCCGGGGTAACACAGTACAGACTCATGTCGTCATGAAACGGATCAGGTATAACCCTTTTGCCGTTTTCCATGGAGAATAAACTCTCCTTCTCATTCTTAAAAACCCTTTTTCTGGGTACCTCACCACTAATCAAAACACCCCGTGCAATCTCAAAATGCTCTTTTACAAAGACAAATTCCGCCCCCAGGTTTTCCAACAGTTCTTTTCTATAGGGTACTCCGATATAGCGCGGTTTTTCCGGTGTTACGTGGTGGCAGGCAAACAGATCCGGGTGCGCGTATACCGGCAGTTTGCCCCGGCGGCGCAGGAAAGACCGCATGCCGCCTGTATGATCATAATGCCCATGGCTCAAGACCAGGGCCTGCACGGACTGAAGGTCGATCCCCAACGCGTCCGCGTTGCTTAGCAGCGCGCCGCTTTCCCCCGTGTCAAAAAGGATTTTCATGCCGCCGGCTTCAATATAGATGGACAGACCCCATTCGCCAATTAAGCCCCCGGAAGTCCCCACCGTGTTTTCGCTCAGTACCGCGAGCTTTAACCAAACATCTTTCATGGTTTTCCCCCAAACCTCATAGCGCCAAGGAACGTGTTGCCAGGCGCCCATTCCCTTTGCTATTGTTAGATATTTTATGATACTGTAAGGCTAGAATAACATAAAAACACATTATCCAAAAGGGTTTTACAAGATTGGATACCGGGGGGTTTGCATGGAAAACCAACACCATCTGAGAAAAATTGACAGGATCAGGCTTGAGATAAACGGGCTCACCCATGCCGGCGAGGGCGTGGGACGGCACAAAGGCATGGCGGTATTTGTCCCCGGCACGGCGCCGGGAGATACCGTCCTGGCCGAGGTAACGGATATCAAACGGAATTACGCCCGTGGCAGGCTGCTGGAAATCCTGGAGCCTTCCCCCACCCGGCGCCGGCCCGAATGTATAGATTACGGCGCCTGCGGCGGCTGCCAACTGCAGCATGTCGACTACACTGAACAGCTCAGGCTGAAAACGGAACTGGTCAGGGACAGCCTGGCCCGCCTGGGCGGACTGAAAGACGTCGCCGTCCTCCCAACAATAGGAATGGCTAACCCCCGGCACTACCGCAACAAAGCCGTCTTCCACGTGCAAAAATGCGGCAACGGGTTCGAGCTCGGCTACTACGAGGAAGACTCCCACACCCTGACCGGGTTTTTCAAAGAAAATGAAGGCGTAGAAGCAGGCTGTCTGCTGCTGGATAGGGATTTAAACGGGGCTGCCGCCTTCATTAAAAAACTGCTGAATAAATATGGGGACCCCAAGGGCGCCGGGCCAGAACGATTTTTCAGTCACGTCGTCCTGCGCAAAGCCTTTGACGGCGGTGAAATAATGGCTGTGCTGGTGACCGGGAGCGGCCGCTGGCCGGGGGGGAAGGACTTTGCCGCCGAACTCAGGTCCGGCTATAAGGGAATCGCCTCTGTAGTGCGCAGTATTAATGACAATCCCGCCGGGGCTGTTTTAGGCGGACAAAACAGCATACTGGCCGGGCGGGGCTACATAACCGATCGCCTGGGGCGCCTCACGTTCCGCATTTCACCAGCCTCATTCTACCAGGTCAACCCGGCCCAGACGTTGGTATTGTTCGAACAAGCACTGACATATGCGGGGTTGTCCGGGGCGGAGACAGTGGTGGACGCTTTCAGCGGCACCGGCACAATCACCCTCTTTTTGGCCGGGCAGGCCAAAAAGGTGTACGGTCTGGAGGCTGTCCCCCAGGCGGTGGCGGACGCCCGCCGGAACGCGATTATAAATAAGATAAGCAATGTTGAATTTATCACGGGAGCGGTGGAAAAACGTTTGCCGGAACTCGCCGCGCAAGGGTTGCGCCCGGACGTGGTGGCGCTGGACCCGCCCCGCGCCGGCTGCCGCCGCGAAGCGCTGGACGCGGTGGCGGAAATGGGGCCGGCCCGGATAGTCTACATTTCCTGCGACCCCGGTACCCTTGCCCGCGATCTGCGCTATCTCACCGGCAAGGGTTACCAGGCGCTGGAGGCGCAGCCGGTGGACATGTTCCCCTGGACGCGGCATGTGGAGACGTGCGTACTTTTGTCCCACAAAAATTCGTAAACATCTCC
>CAYMJG010000050.1:2373-19038 GCA_964390855.1 uncultured Eubacteriales bacterium | reverse complement strand
TGCAGCCGGGGAATGTCCCCAAGAAAAGAAAAAACCGGAACTGTCGTCCGGTTTAGGTTTAAAGAATACAGTGCATTTTATTTTTCACTGGCCGCCTTCAGGCGTATAATAGCGCGTTGCAAGGCCAGTTCGGCGCGCGCCAGGTCCAAATCGGGGGACTTGGCGGCAATCCTGTCCTCGGCCCGCTTCCTGGCAGCCTCGGCGCGGGCCACATCGATTTCCTCGGTCCGCTCGGCGGCAGTGGCCAGCACAGTAACCTTGCTATTCCGCACCTCCAGGAAACCGCCGCTCACAAAAACCCTAAATTTCTTGCCATCCTGCTCAATCCGCATGATGCCGATGTTAAGGGACGTGATCAGCGCGGCGTGGTTGGGGAGTATTCCCAATTCGCCCTCGGCGCCGGGCGCTACTAAAAAATCTACATCCTCGCTGAAAACTTTTCTCTGAGGAGTTACGATTTCCAGTCGCTGCTTATTTTCCGACATAGTGCGCACTCCCCTCTATTATACGGCTAATATACTCTTGCCTTTTTCTACTGCTTCTTCAATACCGCCTACCATGTAGAAAGCGTCTTCCGGCAGGTCGTCATGCTTGCCGTCGAGGATCTCCTGGAAGCTGCGTACCGTATCTTTGATCGACACAAACTTCCCGGACATGCCGGTAAAGGCTTCCGCCACGCTGAACGGCTGCGACAGGAACTTCTGCAGCCGGCGGGCGCGCGCTACGACAAGCTTGTCTTCGTCGGAAAGTTCTTCCATACCAAGGATGGCGATGATGTCCTGCAGTTCCTTGTAGCGCTGCAGTATCTTCTGGACGCCGCGGGCCACCGCATAGTGGTCGGCGCCGACTACCAGCGGGTCAAGGATCCTGGAAGTAGAGTCCAGGGGGTCCACCGCCGGGTAAATGCCCAGCTCCACGATTTGCCGGGACAGCACCACGGTACCGTCCAAGTGGGCGAACGTGGTGGCCGGGGCGGGGTCGGTCAGGTCGTCGGCAGGCACGTAAACAGCCTGCACCGAGGTAACCGAACCTTTCTGGGTGGAAGTAATCCGCTCCTGCATCTGGCCCATTTCCGTGGCCAGGGTCGGCTGGTAACCCACGGCGGAGGGCATGCGGCCCAGCAGCGCGGAAACCTCTGAACCAGCCTGGGTAAACCGGAAAATGTTATCGATGAACAGCAGGGTGTCGGCGCCTTCCTCATCGCGGAAGTACTCGGCCATGCACAGCCCCGTCAGGGCCACACGCAGGCGCACACCGGGCGGCTCGTTCATCTGGCCGAAGACCATGGTCACCTTGTCCAAAACGCCGGACTCCGTCATTTCGTTGTAAAGGTCGTTCCCTTCACGAGTACGCTCGCCCACACCGGCGAACACTGAGATACCGCCGTGCTGCTTGGCAATGTTGTTGATTAATTCCATCACGATAACGGTCTTGCCCACGCCGGCGCCGCCGAATAGCCCAATTTTGCCGCCCTTTAAGAAGGGAACCAGCAGGTCGATAACTTTAATGCCGGTTTCCAGCTGCTCGGTTTTCAAAGCCTGCTCCACCAGGGGCGGAGGATTACGGTGAATGGGGTATTTCTTGTCGCTGTCGATCGGGCCTTTGCCGTCAATGGGCTCGCCCAGCACGTCCACAAGACGGCCCAAGGAGACCTTGCCCACCGGCACCGAAATAGGGGCGCCGGTATCTACCACTTCCATACCGCGGACCAGTCCGTCCGTGGCGCTCATGGCCACCGCGCGGACGGTGTTGTTGCCCAGGTGCTGGGCAACTTCCAGGGTAAGGTTGAACTTGCGGCCGAACATGTCTTCTTTGTCGCTTGTGATCTGCAAGGCGTTATAAATGTCAGGCACCTGGCCGGGCGGGAAACGGATGTCCACCACGACGCCGATAACCTGCACAACTTGACCAACGTTCATTCGCTTCTCTTACCTCCTTCGCTTCAACTTTAAGTTGAAAAACGACTGCACACAATTACAAGAACCTTGTCACAGGGCTTTCATGTTTTTTTTAGAATTACAGGATTTAAAATATTTACTGTGACAGGTACTGTGATAATTACCTTATTCCAGCGCTGCGGCGCCCCCGACGATCTCGGATATTTCCTTGGTGATCTGAGCCTGGCGCGCCCGGTTCATGGTCTGGGTCAGACTGTCGATCATATCCGAGGCGTTCTTGGTCGCGTTTTCCATGGCTGTCATCTGGGCGCTGTAGAAACCCGCCCTTGTCTCCAGCAGCCCCTGGTAAATGGCGTTCTCAATATACTTGGGCAGCAATTCGGTCAATACCGCTTCAGCCGAGGGCTCAAAGATATAGGGGACCTTTTGGGCTTCCCCTTCCGCCCCGGCGCCGCCTTCCCCGGTGGGTGGCTCGGCCGGCAGGATCTTGATCATCAGCGGCTTTTGCACCAGCACATTTACAAACTGGCTGTATATGAGATACACCTCGTCGTATTCTTCCGCCGAGTATTTTTCTATCACATAGGAAGCAATATCTCTGGCCGTGCCGTATCTGACATCATCGCCCAGGCCGATATACTCTTTGGCTATTTTAAAACCGCGGCGGCGGAAAAAATCCCGGCCTTTACGGCCGATGGTTACCAGTTCAAACTCGGTCTTGGCCCCGCTTATTTCCTGGCTTGCCCGCCGGATCACGTTGCTGTTGAAGCCGCCGCACAATCCGCGATCAGCCGTTAAGAGTACAAAAGCGGCTTTTTTCGGCTCGCGCACCGCCAATAGCGGGTGCTTGACTCCGCCGGAGGCGACCGCCACCCGTCCCAACACATTTTTGATCCGCTTGGAATAGGGGCGGGCCGCAGTAACCGATTCCTGCGCCTTGCGCATCTTGGCTGCTGAAACAGCTTTCATGGCCTTGGTGATCTGCTGCATGTTTTTGGTAGCCTTGATGCGGCGCCGGAGATCTCGCAAACTTGCCATATAATATTTTCACCACCTTAAAGTGGAGTCATTTAAACCTCACAGAATTTACAAACCGCGGGCTGTCTTAAAGCTGGACTTGAACTCCTCAATAGCAGCGATCAGTTCCTTCTCCACGTCCTTGAACTGGCCGGTTGCGCGTATAGCCTCGCCGACCTTCGGCTTATTCGCCTTCATAAACTTCAGGAACTCGGCCTCAAAGGGCTGGACAGCCTCAACCGGCATGTCGTCCAGGTAACCGTTGGCCGCCGCATAAATGCTCATGATCTGTTCTTCCACCGGCATGGGCACATACTGCCCCTGCTTCAGGAGCTCCACCATGCGCTCGCCGCGGGTCAGCCTGGCCTGGGTCGCCTTGTCCAAATCGGAGCCAAACTGGGCGAAAGCCGCCAGTTCGCGGTACTGGGCCAGGTCCATGCGCAAACGGCCGGCGATGGCCTTCATGCCTTTCACCTGGGCGTTGCCTCCCACCCGGGAAACGGAGATACCCACGTTGACCGCGGGGCGGACGCCGGCGTAAAAGAGGTCGGGCTCCAGGAAGATCTGGCCGTCGGTAATAGAAATCACGTTGGTCGGGATATAAGCCGAAACGTCTCCGGCCTGGGTTTCGATAATGGGCAGCGCGGTCATGGAACCGGCGCCCAGGTCGTCCGACAGCTTGCAGGCGCGCTCTAAAAGCCGGCTGTGCAGGTTGAACACGTCGCCCGGGTAAGCTTCACGTCCGGGAGGACGGCGCAGCAGCAGGGAGAGCTCGCGGTAAGCCGCAGCCTGCTTGGACAGGTCGTCGTAAATAATCAGCACGTGCTTGCCTTCGGCCATGAAGGCCTCGCCCATGGACGCCCCGGCAAAGGGAGCAATGTATAACAGCGGCGCCGGGTCGGAGGCGGTAGCGGACACGATGATCGTATAGTCCATCGCGCCGGTCTCAGTCAGTTTCTGCACCACGTTGGCCACAGTAGACTGCTTTTGTCCAACGGCCACATAAATGCAGATCACGTCCCCGCCCTTCTGGTTGATGATCGCGTCGACAGCGATGGCGGTTTTGCCCGTCTGGCGGTCGCCGAGAATCAGTTCCCGCTGGCCGCGGCCGATGGGAATCATCGAGTCGATGGCCTTGAGTCCGGTCTGCAGCGGCTGGTGCACCGACTTGCGGAAGATAACGCCGGGGGCGATTTTTTCCACCGGGTTATACTGATCGCTTTTAATCGGGCCTTTACCGTCCAGCGGCTGGCCAAGCGGGTTAACTACGCGGCCAATCAATGGATCGCCTACAGGAACGGAAACGATCCGGCCCGTACGCTTAACGGTGTCGCCCTCTTTGATGTGTCTATAAGGTCCAAGAATAACGCAGCCGATGTTATCCTCTTCCAGGTTGAGCGCCATGCCCAGCACGCCACCTGGAAACTCCAGCAGTTCCATGGACATACATTCCATCAGGCCGTATACGCGGGCGATACCGTCGCCGACCTGGATAACGGTGCCAACGTCCGTCATCTCGATCTGTGCCTGATACTTGTCAATCTGCTGCCGGATAATCGAGCTGATTTCTTCAGGTCGCAAATTCATCTACTGGTTTCACCCCTATCTAGTTAACTAATTGCCTTAAGGCTCTCTTTCATGGAAGCCAATCTGGTCTTGACACTGCCGTCAATAATTTTATCCCCCATACGCACCACTATCCCGCCAATTAAGGACGGATCCACAGTAAAAGAGGTCTGCACCTTTTGTCCGGCCAGAGTGCCCAGAATCCGTTTCAGTTCGTTTTTTTCCTTATCGTTTAGCTCCACTGCTGAGGCGACCTGGGCCGCCACTATGTTCCGGCCGGCGTTGGCCAGAGCGATATACTCGGCCACAATGTCCGCGAAATACGCTTCCCGCCGGCGGTCTACCAATAAGGCAAGAAAGTTACCTGTTACCTCAGAGATTTTTCCCTTAAACAATTTGTCCAGCAATTCTTTTTTAGCAGCAGGGGTAATCTGTGGATGGTAAAGCAACCTTTGCAGATCGTCATGATCCTCCAGAACCTGCTCAATTGCTTTTAATTCGCTTTCAACCACATCCACTTTGCTCTTGTATTTCGGCGGAACCTTTTCCTCTGAGGCCAGCTCATACAATGCTGCTGCATAACGCCCCGCTACAGGCCCTCTCATTGCAACTCCCCTGCCTCTTTAATAAAGTCCTTGATCATGTTGCGCTGGATACCTTCTGTTATTGACTGGTTAATAATCTTAGCGGCAACCAGGACAGAAAGATTTGCCACCTGTTCACGCAGTTCTGTGACTGCTCTTTGTTTCTCGCGTTCAATTTCGGCAAGAGCCGACTCCTTCAGTCTGCCTGCCTCATTTTTGGCGCTTTCGATGATCTCCAAAGCCTGGTCTTCACCGGCCTTAGTAGCCTTTTGAATAATTTCTTGGGTTTGCTCCCGGGCACGCCGCATTTCAGCCTCATACCCCGCTTTGAGCTGTTCCGCTTCCTGCCTTTCCTGTTCGGCGGCAGCAATGCTATTGGCAATATGATCGGAACGGTCTCCCAGCAGTTTGACCAAAGGCTTGTAGACAACGAGCTTCAAGAATATTAATAAAATAATGAAGTCAACAATCTGCGCAAGCAGTGTTGCGTTAAACTCTAACCCCACTAGTGGTTTCCCTCCTTCCACCTCTTGTGGACAAAAGGAGGCTCAGCGCCATCCGGTAGTTTTTAGTAGTTGGATTAAAGGAATTCGGCGGGTAGCCGAATTCCTTTAAAACCTATCGCCTGCTCCCTAGATAATCATACAATATGGATAAAAATTGCATAAATAATTATTATATATCCCCTCTACCTTTAAACTACCCCTTGCGCGCCGCGCCTTTTTTGTCATGACACACGAACCTGTTCTTAACCAACCTTACCAAAGAGCATGAAAGCGATAACAACCGCGATGATGGGGAGAGCTTCAATCAGACCGACAGAGATGAACATAAGGGTCATAATGTTACCCCTTGCCTCCGGCTGACGAGCTATACCGCTTACCGCCGAACCAGTGACGAGACCGTCACCGATACCAGCGCCCAGAGCGGCAAGACCCACTGCTAAAGCCGCGCCCAGAGCAGCACCTGCTCCTAGTTCCATTTATTTCCCCTCCTTTCCAAGATAAAATTTAAACTGCAATGCCCATAGGATAAAACTAGTGATCTCCTACAGCCTGCCCAACATAAGCGATGCTGAGCATGGTGAAGATAAAGGCCTGGATACAGCCAACGAAAATACTGAACGCCAGCCACACCACAGAGGCTATAAACCCACCGAACACGTGTGCCCATCCGCCCAACAAGCCAAGCAGAACAGCAATCAGCACTTCCCCGCCGTAAATATTGCCGTAAAGACGGAATGTCAGCGTAATCGGCTTGGCAAAGTCCTCAATGATATTTATCGGCAGGAAAAACACGAAAGGCTTGATGTAGTGTTTGAAATAACCCAGACCTTTGTACCTAATGCCGAAGATATATATAATAGCAAAGGTGCAAAGGGCCAGCCCCAGAGTGGTGTTGTAGTCGGCCGTCGGCGAACTCAGGGTGGGGACAAGGCCGATCAGGTTGGAAAACAGGATAAAGATAAGATAAGTGACGACTATACCGAGCAGGGCCGCGCCCTTTTTGGGGTCCATGTTTTCATTCACCAGGCCCCGGATAAATTCCCAGACCATTTCCAGAATATTCTGCGCTCCTTTTGGCTTGCGCATACTCATGGCGCGGGTGGCTGCCCAGCCGAACAAAATTACCAGAACCATTGTTATCCAGGTCATAATCAGGGTCCTCGGGTTAAAGGTCAGATGGTAATTGCCCAGAAACATCTCCCAGCTGCCGTTGGCCGGCCAGTGCCAAAAGTTCAGCTGGTGTTCTACTTCGTGCAAGCTCAACATTTTCTTTTCTCACCCCTTTCTTTTTAAGTTTTATTTATTTAATAGTGTTGGCCTCCTCAGGTTTCCGGTGAACGTTACCATCAGCCATAATAAACGCGCCGATGGTAAAGATCAGGGGTACAACAAAAAAGCCCGCCCCAGCAGCATAGAGGTTAACCCATTGGGTCCGGGCGACATAGAACAACACAGCAAACATAATTGTCAGACGCAGAGCAAATCCGGCCTTCATGTGGGCGTTGGCTTTGGGAACGACCATGTATACTATGGCGCGCATCCTTCGGCCCAGAAAATAAGCATTCCACATGCCTATCGCTATGCCCACCAAAAAACCCCATACAACAGGGTCCTTGGGTCGCCACAACAAAACAAGGCATAGAAATGCTAAAACAACGGCAGCTATTTTTAATGTCCTAACTAACTGGCCATCAAAATCCCAGTCGCTCATTTTTGCCCTACTCCCTCTCAAAAAACCCCATCAGTGTCTTGTAGACACCCAAAACTCCTACAGCAAGCCCAATAAGGACACCCGCCAGCAACAGCCAGGGTCCGGTGGCGAATTTGCCATCCAGATACCTGCCCCCATAATAGCCCAGCGAGACCGTAATAGCCATCTCCATGCCAATGGTGGTGGTAACGCCAAGGGCCAGCAGGGCACTGTTCGGGGGGCGCCTTTTTTCTTTTTTCTCTCTATCTCTATCTTTTTTATATTTTTCGGGCATTTTATAAAACCTGTGCAAAACCTGAAAACGATAATTTAAAAGTTGCTATAAATACACCTTCATTTAAAATATGCTTTACTATACCTTCTACAAGAATATTATAATTCCTCCACCAGTCGGATAATTTTTATCTTTATTATTAAAATTTTACTAATTGCAGCCTCTTATTTGGTTTATCATCCAACTATCAGATCCGGGCGAAACAGATCGGGTTTTTCATTAGACAACCCCGCCCAGTACCTAATCGCCTGAACGATCCGCCGTGACGCCTGCCCGTCCCCATATGGGTTTACGGCCCCCGCCATCCTGCCGTAAAAATTTTTATCGTCCAAGAGCCGTCTGGTTTCAGCAGCCACAGCATCCATACCGGTCCCAATAAGGCGGACGGTTCCGGCTTCTACCGCCTCGGGGCGCTCTGTGGTGTTGCGCAGTACGAGCACCGGTTTGCCCAGCGAGGGGGCCTCTTCCTGTATGCCGCCGGAATCGCTGAGCACCAGGTAAACCCTGCTGATTAGGTTGACAAAGGGCTGGTAATCCATCGGCTCAATCAGGCGCACCCTGGACAGATCGCCCAGTTCCTCACCCACCACACTGCGCACCGCCGGGTTCTTGTGTACGGGGAAAACAACCTTCACGTCGGGATAACACTCCACTATGCCCCGCAGGGCGCGGTATATTTCCCGCATCGGCTCGCCCAGGTTTTCCCGCCGGTGGGTTGTGACCAGCAGCACTCTGCTCCTGTCATAGTCGATCGCGTTTAGTTCATCGTCCCTAAAACGGTAACCCGGCCGCACTGTGGCCAGCAAGGCGTCAATAACAGTATTGCCGGTCACGTAAATCTTATCAGTCGGGACGCCCTCACTGAGGAGATTGTTCTTCGCTGTCTCAGTAGGAGCAAAATTGATATCCGCCAGCGCCCCGGTAAGCCGCCTGTTGATCTCCTCCGGAAAGGGAGAATACTTGTCGTGCGTCCGCAGCCCCGCCTCCACATGCCCCACCGGGATCTGCAGGTAGTAAGCTGCCAGAGCGGCTACAAATGTGGTGGTGGTATCCCCGTGCACAAGCACCAGATCCGGCTTTTCCTCCGCCATTATCTGCTGCAGTCCGGTTAACGCCCGGGCTGTAATGTCGAACAGGCTCTGGCCCCGCCGCATAATGTCCAGGTCATAGGCGGGGGTTATCCCGAATAAGGACAGCACCTGATCCAGCATTTCCCTGTGTTGGGCGGTGACTGCCACCCGGCAGCGCAGGCTTTCCGGGTATTTCTCAAGCTCTTTCACCAGCGGCGCCATTTTTATGGCCTCCGGCCTGGTGCCGAAAACAACCAGTAGATTAAGCAAAAGGACATCCCCAGTTTAATATATATTACCATGGCATGCTAATCTTGCCATAAATATTGACGGTCTGTTATTTTCAAAACATTCTTAAAAACAAATGGACAGGATATTTACTTTGGCTCATAATGTACCAGTTCGACGGCGGCTTCCGCGAAAAGGTCCAGGGCCATCGGGTCCGGGTACTCGCCTTGAAAAACCACCTTTTTAATGCCCGCGTTGATCAATATTTTAGCGCAGAGGATACAGGGCTGGTGGGTCACATAATACACGGAATCCTTAATCGCCGTGCCGTGCACGGCGGCCTGGATGATCGCGTTTTGTTCCGCATGCAGTCCCCGGCAAAGTTCATGACGCTCACCGGAGGGAATCCCCTTCTGCTCCCTCAGGCATCCGATATCCAAACAGTGCTTTAAACCTGCCGGCGCCCCATTGTAACCGCTGCAAAGAATCCTCTTGTCCCTGACTACCACCGAACCCACCTGCCTTCTGAGGCAGGTCGAACGCGTGGCCACAACATTTGCGATATTCATAAAATACTCGTCCCAACCGGGCCGGGACAGGCGTTTTTTCTCCTTCATGGTTTCGCTCCTCACATGAAACAAAGGGACGTTCCTTTTGTTTCATTGCCTCATCTAGTGTACCCCGGGTGAAACAAAGGGACGGTCCTTTTGTTTCATTGAAGGTACCTGGCAAACGGATATTTTCATCCAATCTGCCGCGCAAGATGGTATCATGGTTGTTCCCCCGGCAAGATCGTTTGGAATTTCAGGCAGGGCTGCAAGCCCGCCATTCCAATCGGGGACATTCCCCCTCAGCAGGTGTGTCCCCGCACCTTAAAACAAGGGATACTTCTCACAAATAGCGGTTACCTTTGCCCGCGCTTTGCCCAGCTTGTCCTTGTCATCGCGGTTGATAATGGCATAGTCCATTATTTCCGCAACCTGCGCCATGTCTTCCTCGACCAGCCCGCGCGAGGTCACCGCGGGGGTGCCGATGCGGATACCGCTGGCAATGTTTGGCGGCTGGGGATCATATGGTATCGCGTTTTTATTTATGGTCACGCCAACAACATCAAACAGTTCCTGGGCTTCACTGCCTGTTATATTCTTGCTCCTTAAATCCACCAGCAGCAAATGGTTGTCGGTGCCGCCGGAAATTAGTTCAAAGCCGCGCTCCAGCAGTGCTGAGGCAAGCGCCCGGGCGTTGTTCACGATTTGCTGCTGATATTCCTTAAATCCGGGCTCCAGCGCCTCCTTCAGGGCAACCGCTTTTGCCGCGATAACGTGCATCAACGGCCCCCCCTGGATACCGGGGAAAACAGCCCGGTTCAGTTTTACACCGAACCTGTCGCCATTTTTGCTGAGCACCAGGCCGCCCCGCGGTCCCCGCAGGGTCTTATGGGTGGTGGTGGTAACCGCATCCGCGTGGGGAACCGGGCTCATATGCAGCCCCGCCGCAACCAGTCCGGCAATGTGGGCCATGTCTACCAATAAGTAGGCGCCCACTTCTTCCGCTACTTCCTTCATTTTGTAAAAATCTATTTCCCGTGGGTAGGCGCTGGCGCCCCCGATGATCATTTTGGGCTTGCTTTCCATTGCCGCGGCAAAGAGCCGCTCATAATTTATCCGGCCGGTTTCCTTATCTACACCGTAAAAAGCGGTTTTAAAATATTTCCCGGAAATATTAATCGGGCTGCCGTGGGTGAGGTGTCCCCCATGGGCCAGGTCCATACCCAAAATTGTGTCGCCGGGCTGCAGCAGGGCAAAATAGACGGCGGTGTTGGCCTGAGCGCCTGAGTGCGGCTGCACGTTGGCGTAATCCGCCGCGAATAATTCTTTAGCCCTGGATATGGCCAGGCTTTCAACTATGTCGACAAACTCGCAGCCCCCGTAATAACGGCGACCCGGGTATCCTTCGGCATATTTGTTGGTCAAAACCGAACCCTGCGCCTCCAACACCGCCTGGCTGGCCACGTTTTCGGAAGCAATCAGCTCCAAGGTCTGCTGCTGACGCCTGGTTTCAAGCCCGATGGCACAGCTCACTTCCGGGTCAACTTCTGCAAGAGACCGCATTAACTTCATCAAAAATCCTCCCCCGGCCGGCTGCATCTGCTACCGGCTGCAACGATTATATTTTTGCTCGATAAGACTGATTTTATCTACCCGGCGGCCATGGCGGCCCCCCTGGAATTCCGCCTCCAGCCAGACCCTGACGATATCCCTGGCCAGGCCGGATCCAATGACGCGCTGGCCCATGGTCAGGATATTGGCGTTGTTGTGCTCCCTGGCCGCCCTGGCGGAAAAGGTGTCGTGACACTGGGACGCCCTGATGCCCGGCGTCTTGTTCGCCGCTATGGCCACGCCAATACCAGTGCCGCAACAGAGAACACCCCGTTCATAAGCGCCGCTTTGCACTGCCTCAGCAACTTTCAAGGCGATATCCGGGTAGTCCACCGGGTCCTCTGAATATGTACCGAAATCGGTGTAGTCTATCGCCCATTCCCTGAGGAAGCCGGCAACCTGCTCCTTAAGCTTGAAACCGCCGTGATCGCCCGCTAAAGCAACCTTCATTTTTAGTCATGACCTTCTTTCCCGGTGTCCGCCGTGTCGCTGCTTAAAATACACATGCCCTAAATGGCGCTTGGATCCCGCCGCCAAAACAATAGGATGTCGACGGAGTCCATGCATATAGGTATACTAACAGGATTCTACAAGAAATACAATTTACCCTTTTAAGCTGCCTTGATTTTTAATTATCGCGGAGTCTGTCTCGACCTGGCTTAAGGCCGCCAAAGACGTGGGGCAGAAGCCGCGCCTACGGGTTGAATTGTGTCGGGTCAAGCTTGTCCAGGACACGGGCAATCATCTCCTCCAATTTGTGGGCGCAATCCTGGTAGGTTTCCAGGGTTTGCCCGATTGGATCCGGCACATCGCACCCCTGTCCGGCAAAATCCGCCAGGGTGAAAACCCTTGACCCATGCCCGGGAAACAGGCTGTTCAGTTGCTCACGGTGGCCCCTGGTCATAGTCAGGATTAGATCCGCCTGCCGCACCTTTACCTCTGACAGCAAGGTTGCCCGGTGGCCGCCGATGTCAATCCCCATCCGCTCCATGGCCTGCACGGCAAAGGGGGAGGCAGCGTCCCCGGGCAATGCGGCAAGACCGGCGGAAGAAACTGCGACATTACCCCCGGCGCCCGGTCCGCCCCGCAACAGTTTCTTGGCCAGGGCCTCCGCCATGCAGCTGCGGCAAGTGTTTCCCGTGCAGACAAAAAGTATTTTCAAGAGAACCCCCCCTGATTTATAGGATGAAAGGCTAAAACAAATGGACAGGATTTACAGGATAAAACAAGGATTTGGGGGCCGGACAGAGGAATGGGGACACACCTCTATTCGGGGTATTCCTTTGGGGCTGAGGAATGTCCCCGATTGGAATTCATATCCGGTGAATCCGGTTAAATCCAGTTAATCCTGTCAAATTGTTTTAATCCCGGCTGTTTCCAGGGCTGCCCCAGTCCAATGTTGTTCTGCATCCATCAAGTTGTTTTTCCCTAAAAAAACAATTTAATACCAATGGCAACCAGGATCAAGCCACCCAGGAACTGGGCCCTGTCGCCAACCAGGCTGCTCATAAAACGCCCGCAGGCCAGCCCGGTGGCAGTCATAATCCCCGCTACCAGGCCTATCGTGAGCACCGTCCGCAGCAGATTCACCTGCTGGGCGCCCAGGGTAAAACCCACACTGAGCGCGTCCATGCTCACACTTAGCCCCAGCAGAACCAGGCCCGAGGCGCTAAATTTGTATATTTTTATCCCGGATTCCCGTCCCTTGCGCCTGCTTTCCCAAATCATCCGGCTGCCGAGGTAAATCAGCAGGGCGGCGCCGATTAAAGAGGCGGCCCGGCCAAGCAGGGCGCCGGCCAGTTCGCCCATATACCACCCGGCCAGCGGCATAAATATATGAAACACAAGTACAGTAATGGTGATGATCAACGCTTGCCTGCGGTTTACACCAGCCATACCGACCCCCAGACACAGGGAAAAGGCGTCTGCGCCAAGCGCTACCGCCAGGGTTATTAATGTAAAAAAACTCATTTCATCCTCAGTTTCACTGCTGCCGGGGCATGCCCCGGCTGCGGCATCCGCTTAATAATGCTCCTTGTATATCTTTTAGCTATAGGCGGGCCGGATTACACTTGTATGATACGCCCGCCGGCAGCCTTCTTGAGCCGGTTCATCACTGCCAATCCCACGCCCTTCTCCTCAAAACCCTCCGCCAGAATAACGTCCACACCCAATTCATTAAAGCGGCGCAGGGCCGAGTATAACCCGGCGGCGATCGTCCCGGGGTCCGCCTTGCAACCGGCGACAACTACCTCCCCTGCGGAGGAAAAATCGTCACTGTCGCCGTATGTGAGAATACCTACCCTTCTGCCGCGGTTCTTTTCCGCGCCGGCCAGCCGGCGAATTTTCATCGCCACGGCCTGTTCGTCTCCGGTGATCAGCGTAAGCGGGGCGCGGGGCGCATAGTGCGCATATTTCATGCCGGGCGACCGGGGGCTTTCACCGTCATAACAACCCGTTACGGCGCCGCCTCTTATGTTCACTTTGTTGAGGCAGGCGCCCAACTCCTCCCGGGTTATCCCGCCCGGCCTCAAAATAACGGGCGTTTCATCAGTCAAATCTAAAACTGTTGACTCCACCCCAACCCCGGCCGGACCCCCATCCAGGACGGCGTCGATACGACCGTCAAGATCCTGTAAAACATGGGCCGCGTGGGTAGGACTCGGTTTTCCCGAAAGGTTGGCGCTGGGCGCCGCCACGGGCACAGCGGCCGCTTTTATTAATGCCAGGGCGACCGGGTGATCAGGCATGCGCACAGCCACTGTGGCCAGCCCGGCCGTAACAGCGCCGGGGACTCCCTGTGCCGCGGGCATAATGATCGTCAGGGGGCCCGGCCAAAAAACGTCCATAAGTTTTTCCGCTTCTGGGGGAATGCGGGCTACCAGTCCGTTTAACTGGCTGCGCGAGGCGATATGCACGATAACCGGGTTATCCGGGGGCCGTTCTTTCGCCTCAAAAATTCCGGCGACTGCCCGCGCGTTTGTGGCATCGGCCCCCAGACCGTATACCGTTTCCGTAGGGAAAGCGACCAGCCCCCCCCGCCGCAGGATCAACCCTGCTTCAGCTATGGCTTCCGCCCCGGGATTGTTTGGATTAACCTTTATGTAGCGTGTCTTCATATGATTTGTAGCCATTGGCGGCGCCCCCGCATTTAAAATCCCGGGCATACCGGGTATATATGCCGTTTTCAAAATATAATGCCTGTTTTCCCCTACACTGCAGGGCTGCCTTTAGCCTTTAAACCTGGCTGCAACCAGGCGGTCCCACCCGGCTGGATCGGGCAGCACCCGCGCCTCCCAGACCCGCGGCGCAAATAGCTCCAGGGCGCGGCGGCCCTGATCAAAACCTATTTCCATCAACAGATACCCGCCCTTTTTCAAGAAGGCCCCAGCCTGGGGCACAAGGCGCCGGTAATGGGCCAGTCCGTCTTCCCCCCCGGCTAAAGCAAGGCGGGGCTCAAACATTCTGACCCCCCCGGGCAGTCCGGGGAGGTCATTTTCTGCAATGTAAGGCAGGTTGGCGGCAATCAGATCAACCCCGCCTGCCGCCAAGCGGCCGGATAGCGGCTGTAAAAGATCACCCGGATGCAGGGATACCCTGTCCCCTACACCGTGCCTGAGACAATTGCGCCCGGCCACCGCCAGGGCCGCGGCGGAGCAGTCGGTGGCGCAAAGCGTGGCCTCCCTGTTGTAATAGGCCACGCTTACGGCAATGGCCCCGCTGCCGGTCCCGACATCTATCGCCACCGGACGGGGCGGCATTAGCTTCAAGGCGTGCTCCACAAGCAGTTCTGTTTCCGGCCGGGGGATTAAAACAGCGCTGTCTACATAAAAATCCAGGCCCATAAACTCCTTGTGCCCGGTGATGTAGGCCACCGGCTCGCCGCGCAGCCTCCTGCCGGTCAAAACACTATATTGGGCCGTCTCCCCGTCCCCCAGGGCACGGCGCCAATCCCGATAAAGGGCGGCCCTGTCCAGGCCTGTCACATGCGCAAGCAGTACCTCCGCGTCAAGCGCCGCCGATTCTATGCCGCTGTCACTGAATTTTTCCCTGGCTGTCTTAATTGCGTCTTTAACTGTTAGGGTTATCCCCCTTCACCTCTCACGCCCCGGAACAACCTGGAGCGGCGGGCTGAAGCCCGGCCGGGCCTGCGGTCATTCTAATCAACCTGTTTCAGCCGCTCCGCCTGGTCGGTGGTAACCAGGGTGTCGATCGTCTGATCAAGATCCCCCTCCAGCACCGCGTCCAGCCGGTGCAGCGTCAGGCCGATACGGTGGTCGGTAACCCTGTTCTGGGGGAAGTTATAAGTCCTGATCCGTTCACTGCGGTCACCGGAGCCGACCATCGATCTCCTGGTGCTGGCCACCTTTTGCTGCTGTTCCTCCTGCATGCGATCCAGCAGGCGGGCTCTTAAAACCTTCATAGCCTTATCTTTATTCTTATGCTGCGACTTTTCATCCTGCATGGAAACAACTATCCCCGAGGGAATATGGGTAATGCGCACCGCGGACTGGGTCGTGTTTACAGACTGGCCGCCATGCCCGGACGCGCAAAACACATCTATTCTCAAATCATTGGGGTCTATTTCCAGGTCCACGTCCTCCGCCTCCGGTAAAACCGCCACAGTGGCGGCGGAGGTGTGTATCCGCCCCCCGGACTCGGTGGTGGGTATGCGCTGCACCCGGTGGACGCCGCTTTCAAACTTTAAACGGCTGTAGGCTCCCCGGCCTTGAATAAGGAAGATCAATTCTTTAAAACCACCGATATCTGTTAAATTGGCGTTTAACACCTCGGTTTTCCAACCCTGCCGTTCCGCGTAACGGGAATACATGCGGAACAGGTCCGCCGCAAAAAGAGCGGCCTCCTCGCCGCCCGTGCCGGCGCGTATCTCCAGGATCACGTTTTTTTCATCATTGGGATCCTGCGGCAACAGCAGTACCTTCAGGCGCTGCTCCAGGCCGTCTCTTTTTTCGAGAAGCTCCTCAAGTTCCGCCTGGGCCATTTCACATAATTCACTATCGTCTTCTTCATCCAAAAGAGCTTTTGTCTCCTTGATTTCCCCGGTAATTTTTTTAAATTCACGATACGCGGTCACCAGGCCGGTCAAATCGGCATGGGCCTTGACATACTGCTGCCAGCGGGCCAGGTCCGAGATCACCTCGGGATCCCCGATTAAATTCCCCAAATCCTCATACTTTTCTTCCAGGCTGGCTAATTTTTCCAGCAATGCTAGTTGCCCTCCTTAAATACAGCCTTAAAAGCAGCAAGGGCCACCTCCACCTGCCCGTCGTCGGGCGGGTTGGTGGTTAACTTCTGCAGCCACAACCCCGGGGTTACTAATATGCGGCACAACGGCGCGGCGGCATACTTACCTGATAGTTTAACCAATTCGTAGGAAATTCCCGCCACCACGGGCAATAGCAGCACCCGGGAGAGGATCCTCCACCAGAGGACCTGTTTCCCCAGCAGGGAAAAAACCAGGATGCTGATTACGATGACGATAAGAAGAAAACTAGTGCCGCACCTGGGGTGCAGTGTCGAATAGCGCTGGATCTTTTCTACCACCAACGGCTCCTTGGCCTCAAAGGCGTTGATCACCTTATGTTCGGCGCCGTGATACTGCCATACCCGCTTTATATCGTCCAGTAATGT
>CAYMJG010000050.1:0-2363 GCA_964390855.1 uncultured Eubacteriales bacterium | reverse complement strand
CCAGCCTGCCGATGGCCAGTATATAGATGAGCAGCACGGCAATCCGGAAAAACCCTTCAATAAAATTCTGCACCAGTGTACCGGGGGCAATTGAGATCAACAGGTGCGCGGCCGCTGTGGGCAGCACGGCGAAAAGCAGCACCGCCAGGCCCAGGGATAGAATAATCGTGATCACAATTTCCTTTATAGTTAACTGTTCTTCTTCTTCATCAGTAGCCTGGGTGGCGGAAAAGGACAGCGCATCAATTCCCATGACTAGGGACTCGATCAGCACGATCGTCCCGCGCACAAAAGGCCATTTCAAAAAAGGCACCTTCTTTGTGATCGAGCCTACATTTTTCTCATCAATCACAATGGACTGATCAGGCTTCCGCACGGCGACAGCGCGGCTATCGGGGCCGCGCATCATCACGCCCTCTATTACGGCCTGACCTCCGTACTGGAACTGAGAACCCATGCCATCACCCCTCTAGTAAAAATAGCAGAGCGCCCGCTCTGCTATTTTTTTACTTCGTTAAGCCGTATTTTTTGCGGAACCGTTCAGCCCTGCCGCCAGTGTCGATTGTCCGCTGCGTGCCGGTGTAAAAAGGATGGCACTTGGAACATATTTCCACCCGCAATTCTTTTTTTGTTGAGCCGGTTTCAAAAGTCTCGCCGCAAACACATGTAACCTTAGCGAGCCCATATTTGGGATGTATTTTTTCTTTCATCTGGTTCACCTCACCATTCTATTCGGAAAAAGACACTTTATAATTATAGCACAAGCAATTTTAACCTGCAAGAAAAATACATTGCTGTTTTTGGGCCAACAATTTGACAGCCATGATTAAAACAATTCGACGGGATTAACTGGATTGACCGGATTTGAAAAATGATAAAACATGCGGCCTGTTGAGTCTGAACCTTGGCGTTATTTAAAGCACCAATGCTAAAGTATAGATATTTTAAAAAATTCCTGTAAATCCTTGTTTTATTCTGTAAATCCTGTCCATTTGTTTTAACTCTTTTTTTAACTCTCTTACCGCACCGGCCTGCTGAAATTTCCTACCGCCAATCCCGGTTCCGCCCGCAGAGCTTCAATCATCCCGGGGATGCCGATAGCCTCTCCGCTGCTTGCCGGCAGGCGGTTCATCAGCTGATCGGGATCAATATTCAGGTTGCGCAGCTGGATCTGGTTTAATCCGGTATCGCGCGCCAGTTTCAAAATAGCGGCGATTTCCTCTTCACGGTCGGTCAGGCCGGGGAAAACAAGCAGGTTTAAAGATGTATATACACCCTTCGACACGGCATACCTTATTGATTGCCTGACATCAGGCAGCCCAAAGCCCGAGGGACGGTGGTAGGCGTTATAGGTTTCCTCCCTGGCGCTAATCATACTGACCCGGATGGCGTCGAGCCCGGCCCGGCAGATAGCAGCCACGCCATCCTTGTGACCGGCGTTGCTGTTCATGTTAATCGTGCCCAGGTTGGTAACCTTCCTGATTTTTTCAATAGATTGGGCTATTGTCCCGGCCGCCAGGGAAGGTTCCCCTTCACAGCCCTGCCCAAAACTAATTATGGGGCTGCCGCCGCATTGCAGGTGGGGGATGGCGATTTCGGCTACTTCTTCCGGGGCGGGAACAAAATTTATCCTTGCCTGCGGGGAAGGACAACATTCGGAGCTCTGCAGGGATATGCAGCCGATGCAGTCCGCGTTGCACGAGGGGGAAACGGGGATACCGCCCTCCCAGCGGGAGTAAAAAATATTCTGAGCCGTGTAGCAGTGGTAATTGAGGCTGCAATGGGCCAGTCGGCTCAGTATCCTGTTAGCCGGGTAACGCTCCAGTTTCTTTTTCACCAATGCCGGCAGTTCCTTTGTGTCATAAAAGGCGGGATCCCAGCGCCGGGGATTGTCCGTCTGCTTTACTGCGGCATATAACTCCCCGTCCCGGCAGGCCACCGCAGTGTAGCCAAAGAGGGGGAGAGGCCCGGCGTCTTTATCCCTGCTGTATGCCGGCAGAAAAAGACGGGTAAAGCCCTGGGGCAGGAGAGCGCCCACCGCCCACGCCGGACCCTCTTCCCAGGGGTTGCGCTCCAGCAGGGTAAAACGGCCGCCTCCGGTAATACCTACCGGCCTTCCCCTTGGTATCAGCGTCAGCGAGGCCCCCGCCGGCAGTTTTTCCAGATCGTCCCCGTTTAACTCAACAAACCTGTCCCCTGTCCTGCCAGTGGCGCGCAGGCTGCGGTGATCATACAAGCGCCCGTCATTCCCGGCAAAAACAAGACGGTACATGGCCTTCCTCCCTCTGTCCCAATCCCGTAAAATTATATACAATTCCTCCCCAAGAGACAAGTGAAACAAAGGGACGTTCCTTTTGTCTCAC
>CAYMJG010000049.1:11041-19103 GCA_964390855.1 uncultured Eubacteriales bacterium | reverse complement strand
GGGCGGAACCTTGTCAACAGGCGGCGCTGAGGGCCAATACCAGTTTGACATGCCGGTAACGGTAGTGGCGGACGCCGCCGGTGAGGAGCAAAAGTTCAGCCACTGGACACTGGATAATGCCAGGGTAAGCACAAAGAGTAGCTTCTCCTTCTTTGCTCCCATGAGAGACACAACATTAGAAGCGGTCTTTGTAGGTGCCGGCGATTCGCTGGACGATGCGCCCTTTATCACCCTGTTGGACGACGTCATGGCGGATACGGGGAACAAATCAATGATGTTTACCGCCATTAAAAATGTACCGGAAGATTATAATCTTGTGGAATGCGGCGCCATTCTGATCAACTCTTTGACCGGGGACCTGACGCATGATACACCGGGTGTCATCAGCCTGAAGATGACTAATTTGAACAACGACATGTTCTATGTCCGCAAAATCAATATTGAGCAAGGCGAAACATGGCGCGTGAGAGCTTTCCTGATTTACGAGTACGGCAACGGCAATATGGTGACGGTATATAGCGAAAACACAGTAAACCAAAAAATGGGTGGGGGTGAGTAGTTTGAAAAAGCCATATGAAAAGCCCGATATGGAGATCACTGTGTTTGAAAGTGAGGACACGATTACCTTTAGTGGCGCAGGGGATGATGGCGGAGAGATCGGTGATATTTGAATAGCAAAGCATTGAAGCAGGCAGGCGGATGATTTCTGCCTGCCTGCCTGCTCAACTATCTTTTGAGGCAAAGGACAATGCGCCGGGCGTCCCTCCGGTGAAAAAAACTCTTTTGAAAGGGAGAGTTCAGATATGAAAAAAAAATTAACTTGCTGCACACTATCCCTGATCCTGCTGGTTTTGGCGGCGGCGCTAGTAGGAGGATCGGCCCACGCTGCGGAAATGACAGAACAAGAGCCTCTCGTATTTGCTGACGTAGCCGCCGGCTTTTGGGCAAAGCCGGCCATTGACAACTGGAGCGGCCGGGGCGTTATCCGGGGAAGCGGTCAAAACTTCCGTCCCAATGCCCCTATTACCCGCGCTGAAATGACGGTCATACTGGGAAAGATTTTCGGCTGCGACGGAACAGCGGATAACCCCTTTGCGGATATCAAACAGAGCGACTGGTTTTATAACGATGTGGTGGGAGCCTACGCCCGGGGAATTTTACAGGGCGATTTTGACGGGAACGGCAACCGCCTCGCCCGTCCCAATGACGCCCTGACCCGGGCCGAGGCAGCGGCGCTGTTTTCCAGAATATTTTCCGTCCCCGGCAATACCGGAAATCAAACGAAATTTGCGGATACCCTCCCCGGTTGGGCCAAAGAATCCATCTACGGTATGGAGGCCGCGGGGTATGTCGGGGGTTTCAACGGCCTCTACCATCCGGCCAACAACCTGACCCGGGCCGAAGCGGTGCAGATGCTGGACGATATCGTTAAGCTCTATGTGTACCGGCCCGGAAGCTATAGCGGCAGGATCAGCGGCAATGTGATCGTCAACACAGCCGATACGGTGCTGCGGAACATGAACATTAGCGGCAATCTTTATCTTGCCGGGGGGATTGGGGAAGGCGCCCTTGGCCTTGAAAATGTGATCGTCACGGGCAGCACCTATATCCGCGGCGGCGGGGCCGGTAAAATCAAAACCGCAAACTGTGATTTGGGAACCACTGTGATTGAAAAGGAAGGGATTGACCTGGAGCAGCAGACGGAAGCGCAGCCCCGGCCCTCTTCCACTCCAGCGGAGAATAGCGGCGGCAGCGGCGGCTCCGGAGGGAGCGGCGAAAGTGGCGGTTCAAACGATCCAAAGGATCCGGCAGGGCCCGATGATCCCGGCGGCGGCGGTGCGAAATCTGACGGCGGGGAGATCATCGATAATTAAGCCGTACGCCTTACAGGGGGGAACGCATGGCTACCTATAGAATCGCTGGTGTAACGGTAAATATGGAATGCTCGGGAGAAACCCTGACAAAGCAGGCCGGGCCCTATCAGACCGGGCCGCTCCCGGCGGGAGCCCTCCCGGACATTACCATAGATATAAACAGCGAAGGAATAAAAAGCAGAAAAGAAAAATACCCCCATCTGACCATGAACGAGTGGGAATATATCCAGACCGGCTTCGCATTTTACCGGGACATATTGGATTACGGCGGCTTCGGCCTGCACTCCTCGGCGGTGGCGCTGGATAACAGGGCGGCGCTGTTTTCCGGTCCCTGCGGCACGGGCAAGTCCACCCACGCGGGGCTGTGGCGGCAGGCCTTCGGCCAAGAACGGGCGGTCATCATTAATGACGATAAGCCGGCGCTGCGGTTGGACAACGGCGCTTTTTACGCCTGCGGCACCCCGTGGAGCGGGAAAAGCGCCTTAAACGCCAATATCCGTGTGCCTCTCGGCGCTATCGTCTTTTTGCGGCAGGCAAAAGAAAACCATATCCGGCGCCTGAACAGCAAGGAAGCCATACGGATGCTCATTTATCAAAGCCTGCGGCCCGGCAGCCACATGGACAAAATGAATAAGCTGCTGACCCTGATCGACGCACTGCTGCGGCAGACGGCCGTATATCAGTTGGACTGCAACATCAGCCTGGAGGCGGTGGAGCTGGCCTATGGCGCAATCCATAAAGAAATGGCGGGATAAGGATGAAAACAAAAGAAGGCTACCTTCTGCGGGAAGTGGCGGGGAATCACGTGGTGGTGCCTACCGGCCGGGCAACCCTTGATTTCAACGGGGTAATCACCTTAAACGACACAGGGTCGTTTTTATGGAAACTGCTGAACACGGAGAAAACCGAACAGGAACTGCTCCTGGCGCTGTTGGAGCAATATGAGGTCGACGAAGCTGCCGCCAAAGCGGACCTTTCCGCATTCCTCGAAAAACTGCAGGCGGCCCATCTCCTTGAATAAGCGGGTCCCCATGTCCGAGCTTTCCCCGCTGATGATCGAGACGCTGCAAAAGGGCGGCGAAGTCATCCTCACCATCACAGGAACCAGCATGCTTCCCCTGCTGCTGCACCGCAGGGACAAGGTGTGCCTCATAAAACCGGAACACCTGAAAAAATATGACCTCCCTCTTTTTGTCCGGCCGGACGGAAGATATATCCTGCACCGGATCGTGGAGGTAAAGCAATCCGGCTTTGTAGCGCTCGGGGATAACCAGATGATAAAAGAATACCCGGTGCTGCCCGCCCAGGTCATCGCTGTGGCCAAGGGCTTCTGGCGGAACGGGAAATATGTCTCCTGCAAGGATTTCGGCTACCAAATCTACAGCAGGCTTTGGGTTTCCCTGTACCCGTTGAGACGGCTTTACCGGAAAGGAAAACAGCTTTTAATCAAAGGCGTCAGGCTTATCCTGCAACCTAATGGAAGGCCGTCATGATGAAAGATAAAAAGACCATTGCCTGGATTTATCAAAACTCCAAAACGCAGCTCTCCTCCCTCCTGGCCTTAATACTGGCAAACGCGCTGTTTGGAGGTTGCGGCGTATTGTTCGCCCTTGCGGCCAAAGGCGTCATCGACAGCGCCGTGGCGGCAGAGAAGGATACCCTGATCCTGCGGGGGCTGGGACTGTTTGCCTTGATCGCGCTCCAGCTCGTCCTGCGCATCCTCTGCCGGAGCCTGGAGGCGCGGATACAGGGACGGCTGGAAATGAGCTGTAAGAGCAAGCTCCTGGGGAAAATCCTGCAAAAGGACTATGCCGCCGCCTCCGGATACCACAGCGGGGAGCTGATGACCCGGCTCACCGCCGACATCAGCGTGGTCAGCGAAGGCGTCACGAGCATCGTGCCGGAGCTTGCGGGCCTGCTGACAAAACTGGCCGGCGCCTTTGCGGTGCTGTGCGTCTTTGATTTCACCTTCGCCCTGGTCTTTGCGGCGGGCGGCCTTACGCTGTTCCTCACCACAAAATATTTCAGAAAAAAACTCAAACATTTACATAAGAGCGTCCAGGAAAAGGACGGCCTGCTGCGCTCCCTGATGCAGGAGCTTCTGGGGAGTTTGATTGTGATCAAGATATTCGGCGCGGAAAACGCCATGGAAGCGAAAGCGGCGGAGCGCGGGCAGGAGCATTACCGGGCAAAACTCAAAAAAAACACGGTGGGCATTCTGGCAAACGCGGGCTTTTCCTTCATCTTCTCCATCGGATATTTGTACGCCCTGGTCTGGGGCGCCTTCGGACTGATGGCGCAAACCATCAGCTTCGGCACCCTCACCGCCATCCTGCAGCTCGTCGGCCAGGTGCAGACGCCCTTCGCCGCATTGTCGGGACTGCTCCCCAAAGCCTATGGCGTCATCGCTTCGGCGGAACGATTGATAGAACTGGAAAACCTGCCGGATGAAGCCGAGAGGAACAAAGAAGAACTCCCCGTAGCGGCTGTTTACAAGGAACTGCACAGCGTCCGCATGAAGGATATCACCTTCCGCTACGACCGGGATCTGGTGCTGAGCCATGCGGACCTAACCATAGAAAAAAACGATTTTGCGGTGATCTGCGGCCGCTCCGGCATCGGCAAAAGCACGTTGATTATGCTGCTGCTGGGAATATTCGCCCCCACAGGCGGGGCCATCGGCATCAAGTTGAATAGCGGTGAAACCCTGCCGGTGGATAAGCGTACCAGAAAGCTCTTCGCCTATGTCCCGCAAAATAACCTGCTGCTCTCCGGAAGCATCCGGGAGAATATCGCATTTATCAATACAACCGCAAGTGATGAAGCGATCATGACCGCGGCGGAAATAAGCTGCGCCGCGGAATTTATCCGCAACCTGCCCGGGGGACTGGACACGGTGATCGGGGAAAAGGGCCTGGGGCTGTCCCAGGGACAGGCGCAGCGGCTGGCTATCGCCAGAGCGGTTCTGTGCGGGTCGCCCATATTGCTCCTGGACGAGGCCACCTCCGCCCTGGATGAAACCACAGAGAAAAAGCTCTTGGACAATATCAGGCGGATGACCGACAGAACCTGCGTCATCGTCAGCCACAAAAAAGCTGCCTTTGACCTGTGCAACAAGGAAATAAGCATCGAAAAAGGCCGGATCAAAACATCGGAAAGGAGCGATCGCCTTGGATACCATACAGCCTGAACATGAATATTTGCTCCGCCTGCTTTCCTCAGCGCTCCATGACACCCGGCCCCAGGGCCTTCCGGCGAACCTGGATTATGAAAAGCTGTTTCGTCAATCGCTCCGGCACGGCGTGGCGAATATGGCCTTTTACGCCCTGGACCGTCTGGGCGCCGATAGGCAGCCGCCCCGGGGCGTGATGGAGAAATTCCGGAAGGAATACAAAAAGGCCATGGCAAAAGAGGCCACCCAGCATATCGCGTTGGAACAAATTTTGAAGAGCTTTGAGGAAAACAGGATCACCTGCATGCCCCTTAAAGGCTGCCTGGTCAAATATTTATACCCGAAGCCCGATATGCGGCTCATGGCGGATATAGATATTTACTTTAAAACAGAACAGGCGGAACAGGTAAAGAACATTCTGCAAAGACAAGGCTACACCGTGAAGCGCCAGGGCGGGAACCACGACGTGTATTGCCGGGAGCCTTACATGAATATTGAAATGCACCGCAGGCTGATTGCAGAGAATTCACCCTACAGCGGCTATCTGGATAAAACCTGGGACAGAGCCGTCCTGAAGCCCGGCTGTGAATATACATATGAGCTTTCCCGTGAGGACTTTTATATCTATCTTCTGATTCACCTGACTAAACACTACTCGGGCGGCGGCGCCGGCATCCGTTTCTTCATGGACATATGGGTGTACCTTCATCGTTACAAAGACGAAATGGATTGGGCATATATTGAGGCCGAACTGGACAAAGCCGCTCTGCGGGAGTTTGCGGAAAACGTCCGCGGGCTGGGCGGGGTGTGGTTTGGCGGCAGGCAGGGCAATGAACTGCACCGGGAGATGGCGGCGTATATCCTATCAAGCGGCGCCTACGGTACCCGAAAACACGCCGTTATATCCTCCCTGGGCGCCCGGGCGGAAAAAACGAAGCTGCCGCCCAAATATGCCTACTGGCTGAAGCTGTTTTTCCCGCCCATGGCTGTGATGCAGGTACAATACCCGTTCCTTTCAAGGGCGCCGGGATTATTACCCGCCTGCTGGATGCTGCGGGGTCTCAAAAACCTGTTTTTCAAGCGCAAGCAGATGATGCATACGATAAGCCACGTCCATTCGGTGTCCGGAGAGGACATCGCCAAAATGAAAAGCCTGCATAAAAAAGCCGGGCTTATGAGGAAATGAGAAAGCGCCATTTACACCCCTAAAACCAACTAAAAGAAGATTTGTTCAATAGTCATGGCTTTGCGAATACCAGGGTTGGTCATAGAGATCTCCTCCATCAGCCATTCTTCAAGCGCATCTTGGGGCCTGCGTTTGAGTTTGGTGATTTTGGGCAGCTCCAGGAAATGGATCCCCAGGTCCTCGTTGAGCAATTCTCCGGTTTCGTCTTCCCGCAGCCGGAAGGTGTGATGGTACTTGTTCACCTCCTTTTGTGAGATTATACCGGATTCTCTGCTTGTCCGGAATCCTCTGTTTTTAGAAACATAAGGCGGGGTAAGGTAGCGGCGCCTGACACTAACTTATCATTGGCTGCGGTCAATCAGACCTGATCCTGCTGGATGTAATGATGCCGGGCAAGGATGGTTTTACGGTCTGTAGGGAGATTCGAGAAAAGACCAGAGCGCCCATCCTTTTTCTAACGGCAAAAGGGCAAGAGTATGATAAAATCATTGGCTTTTCAGTCGGCGGGGATGATTATATTGTTAAGCCTTTTGTTCCATCGGAATTGTTGGCCCGGGTGAATGCTCAGCTACGTCGTTATCTGGACTATGGCGGCAGAAACAGTGCCCAAAATCCAAACATTAATCGTATTAGGATTAATGAGCTCCTCATTGACGGGGATTCATGCAAAGTCACTGTGAATGGGAATGAGATTAACCTGACAGCCACCGAATACCGTATCCTGCTTTTGCTCTGTAAAACCAAGGGCAAGGTGTTCTCCGTACAGAACATCTATGAGTCCATCTGGGAGGAGCCCTATTTCCACACCGCAAACAATACCGTGATGGTTCATATTCGCAAATTACGAGAGAAAATTGAAACAGATCCGCAAAAGCCAAAATATATTAAAACCGTTTGGGGGATGGGGTACAAGGTTGAGTATTAAGAATGTAGGGTTTAAAGATCAGATAAAATCTAGTTTAAAGCTGCAAATTATCTGTTACGCTCTGGGAAGCTTGCTTCTGGGCATTGTTCTTTTTGCATTCTTAGGTAATGTCGGCCATTATGTTTTATTTGGCTATTTAGAACCAACGTGGAATGACGGGGAAATTGATAAAGATATAGCAGAATTTCAGAAATATGTCAGTGACAATGGGATCAGCAGCGATCAATGGGAGGATATCTCTGACTGGAATAGCGAAAAAATATACGTTTTTTCTACACGTCAAGTCGAAGGCCATGGGAGTCAAGCCCATGGACGGCAAAACATAATTGGGAAAGAAGAGGACGGACAGCGCTCCGATGTTGCCCAGGTGATGTTTCCTATTACCTATATCGATGGTGTCTTTCAGACATGGTTTCTATATACTCAGCCAAGTTCAGTGCTATTCCTTACCGTTTTTGCGTGTGGGCTTGTTTCCTTTGCCATGTTTGTTTTTATTTTCTATCTGTTACTGAGACGAAAATTGGACTACATTCGGGAAATTGAGTCAGGTATCTCTATTTTGGAAGGCGGGGACCTGGGTTACAAGATTGATGTGAAGGGTAAAGATGAGCTAGGACGGTTGGCGGCCAGCGTCAACGGTATGAGCGAATCTCTATCTGAGAAGATTGATACCGAACAGCGGGCTGTGCAGTCAGGGCGAGAAATCATTGGCGACCTTTCCCATGACATCCGTACACCTCTAACTATCCTGTCTGGGTATGTGCCTCTGCTGCTGGAGAGCGAACCCTTGACTATGAAGCAACGAGAATATCTAGAGTTGATTGGCAGAAAAACCGAGCAGATGAGCCACCGGGTGAACGAGTTATTAGACTATGCGGTCATCTACTCCGGCCAGCGGAAGCCTG
>CAYMJG010000049.1:0-10941 GCA_964390855.1 uncultured Eubacteriales bacterium | reverse complement strand
GTTTCGAGACATTCTTGCGTTTTCCTTTGAGAATTGAGTAAGTAACACAAAAAACTGCTGTGAATTCTTAGCCCCCAATAGGAGCGCATTGTTAATTGTGGCATAACAAAATTCAAGATTAACTGTTGCACGGCGCCTGGTTCCGTGGCGCCGGCGCGGAAGGTATGAAAGGTGTCAACAACCCCGTCCCCTTGACACCTATTGTTTTATTGACGATGTAAATAAAAAACATTATAATGTATATACCAAACAAATTTAAGGAGTGTTCTTATGGCACAGACCAATATTAATATTCGCATGGATGAGGACTTGAAGAAGCAGTTTGAGGCTTTTTGTACTGAGGTAGGTTTGAACATGACCACGGCGTTTAACGTGTTTGCCAGAGCTACCGTTCGTCAGCAACGGATACCATTTGAAATCGCTGCTGAAACCGACCCTTTTTATAGTGAATCCAACCAGAAAAGAATAAAAAAATCCATTGCGGAGCTCGAAAGGAGTAAGTTTGTTGTAAAGACAATGGGTGAGTTGGAGGCTATGGAATGTGAATGTGAATAATATCTCTTTCCTGCCCGAAGCATGGCAAGACTATTTGTATTGGCAGAAGCGGGACAAAAGGATCTTGAAGCGTATTAATCAGCTTTTACAGGATATTATTCGCAATGGATATGATGGTATCGGGAAACCAGAACCACTAAAACATGAGCTTCAAGGTTTTTGGAGCAGACGAATTGACGATTGCAACCGTATTGTATACCGCATTGATAATGAGCAGATTATCGTTGTTCAATGTGGCTCACATTACCGGGATAAGTAGTTAAAGGATTTTCTTGAACTGAACGTCGCCGGGCTGCCGCCCTGATTACTTTGCGGGGGGGGATCAGACAGGACGGGTTCCCGCATATTCTTGAAGGCCATGGAAAGCAGCAGCTTTAGTCGATTGAGCTGATTTACTTCACTGGCGCCCGGATCATAATCAATAGCGGTAATGTTCGCCTGGGGATACTGCCTTCTGATTTCCTTCAGCATCCCTTTGCCGGTCACATGGTTGGGAAGACAACCAAATGGCTGTACACAAACGATATTGGGGACCCCGGTCTGGATCAGATCAATCATCTCCGCAGTTAAAAACCATCCTTCACCGCAATGATGTCCCAGGGACATAACCTGGCCGGCCAGATCAGCCTTATGATAAATCGAACCGGGCGCCTGAAAACGCCGGCTTTGCTTTAAAAACCTTTTCATGCTCTTCCTGCTCTTCTCCAGGTAATGAATTAAGTACTTCCCAAGCAGTAATTCCTTGGGTTTTCTGGATAAATACCGCGCTTTATAAACTAAATCATAGGCACAGTACAGGAAAAAATCCAGCATATCGGGCAGGACCGCTTCTGCTCCTTGCGCTTCTAACAGCTTCACAATGTAGTTGTTGGCAGCCGGATGATACTTGACCAGAATCTCTCCAACCACCCCCACCCGGGGCTTGGTTTTATTTGTTATTTCAAGCTGGTCAAACTCTTCCACAATTCCCCGCATCGCGGCTTCCAAGCCCTTTTTCCCGCCTGTCACCAATTGTTCTTTACATCGTGCCAACCATCTGTTATAAAGCAGGTTGGCTGATCCCTGGATTTTCTCATAAGGTCTTACCCGGAGCAGGACTCGCATCAACAAGTCGCCGCAGACAACACTATTAACCGCCTTATTAATGAGGTTTCTGGTGATTTTAAAGCCGGGATTTTTTTCTGCGCCGTAAAGGTTGGCAGATAAAACAGGAACATTTTCAAATCCAGCTTCCCGGAGCGCTTTTCTCAAAAGACCTATATAGTTGGTGGCCCGGCATCCGCCGCCGGTCTGAGTCATAATGACAGTAGTGTTATCCAGGTCATATTTGCCCGACTGCAAAGCTGTCAGCAACTGTCCAATGACAATAATGGCCGGATAGCAGGCGTCATTGTTCACATATTTGACGCCTTCATCTATCGCCTGCTTGTCTGCCTCGGGCAGCAGTTCGATATGGTATCCTTCGCTATTTAATACCTCTTCCAGCAAATCAAAATGGATGGGCGCCATTTGGGGGCACAGGATGGTATGCCGCCCCCTCATTTCTTCCGTAAATACAACCCTTTTCTGGATGGGAGGCTCTGCTTCTTGTGACCGGCTAATGGGTTTCCTATCCCCGATCAGCGCCAGGAGCGAACGAAGTCTTATTTTGGCTGCGCCGAGATTGGCGCCTTCATCAATTTTTAAAGCGGTGTAAATCTTTCCACATGCCTTCAGGATCTCCTGTACTTGATCGGTAGTTATGGCATCCAGGCCGCAGCCAAAGGAATTTAGCTGCACCAATTCTAGATTATCCCGGGTACCCACGAAGCTTGCCGCGGCATAAAGACGTGAATGGTACATCCACTGGTCAATGGCCCGGATGGGCCGCGCAACGGTCCCCAGATGGGCAACGGCGTCTTCGGTAAGGACTGCTAACCCCAGGGAAGTAATAATCTCGGGAATGCCGTGATTTATTTCCGGATCCAGATGATAAGGCCTTCCAGCCAGCACAATGCCATGGCTGCCGTTTTCTTCAAGGCCGGACAGGATCTCCGCGCCCTTTTGGCGGATGTCATTTTTAAAGCGCTGGTCTTCCTGCCAGGCCTTGTCCACAGCCCGGGCTACTTCCTTTTTCGAAATCCGCCAATCAGTTAGTTCCTCATGGAGACGGACACCCAGCTGTTTCTTATTATCGTAGGGAAGGAAGGGATGCATAAATTTCACGCCGTTTTCCGCGATTATGTCCATGTTGTTTTTAACCACTTCGGGATAGGAAATAACCATCGGACAGTTAAAGTGATTATTGGCCTCCGGCTGCTCTAAACGCTCATATATGATAGAAGGATAAAAAATGGTTTTTATACCCCGCTGGACCAGGGCAGCAATATGGCCATGGGCTAATTTGGCCGGAAAACAGGCCGTATCCGAAGGGATGGTTTCCGTGCCCAGGTCATACAACCCTCGCGAAGAACGGGGGGAGAGCTCCACTCTGAATCCCAGTGCGGTAAAAAACGTAAACCAGAAAGGATAGTTCTCATACATATTCAAGACCATGGGAATGCCGATAACCCCTCTGGGGGCCTCTGCTTCCGGCAGCGCTTCATAGTCGAGGAGCCGTTTATACTTATAATCAAACATATTGGGGACAGGTTGGGTTTTGCTTTCTTTCTGCAGACTTTTTTCACAGCGGTTACCCGAGGTAAACCGGCTGCCATCCTGAAACTTATTAATTGTCAGCAAGCAATTATTGCCGCAACCACCGCAGCGGGACAAACGGGTTTGGATGGAGAAGCGATCTAGCTCTGCGAGGGATAACAGCGTACTTGGCTGCATCTTCCGGTTTCGGTTGCGGGCAATGAGCGCTGCCCCGAAAGCCCCCATTAAAGGAGCAATGTCCGGGCGGATCACTTCTTTTCCGGTGATGATCTCCAGGCTTCGCAGTACCGCATCATTTTGCAGGGTCCCACCCTGCACTACGATTTTTTCACCCAGGTCTTCCGCATTTCTAAGCTTTATCACCTTAAATAAAGCATTTTTTATGACTGCATAGGCAATGCCGGCTGAAATATCTTTTATTGTAGCCCCTTCCTTCTGGGACTGTTTCACCATGGAGTTCATAAAGACCGTGCAGCGGGAACCTAAATCTACCGGCGCTTCTGCGCTCAAGGCCAACTCCGCAAAATCCCGCACCGGAATATTCAAGGAATGGGCAAAGGCTTCAATAAAAGAGCCGCAACCGGACGAACAGGCTTCATTAAGCATAATATTATCGATGACCCCATCCTTAATCTTGAGGCACTTCATATCCTGTCCGCCAATATCCAGGATCAAATCCACAGCGGGATTAAAAAATTGGGCCGCAGTAAAATGGGCTACCGTTTCAACTTCTCCCACATCAACATGTAAAGCAGCTTTTAATAACCTTTCTCCATAGCCCGTTACGGCTGTGTTGGCAATATTAGCGGCAGCAGGTAAATGCCGGTACAAGTCACGCAGTATATTAAGGGCAGACTGCAAAGGGCTGCCGGTATTACTTCCATAGTAAGAATAGAGGAGCGCCCCGTCTTTATCAATTAAAGCGGCCTTGGTCGTCGTTGAACCGGCGTCTATGCCCAAATAACAGTCTCCGGCGTAGGAATCCAACGCTTTTGTGCTGATCTGATGCTGGCTGTGGCGCTGCCGGAAATCATCCAGTTCGCCGGCATCCTTGAAAAGGGGCTGCAAGCGGGAAATCTCATGGCTGGATATATCCAAATTCTTCAGGCGCTTAATCAGTTCCGGTAAATGTACCGCCTTATTGGAACTGGAAGATAAAGCGGCCCCCATGGCCACAAAAAACTGCCCCTCTTTCGGGAATATGGCCTGGGTATCATTCAGTTTTAGGGTTTCTTTAAACCTTTGCCGCAGCTCCGGCAAAAAATGGAGGGGTCCGCCGAGAAAAGCTACATTTCCCTTAATCGATCTGCCACAGGCCAGGCCGCTTATGGTCTGGTTGACCACTGCTTGAAACACGGAGGCGGCAATGTCTTCTTTTCGCGCCCCCTCATTCAGGAGCGCCTGAATATCTGTTTTGGCAAAAACGCCGCAGCGTGCCGCAACAGAATAGATGGTGGAATGTTGTTTAGCCAGTTCGTTCAAACCGGTGGGGTCTGTCCCCAACAAGGTCGCCATTTGGTCAATAAAGGCGCCGGTCCCCCCGGCACAGATGCCGTTCATGCGCTGGTCCAGACCGTCGCGGAAAAACGTAATCTTGGCGTCTTCTCCGCCCAGTTCAATGGCCACATCGGTCTGGGGAATATAACGTTCAATGGTATGGTTGCAGGCGATAACTTCCTGGATATGTTCAATGCCCAGCCAGTCAGCAATGGAAAGCCCGGCTGAGCCGCTGGCCAGCACAGTAAGGGGACGGCCGTCAACCTTTGCCAATGCGGCCATGAGTAATTCAGCAGTGTGTTTTCTGGTTTCTGCATAATGCCGTTTATAATTTTTATATATGATCATTCCATTATCATCCATGATGACCAATTTTACTGTCGTAGATCCCACGTCCACACCCATATGCAGCCCTTCGGCCATTTAAGCCCCTCCAATTTCAAGCAGCGATTAAAACTTTGTTGTTATTTATACCTTCCAATTAGGGTGATGGCTTTGTGCCCATTCCTCTAAATAATCATTCTGGCTAATTTCTTTTTGTTTACCTCATAAAGTAATAGCGCAGGCGTACCCTCGGTTTTTGGCATAATTATTTCAATCCCTTCTGTTCGCCTATGAGTTGGCTTTCAAGAATCCCATGTAAAAAGGTATCAACAATTCCGTTTCCTACTGAATCGGGAGTAATATTATGTGTTAAGAAAAAATGGGGGTTATATACTCCAATCACCAGCGCGTGAAATAAGGCGGACAAAAGCGCCGGATCAATACCAGACCGGATAACTCCCTTAGCTTGCTCTTTGGCAAACAAGGCCGCAAACGTATCCTGCCTTTTTTTTCGTGCGGTATCAATCTTTTCCCATAATTCGGGCAGACTGCTTTGTAAATCGCTCAAAAACTCTCTGTCCATTTTTGTATAAATAGTAGTGAGAATTTCAATTGTGCGCCTTAATTTTACCGGCAAAGGTATCTCCGCCTCGATCAATTCGTTTACTGTAATTTCTGTATCCGTAAGCAAGCGGTCAATTATTTTTTCAGCGACCTGATATTTGCTTTCAAAGGTCTTATATAATGTTGTTTTACTAATATTGATTTTTTTTGCAACCTCGGTCAGATTCAGGTTTTTATAGCCAATTTTAAATAACTGTTCCTCTGAGGCATCTAAAATGATTTTTTCTAGATGTTCCTTTTCATATGCCATAGAAATACCTCCAGCTAATACAATTTGGACTAATTGAACCTGCTCGGTACAATTATATTACACTTCAATTCGCTGTTCAATTCGCTGTTCAATTAGCGTTCACTGCTGGTCGATGAGTTTGATGAGAAGCTGTGGGTGGACGCCATTGACAAAGTCAGAGTCCATATTGCCGGCAACATCCGAATCTGTTTAAAAATGGATAGTTTTGTGATTTACATTATTGAAAAGACATCGTGACTATTATATACTTAACCAAACGGTTAGTTAGAAGGGATTGGCTATGGAGGATAAAGACAGTAAGAATTCCAGACAAATCATACTTGAGGCCGCGATGGAAGCGTTTGCCGAAAAGGGATTTGATGGATCTCGGGTGGATGAGATTGCCCGGCGCGCCAAAGTAAATAAAGCCTTAATTTATTACTATTTCGAAAGTAAAGATAAAATTTTAGAAGAACTGATGGCTAATTTCGTAAATGAAATAGTTAATTTTACTGAAATGAATGTTGAGCAGGATAAACTGGATATTAAACATTTTTTTGATAATTCAATAATCGTGGATTCATATACGGCACAGTTATTTAATTTCATTAAAAAACACCATCTTTTAATTAAAATTATTATGAGTGAATCATTAAAGGAAAACACGAGTAAAAATGTCTTTTTTCAGATGCTCACTCTTTTACTTCAGGTAGGAATGGAACGGGCCAAACAAATGAATTGTAAAATTAGTGATCTTATGGAGAAGAATATTGCGGGCGTCTTTTTCTCTTTTATTCCTATGCTAAACTTCATACAATTCGGCGAGAGTTGGGCTGAATATAACCAAATAGATTACCAGATTGTACAAGACGAATATTTTCGCTTCTTTAGAAAAATCCGGAATGAGTTACTAAACGGGAGTGATTCCTAAAAATTTTTAACTAGAATAAACTAACCAGTTAGTCAGGAGGGGAGAAATAAATGAAGAGGCTTATTGTACTATTAGGGCTGCCGCTATTGGTGGGGATGTGTATTGTGACTGCCGGATGCAATGCCGATAAGAATGGCACTGAGAATGCCATACCAACTAGTATTCCCCCAAGCAATAGCGTTATTTATTTTATGGCGGGTAAGATTGATGCCAATGAAAAGGTTGATATTAGCTCTAAAATAACGGCCAGGATTACTAGTATAACCGGGGATGTAGGATCAATCGTAAAAAAAGGCGATACTCTCATTCAACTGGATGCCAAGGATCTAGCCGCCCAGAAGGCGCAGGCCCAAGCCGGTGTTTATCAGGTACAGGCGGCCATAGACAAGGCTCAAGTCAGTTGTGGAAACGCTCAGAACATAAACGACAGAAATCAAGAACTATTCAATGTAGGGGCTATTTCTAAGTCCCAATTGGAACAATCTCAGGCAGAGTTAGCCGCTGCCAAATCAACCTTGCAGGCAGCCCAGGCTCAATCAGATCAAGCCCAGGCCGCCTTAGATCTTGCTTCAACCCAGCTCGGCAACAGTACTATCGTGTCTCCTATTTCTGGCGTAATAAGCGCCAAAAAAGCAAACACCGGCGAACTAGCAGTGAGCGGGGCAACCCTGTTGACTGTGGTGAATGCAGATACCTTAACGATCAACGCCTATCTGCCTGCTTCCCAGATAAATAAAATAGAAATCGGACAGGATGTTGCGATTAAGGTATCAGAAATCCCCAACATAGTCTTCGAGGGGAAGATATTCGTAATTGATTCGGTTATTAACAGTAAGGCCGGGAATGTTCTAGTCAAAGTACAGTTTAGTGAACAAGACCCATTAATAAAACCGGGTATGTTTGCCGAGATAGGTTTATTAAACTAGGAGGCTAATAGGTATGGATAAAAAACGCAAGAAATTAATTGGGGTTGTACTCGCAATCATGATCTTAGTGATGGCTGGAATCACTTTCTACTACTGGTACAACAACACCTACTTTGTTTCCACTGAAGATGCAAGAGTAGCTGGTGATCTGGTAAAAGTCAGCCCCAAAAGCTCAGGCAAGCTGATAGAATTCAATATCGAGGAAGGCGCTGCCTTAGTCCAAGATCAAATTCTAGGCAGAGTCGAACCTGGAAATTTGGATGACAACAACATTGATCAATCTGTTATCAGAGCGCCTATTGACGGGATTGTCGTTAAGAAACAGGGAAATATCGGAGAATATGTGTCAGCGGGGCAAGCGTTGGCTATGCTCATAAATCCGTCTAAATTATATATTACCGCTAATATAGAAGAAACCAAATTGGGCCGGACAAGGCCGGGCCAGACAGTTGATATTACCATTGATCAATTCTCTGGACTCAAATTCAATGGAAAAGTAAAATATGTCGGTCAAGCTGCCAACTCTGCCTTTTCACTAATTCCCACCTCCACTAGCGGTACCTTTACCAAGGTAGTACAAAAAGTACCGGTGAAAATTGAGTTCGATAAGATGGATCACAATGGGCTTCCCGGCACAAATGCAATCATTAAAATCCATGTTAAATGATAGGAGAATCGAGATGCAAAACGATAATAACAACGATTCTTCAAACAAATGGATGATCCTGATTGTATTAAGCATCGGCACCTTTATGGCGGTGTTGGATACCAGCATAATAAATATCGCAGTACCCAAAATGATGGCCGTTTTCGGTTCCTCTTTAGATACCATCCAATGGGTGTTGTCTGCCTATACTCTTACACTGGGAGTAATAGTTATACCGACCGCTTACCTTTTGGATACTTTGGGAAATAAGAGAGTGTTTATATTTGCCCTGGTTGCCTTCACCCTTGGATCATTTCTATGTGGCTTGGCCTGGAGCGATTCTACCATGATCGCTTTTCGCATCCTCCAGGCGGTAGGCGGAGGTCTGATCATGCCGGTTGCTATGACGATGATTATGCAGATTTTCTCACCCGAGGAACGAGGTATGGCCATGGGCTTTTGGGGCATTGCCGCCCTGGCCGCTCCTGCTATAGGACCCACTTTGGGCGGATATATTATTCAATATCTCGATTGGAGGCTAATTTTCTACCTTAATGTTCCCATAGGAGTGTTTGGGATAATCCTTGCCCAAATTTTATTACCCGGAACTCCCCGGCAGCCTTTTAAGCGATTCGACTACCTGGGCTTTATAACCGCCGTCGCAGGCATCGTAAGCATTCTTTATGTTCTGGGAGAGGGTGCTTCCATAGACTGGGGCAACATAAAGAATCCCCTCCTGCTAACTTTCGGATGTTTCTCTTTATTAATGTTTGTAATTAACGAATTATATCACCCTGAACCCTTACTTGATTTGCGCATACTTAAAAATCTTACCTTCAGCATAAGTCAAATCATACAATCAATTTTAGCCTTCGCACTTATGGGCGGGTTGTATTTAGTACCTTTGTTTTTGCAGAACCTTAGGGGATATACAGCAATGGAAACCGGGATGATTCTCCTTCCCTCCGCTATTGCCACTGCTCTCGCTATGCCGATAAGCGGAAAACTTCTTGATAAATTTGGTCTTAAACCTGTGGTTGTTCCAGGAATGATAATCTTATTAATCTCATCTTTTGCCTTGGCTTTTGTGAATATGGACACCAGTAGAACAGAATTAATTATGATATTGTCAATCCGCGGTTTAGGATTCGGATTCGTAATGATGCCGGTCACGACCGCAGGTATGAACGCCATCCCAACTAGCTTAGCCGGAAAAGCCTCCACCATCAACAATATCATCAAACAAATTGCCGGTGCTTTGGGTGTAACCATTTTAACAACTTTTACGCAGGGAAGGCTGAATTTAAATTATGGCCGGTTATCGGAGCAGATAACATCCTTTAATCCAGTTGCTAACGGTATATTAGGACAGTTTCAGGCAATGTTAATGCAGAATGGCTATGCTTCAGGAGACGCTTATGGGGTAGCTATTTCAGCTATTACCGCTATGATTCAAAAGCAAGCCTATGTCGATGCCATAGGTAATGCAATTATGTTGACTGCTCTCGGTGTTCTTTTGGCTATAGCTATGATTTTATTTATGCGTGGAAAGCGCGGAGAGACCGGAACAGAGTCATTGCCAATAATCGAGTAAGGTACTCTTGATAAATAACCGAATAGCCCCGCTCTTATACCGGTCGGCATACACATTAGCTAGACATTTAATAAAGCTCGTGCAATATCAGCGTCCGCCTGTGAAACCTGGATCGCCACCTTGTTAAAACCGGCGCCTTTTATACAAAGAAGATTCTGCAGCGCCTCTCCCCTGACAAAATACCTAATACCGGCTTCATCCAGAATGGATTTGACGACGGCAATGAGCGCGGCGTCGGAAGTGGTAAGGATTGTAACGAGACGTGTATAAACAGGTTTTAATGGCGCTTGTTTACCTGGCAACACATCGACTAACGGCACGTTGCATTCTGGGCAATTAGCAATGCCGTCGACTCGTCCCTGCATATGGGACAAAACATATCATCCGCCTCCAGTCGATATTCTGCTGCCTGGCTTAATAAATCTTCTAAAAACAGGTTTATTGGTGGTAGGCCCCGGCGGTTGCAATTAACGATAACAAATAAAGTACAGCGGCTGCGTGAGGCAGCAAGAGCAGCCCGGCAATTTTTCCCCGCCCGCGGCGGACAAAAACCATCGCGGCAAGGTGAAACAGCGGCAAGGAATAGCCGGCCAACTTTAGAATTAAAGCGGGCAGGGCCGTAAGGTACCAGGCAAAACCGAGGGACAGTACAGCGCCGGCAACGCAGAGTTCCGGGCGGCGCGCATAAACGCCAAGTGAAGAAACCAGCAGTGCCCCGATTATGGCGCCCCAACTCATAAAAGCCGCCAGTAAAGAAAGCATTTAAGACATCACCTTTATACTGGTCATAAAACCTAAATGAATAATATAGCAGAACCAACTAAAAAAATTGAAACAACACGCTTATCTAGGAATTAAATATTTTTCAGAATGGCCAAGGGCATTAATGGCTATGCCCATATTGTCTGTTTAAAAGCTAGGAAAGCGTTGATTCCTTTACAATAGTTGCCGCTTCTTCGATGGTGTTGGCCATGTAGA
>CAYMJG010000048.1:3898-20336 GCA_964390855.1 uncultured Eubacteriales bacterium | reverse complement strand
TATTTCTAGTCTGCCGGCATTTTTAAAGGGGCGGCTTCAGGTTCTGAACTGCGCAAGTTGAGTAAAGTAATTTTCACATTAAAAAGTTACGCTAAAAATAAAAAAAGGGCCGTTTATAACGGGCATGCTGTCAATGGCGATTATGAAAGATTAAATATTATTAGAGCAAGGGCTAAATTTCCAGTTTTATGATTTCTCCAGGCCCAATAGGGGGAACCAACAGAAGGGACGTTCTTTTTGCTGCTTTTTATTTTCTTTTAAGGCGAGAGACCGGCAGGAGTACGGTCTGCTGACCGTTTCAATAATCGGCGCTCGTCACGTCCCTGGTTATATGGCGGCTACCAATCGTCCTTATATATAGCAGTTTACTTCCTAGATAAAACAAAATTATCCTTATTCCAACGGGTTTTCCACCTTACCGATAAACAGGATCAAACCGGTCCGTTCGTCGTTGATCACAAATATGAAAAGTTTATTCAAATAATACTCCGGCGGGGTGTTTTCTTCGAACGCGGCTGATCCAACTATAACTACCGAAGTCAGAGCGGCTGCTTCGGTGCCCTCCTCATCCACAAAGTTTTATACCATTTGGAGTATAATACTCCATAGTACCGTCAATGCGCTCAATGCGAATGGCGCCGTTTACAAACTGCGCGCCTTTCATGCCACTGGTGCGCCATAATTCTTTGCCTGTGTCATCTATTACAATCGCCCAAACACCTTCGGGAACAGCAAGCCCCGTGTTGTTATCCGCAGGGTCGATATAAATTGTATATAAAATGGCGCTTCCGTTGTCGCTTGCAGGATCGCCCATAGGCGTTTCACTGATTTTCCCGCCCTTTGCATCACACAGGCGATAATAGCCATCGCCGTTCGCGCAGTTATCTTTGGAAAAGGCAAAACCATAGCGGCCATAGCAGATTTCGAAATAATTAAATCGGTCAAATTCAGCCGATATACAGGCGCCGGCGCGATCATATAGAAAGCCGCCGCCCGGACCGGTATCGCTGCCTGCTATAAAGTGTCCGTCGCGAGACATTTCAATGTTGTTTTTGTCACAGGAGAGGATGGACTTTCCATCAAATGTCATAACACCTTGTTTAGTGGTGCTTTTATCTTGTACCACAAGGTATCTCCCCCAGACAAAACCGCTGAATTCGTATCTTGCAAAGTCAATACCGCACTGTTCTGAGACGATTGTCCCTGCCTCGTCAATGAGATAAGGATTTAATCTTCCCTTTTCAAATACTACGGCTACGCCCTCATAGAAGTCACCTGCCGTTGCATACTGCGCTTTAATAACAACATCTCCATTTTTGTCCAGATAACCTATTTGAGCATCCTGAAAAGGATTTTCCTGTTCTTCGGATTGTTGTGAGAATTTCCGATAGGTATACCAACCATTCATGCACGGCATGGCTGCGATGCTGTTTTCAGTTACGACCTTGCCATCCGGCAGGGAAAGAATCATGCCTGTTTTCCAATTTTCCACATACACACTGGCGCGGGAACCGGATAAAATCGCAACGCTGTCAAACATACCGTTCCATTTGTTATTCAATGCAACTTTCTCACCGTTAAGATTTAGAATAGAGACGGAATCCCCTTGCCTTGTTGCTGTATAGCCATATGTAAATTCGCCGGGAGGAAAGCCATCGGGGCTGGCATACTGAGCTTGTATGATCACCTTGCCCGCAGCATCCTTATAGCCGTAGAGACCCGTTGCGGCATCATAATACAGAAACCTGGCGTCAGATGCCTTGGAAAACGCACCGCCGCTGTCTGCCCATTGGCTCATACGGAGCATGGTAATGCAGGACTGCTCACGGGTATAGGTACCGTTTGGGTCGAAACGGTTGCCGTCTATACCTAGCATAATGCCGGCGTTGCAGCAAAAATCGATGCCGGTACGGGCCCAGGGGGATATGTAGGAATATTCCAGATTATTATTCATTACCCTGGCCGGATAATTACGGTCATCAAAAACATGGGGGATCAGATGAACGTTGGAAGCGGCAGGAATGACCGGAGACAGACCGATTTGGGTCAGGGTATAGAGCATTTTTGCTGCTTCCTGTCTGGTGATGGGGTCGTCCGGGTAAAAATACGTACCAATGTCATCGGTTTTCTTGCCTTCTGCAATGCCTAAAAATTTTATCTTTTTTGCGTTTCCGTCGTTGGTATCGGCAAGCTCTACCGACATCCAGCCGTCATTTTCATCGAAATCGTAGCCTCGTTTCTCCAGCAGAGTGACAACTAAATTGCAAAAGTCCACCCGGGTAATTTTATCCTGCCAGCCACCTTGAAAAGCTTTCGGAACAAGGCCCGCAGCACTAGCCGCTGCAATATCTCCCTGCGCCCACGGGGAGGGAGCATCTACGGCCAAAGCCGGCTGGTTTGTCAGTAAAAGGCAAACCGATAAAATCGTCAGAATCCACCGTTTCATAGTTATAATTCTCCCATCTTTATTCTATCTATGATAGTAATTCCTTTCTGTCCAATTGTTTAACGAGTTATTCTCACCACGGGTTTCCTTCCACAAATTCCACCGCCGCTCCATTGGCGGGGATACGTATCAACACATACGGGCAGGTAGGCGCCTGGGCTGTCACCTCGCCGGACGCCGGACCGTCAACCCGGTAATATACCCTTAACCTGTCCGAACCGCCGGAGATACTGATGATCCCCACGCTGTAGCTAGCGGTGGGCTTTTTCTCCCGCAGCCACCAGCAAATCCAACTAACCCTTCGTATGCTTGTTTGCCTTCCTGGGAAATGTAGGCAAACATGCTATCGATATCGTAATAAGCAGCTTCGGACAGCACAATTTTCTTAGGCATTATCTATCCTCTTTTGTATCGCTGCAAAGGCGTTCTCAAAATCCCGCATAGGCTTATCCGCAGCGATTTCACGATCAACCTCCGCTAGCATCTGCCCCAGCTGTTGGCGTGCCGTCATCTTCTGATAGGCCTCGAAACTCATCACCACCAGATCGGCTTCGCCGTTCTTAGTCACCACAACAGGGGCTTGTGTTTCATGACACAGTTTGGAAAACGAATTATAGTCGTGCCGGATTGCGGTTGAAGGCTTAATATTTGCAATTATATGATCTTGTCGGCTCATATTTCACACCTCTTTAAGCCAGTGGGGTACGCCGCAAACCATGTTTCCCCCGACAAACAATGCCGAAAAGAAAGCCTTTCATTTAAACTGCTGATTATTCCGGAAGAAATCCTGCCAGGGGTCGTTGCCGCCGATCCTCCGGAGCGCGCCCGCCATATTGACGCCGTCGGGAGCCACCGTATCCAGTTCCCCCCAGGCGATGGGCATGGACACCCCGGCCCCTTTTCTCGCTCTTAGGGAATAGGGGGCGATGCTGGTCGCGCCCCTGCCGTTGCGAATCCAGTCGATGAAGATCTTGCCCGTGCGCTTGACCTTTCTGACATTGCTGGTATAGCGGTCAGGCCACTTCTGCTCCATCACTTCGGCGACGCGCCTGGCAAAATCGTGAAACGCCTCCCAGGCCACGGCAGGTTTTAAAGGGACGACCACATGGTACCCTTTACCGCCGCTGGTCTTGAGATAGGCGTTCAAGGAAAGTTCGGCGAGAATATTTTTCAGATCCCGCACACCCTGGCGCACCCTGCTCAGATCCATTCCCTCATCCGGATCCAGATCAAAGACCATGATATCAGGCTTTTCCAGTTCGTCGACACGGCTTCCCCAGGTATGAAATTCCAGAGTGCCCATTTGCGCTTCGGCGATCAGCCCGGATTTGTCCTCAATATAGAAGTAGTCTCCCGTTTCTCCGTCACTGCCCGCGACAGGTATGGTGACGATGCCTTTGCTGCCCGGGCCGGGATGCTTCTTATAAAAGCAGGTCTGGGAGATGCCCTTGGGACAGCGCACAATGCTGAGGACCCTGTGGCTGACATAGGGCAGCATGCGCTCCGCCGCCCGGGCGTAATACCGGATCACATCCCCTTTGGTGATTTCAGGGTCCTCAAAGATCACCTTGTCCGGGTTGGAAATCTTGATTCCTTCGATGATAATGCTGTTGGCGTTTGCTTCCATGGCTCTCTCCGCTTCTTTCCCGGATGATGAGGGCTGGGTTTCGTCATCCGTTTTTTCCCTTCTTATATCCCTAGGATCCTTATCCATTCGCAGGCCTTTGAAGCTAGCCTGCCTTAACAGATTATCTTCGGTCCATGCGGCAAATTTGATTTCCGCGATCAGTTCAGGTTCAAGCCAGGTGATCTTCTCATTCAACCTGGGCTTGGGGGCGAGTTTGAAAGGGGGCTCCATTCTCTTTATGCCCGTAAAATTTTCTTCAAGTTCTTTCATGCCCGCTTCGCTCAGGCCGGTTCCGGCACGTCCGGCATAGACGAATTCCCCCTCTTCATAGACGCCAAGGAGAAGGGAACTTACCCCGCTCGTCTTTTTATCGGAAAGGGTATATCCTGCGACGACAAATTCCTGCCTTTGATCGCATTTAAGTTTGATCCAATCGGCGTTTCTCGTTCCGCTGTAGATGGAACCGGCTTTTTTACCGACGATCCCTTCCATGCCTGCCTTACAGGCCGCAGCGAAACTTTCCCTGCCGTTTCCCCTGACATGCCGGCTGTAGTAGAGGTTTTGGGTGACATCCTTCATCAAAGCTTCCAGCGTTTCTTTCCTGTCAATCAGGCGGTGTCCCCGGAGGTCCGCCCCATCCAGCGCCAGGAGATCAAAGACAATATAGGTCGGGTTTTGTGCCCGGGGATTTTTCATAGAATTCTGGAGAGCCTGAAAATCCGTCTTACCCGCTGTGTCCGTGATGGCCATTTCGCCGTCCAGAATCATCGCCCTTCCGTTAGCCCAATCGATGAAGGAATAAGCGGCATCCGGGAACCGCGTTGTATAATCCCGGCCGTTCCTGGTGATCAGCCGGACGCTGTGGCCTTCAATATACGCCAGTATCCTGTAGCCGTCGTATTTCAACTCATAGAGCCAATCCTCACCATCAGGAACCGTATCGACTAATTTGGCAAGCTGCACGCCGGTACTGCTGAAGGGGTTCCTCGTGATCCTTTCGTCTTCCCCTTCCTCAATCTCCATCATGGCGCGTCCGGTTCTGACGCTGGTGGTAAACTGGGAAATCCCGTCGCCGGCTTTGGCGTACTCATCTTTTTCTTTAAGCAAAAGCCAGTTGTCATTGGTCTCCTCCGCTTTCCTTTTCCAGCGTACCAGCGCCCACTTTCCCTTAAGTCTTCGTCCTTTCAGCACGAACTTCAGCATACCTTCGCGGAGTCCCTCAGCCACATCCCCATAGGGTTCCCAGCGCCCCTCATCCCAGATCATGACCACTCCGCCGCCATATTCCCCCTTGGGAATTGTCCCCTCAAAGTTCATGTATTCCAGGGGATGGTCCTCCACCTGCACGGCAAGCCTCTTGTCACGGGTATCATAGGAAGGGCCCTTGGGCACTGCCCAGCTGAGTAGTGCCCCGTCCCATTCCAGGCGGAAATCGTAATGAGCTCTGCGGGCCAAATGGTGTTGGACGACAAACCTCGGACCCTCTTCGGCCATTTCTGTCATGCCTTCGGGTTCTAAGGTCCTGGCAAAATTTCTTTTCTGATTGTACGCGTTAAGTTTTGCAGTCATAAAATCACGCCGGGTCCTTCTCTTTTTTGGTCTTCTCGAAGCAGGTTTTAGGGCCTCCATGAGGTCGATCGCTTTGCTATGTCTTCCTCAGGCAATGGGTTGAAATGAAGGTCATTGTCCTGGGTGGAAACACCTCTGAGATTACTGTTTCCAATTGAATTATATATATCCGGTCTTCGATTTTCAAACCTACGGTGCCTGTGGTCAGACTATCCCTGGCGGCAGGGTTATCTTTGAAAAAACCGTCTAATTCTTCTCTTATATTTGCTGATAGACTCTTTCCAACCGACCGACTTAACAATTCTAACTTAATTATTTTCTTATGCTGCCGTATACAGCTAGTGCATCGGTAATATTAAACTGTTCCGAGTGGTTATCTCCTTTTGCACCCGCTGTAACCAAAACATATTCTTGTTTACCCACTTTGGCAAGACTCGCGAGACACAGACCGGCCTCATCGGTATATCCGGTTTTTCCTCCCTAACACTTTATTATCTTTAATAGATCGCTCCATCTCCTGACATCTCCCAGTTTTAACCCTGACCGATACCTCCCCCTGTTTCCCTTAAAATACATTTTCAATAAACATCTCGCCGGTCCGGAAATCAAAGCACTAATAATAATTTTTATTTTCCTGCCTGGCTATTACAAACCAGCAGATCTTATCTTTTCTCTAACAGCCCTGTCAGCAAAGGCCATTGAAGAAATCGGGGTTAAACAAACGATCGGTGTGAAACAAGTTATAATTAAAATCTCGTCAACGAGGGGGGCGGCACCTTTTCCGGCGTACAACGGCAGCGGTTGCCGGTTGCCCGGGCCATTGTAAATGGGTAGAATGCTGTCAAAACCGGAAATAGTAAACACCTCCTGCATACCAGACGATTCTTTGGCCGATAATGGCAAACTTTTAGGGTATTTTTGCCTTAAAAATCAGGTCAATACCGGCGCTTTGCAACATACTCCGGGTAAAATCTGACAAGCTAGCCTTGCGGCAGCGTATTGAACATTGGCGTTAATACGGGCTCAAAACCGCATCCAGTAACGCGGCGGGCAGGCGTTGCGAAAACAAAAAAACACCCCTTCTTACACTACAAAGGGGCGAATCTATACCTGTGTTCTTTAGATTTGTACCGGCTGATCAAGGTTCTTTTGTCATACCCGGCTATGCTATTACAGGGTTGTTTACAAATCCATATTTTGAGCATTAATAGTAATAACCAACAGATTGAGATGTGACTTTTTCGAAGCGGTGCTTGTGCATGGGCCTGCCATTTGGCCTTGTTTCACCGATAAAACGGTGATGATGACGTCCATGTTTGTCATAAACTCCAATACCGGTTGTAATTTCTATTAAATGGTCATGACCGCCGCGTCTCTCACATTCACAGACAACCAAGATTCGGTGGCAGTGATTTTGAGCCAGTCTTATAACACGGTCCGAATATCCTGAGAACCTGTGGGAGTGGTCATTTTGGAAAAATGTAAACCCTTTGTAAAAATGCCGATGATTGCCCTCCAACATTTATCTCACCCTTTTTTATTATCTTATACAGACGGGTTTGCGATTGCCACCAAAAATAGTACATAAATAGATTTATCTAACCAGCTACGGGAAGATATAAATTGTAATAAAGCTGCTCACGTGGGAAGAAGGAAGCGACGCGGCGGCGGAGTTGATGGAAAAAATAGCGGCAAATGAATTAGCCGTGGTTTTGCCCGGTTTTGCGTGGTCTGAAGTCGGAAGCGTCTTGCGACAGAAGGCCTTGAGAAAAGAAATCACGGAAGAGGAAGCGGAAGAATCCTGGCGCATATTCAGGCGGCTAAAAAACATTATCTATATGGAAGAAGAGGACGTGATGGACACCGCATGGCGCATCAGCACGGAAGAAAGACTCCCAACCCTTTACGACTCAGCGTATCTGGCCCTGGCGGAAGTGGTTGCAAAGCAATCAAATGAGGCGTGTGAGTTTTTTACGGCGGACAAAAGGCTGCTTAATTCATTGAGTGGCGGTAAAAAATAATTTGTAAAGTTGCTGCTACAGTAAGAAACAGCTGATAATCATATTACTTCCTGAGGGAGGGACCGGTGAAAACACCGGGACTTTTTCAACATCCGCTTTATGGCCGGCGAAATCTCGGACGCAGTAAAACCGATCTATATTTTTCACAAAATGTCATGGTATCCGATAGCGTAAAGTATCAGCGTATTGCTGTTTTGCTCAAAAACAACCCTAATACCTTTGTTAACATAAACTTTCCAAAACCCTGTACCCTTGATCCAGTGAATCTTAAGTAAATTATGTTTTGGATTTATAGCCATAAAACGCAGGGTTTTTCCAGCCTGCTTCCGTTCGGCAGGTGACAGCTTGCGAAAGTCGTTATTAAAAGGGTCGGTTAGAATTATCGTCGGCATTGGAAAATTTTTTGTATCGTCCTTCTTTTAAGGCGTCAGCGCTTTGCTTCATTTTTTTCCTGCCAAACCTCAGACCAAAAATACTCCTGGCTTTTATCGTGCCAGGCAACGGGTTTGATAAAAATTCCTCCATCCCGCTCCTCCAAGGCGATATAATCCCCTTCCCGTATATTTATTACTATATCAATACTGTTTGGCTCTCTTCGTCCCAATCCACTTTTGCCCCCAGTGCCGGAGCGACGAAACGGACGGGCACAAATGTGCGGCCGTTCAGAAGGACCGGCGCCTGGTCCATATAGAATTTCTGCCGATTTACAAGAACAACATCCTGCCCAACAGTAAAAAGAACTCCGTTGTTGTCTTTACTTACCGTTATTTTTCCTAATTCTTCGGCCCGTAAAAAGTCTTCGGACCATGCAACCTTGGCCCCCATCCGTTCCGCAATCTCGCGCAGCGGCACCAGGACCCTGTTGTTGAGAATTACCGGCTGCCCGTCAAAGGTGATTGTTTTCCCATCAAGCAATATCTTTACCTTTGCCGGTTCAGGGGCCTCCGTAACCGTGTTGGCGAAAACCGCAGATTGGAAGCCGAAAATCGCCATCAAAATAAATAGCAGCATAACAAAAGCCTCTTTCAAACCTAAACCCCTCCCTTAATTGTAAGAGTACAGGCCAAGCCTTGACTCGGTATGCGCCTATGAAGACGCCCGGCCGACGGCCCCGAAAGATGGACGAAGTTCGGGCTGCCCGGGCTCTGTCGGCCTGGCGTACCGGTCAAGGCCGCTCCACTGCGTTGCGCGCCGCTGTCGCGGTTGGCCTTCCAAAACTGGGTTGCCGAAATTACGCCGGCTGTGAAATCCGGCTTGAAGATGTTTTCTCTGATTTCCGGGGCGATTGGGTCGCCCCTGTTGGCGCAGGCAATAACGTACAATGGCTCTGTCAAAAAAGCCGCCTTCCAGCAGACCGTAAACCGTCTGAAGCTGGTGGTAGAAATCATGTCTCTGTTTCCTGGAGGAATCGACCAGCTGTTTGATCTGCTTTAAGTTTTCCACAGCTCTTTTCGCTTCATATTCCGTTTCCACATATTCCCCGAATTTCCTGACGGCAACAACGTACAGCCCAATTAAAACAGCGGTGAATATCCCCACCAAAACGATAAAAAAATCAAAATGCTCTTCAGGAAAAATATATCCGGGTAGGTTGTCATTGCTCCTCAAGGCAATAAGGAGAAGCAGGGGCATATTGATAAAGACCAGTGTCAGGGACATCAGGGTAACTGCAAATACAAAAAAATTATTTTTGTTGATCATTTGTCTACATAGTCCTTATAACCCAATATTTGTTTTAAAGATACACTACTTTACACAAAAAAGCCACAGCTTCTTAACCGCCATGGCTTTCAATTTTGCTACAATAAGTAGTGGATATTTTCAGCGAGTTAAAATATAATAAAGTAAGAAAGTTAAACTTTATTATATGGGGATGATGAACATGCTGGTAGAAATAAAACAGAAATCACAGGTGACAATTCCTAGTGAACTAGTAAAAAAACTCAAACTCAAACCTGGCGATAAGCTGGAAGTAGAAGAGAAGGATGGTTGTTTAATTATTACTCCCGTTGCCATTATTCCCCGGGATCAGATTTGGTTTTATTCTAAAGAATGGCAAGCTGATGAACTGAAAGTCGAACAACAAATACGGGAAGGCCGGGTGAAAACGGCTAAAAGCAAAGAGGAACTATTGAAAGGGTTAGGATTGGATGAGCAATGAACCTATACTACTCTGAGCTTTTTGCTGATAAGGTTAAACAACTTCCGCCAGAAGTAAGAGGAGCATTGAAGAAAAAACTTGAGCTGTTGATGGAGAACCCTCGCCATCCTTCGCTTCGCACTAAAAAAATTCGAGGGCAAGATCGTATATTTGAGGCGAGTGTTACCATGGAAATTCGCATGACCTGGGAATATACAGAAGACGGCATTTTATTACGGAATATTGGAGAACATGATAAGACTTTGAGGAACCCATAACGTTTATTTGTGATGGAGGACGACAACGGAGACAAGGGTGTTCAGATTAAACATTCGGCCGCAGAAGGAAAAAAGGCGAGGAGCGGCATATCTTTTTTTCGGTTCTAAAGAAGGTTTGATGCAGTCGCTATTCGGCGGTAAAAAGCATGTTTTTTACCGCTTTGCCGTCCTGCCGATTCCCGAAATACCGGAAGAAGCCTGGCTAAGCTATATTAGCCTGGCCCCATTGTTTCACAATTATATCTTTGAAGCAATAGACGGGCAAAAAAACTATAAATTTGTGATTAAAACCGTACTAACCTATGGCGACTGGGAGCGTGGCTATTTGAAAAATACGGCGCCGAACGCGTGGGTGATGTGTTTAAAGACGACTATTACGGCCTGCGCGCCCTGCCGGCCTCCTCCAGAAAGCTGTGGGAAATTGCTTTCATTAAAAACCCGGATTCTGCTCACAATCGGCCGCAAACCATTCGAGGCGCCCGGTAGCCGAAAACTTACCCTGCTCGTCTGCTGCCGAGGCGCAGCATGGTTTCACAGCTCATAACCGTACCAAAACTTTTTATAAAAAAGATCTTGGTCCGGGTATTTAAACTCCATTGTCTGGATGACAATGAGCTTTACTGAAATCTTTGTTGTTCTCAATTTTACAGCAGCCAGGCGCAGTCCCGCCGACAATCTACCATCGCATCAACAAACACATTTTTCCCGATAACCTGAAAAAGCAACATATAATGCTTTTCAAAAAGAAGCCTTTTGTATTTGTGTTCGGGTATTAGCGGGTCAAAAACCCAAGGGCAGCTCATGGTTATTTCCATTCCTTTCGCTTCACTCAAGGCACAAAACGTTTATCAGGTTGGGCGTGGATGAAAAAACCGCCCGCGAGGATGCTTACAAATACGGTTTCACACAATATGAAGGAAATTGCTGTATTGGAAGCTAAGCGGTGTAATGCAATCATTGAACGTTCCCATTCCAGCAACCTTAATGCCTTGCAGGCGATCATGGAGAATTATTGCGGCTGTCGGGAAAGAGATGAATATGAAGCGAAGTGATGGAGAATTGCCTTTTCTGCGACAGACTTATAAACTACCACAAAATGTCAGAGGGTTGTTGACACCTTTGACACATCTGTTCACAGCCGGACATTCACATAGGCCAGGCAGTTAGGTAGCTCTGAGAGCTTCTGTTCTATCCTAAAGCCCGCCCGTTCAAGCATTCCCTCCATAATCCAGTCAAATGTGCTGTACTCCTCTAGGATGTGGATAACGGTTTCCTCAGCCATGGCCCGGCCGGCCGTTTCGTACATTTCGTTCACCCAGTTGTCCAATTCGCTCCGGCAGGACTCAACCGGAAAGGAAAACACCACGTCAAAAAGGTACAGCTTGCCGCCGGGTTTGAGCATATGGTACATGCGCCTGAGAGCGACAGCCTTCCAGAAATCCGGCAGGTGATGGAGAGCGGCGACGGAGACAATGGCGTCCGCAGGGGCCCCCCGGTGCTCGTAGGTCAGGAAACCGGCGCGGCAGGTCTCAATATTAGCGATACCGGCCGTCCGGGCTTTTTCTTCGCATCTGTCCAGCATGGCCTGCGAGATGTCCACGGCATAGACCTTCCGGCATGACCGGGCCGCCGGTATAGCGAAGGCGCCGGTGCCGCAGCCGAAATCAATTATTTTGTGCTCCGGTTTCAAGTCAAGCCGCTGCATGATTAACCGGGCGTCTTTTTCAAAATCACGGAACTTGGCGTGCCCCTGATCGTACTTCGCCGCAATTGCCTGATCCGCGTAATCCACACCGGCCTTTGCCCGCTCGTCGTACTGCCATGAAGGCCACAAAATTTTAAAACCCATAAAATTAACACCTCGATCAGAAATTCAGATACCGATAATACAGAGCCCATTTGTCAATATTTTGTTAATTATACCAGTAGCCTTGCTCTGGGTATATCCGTGGTTTACTATTATTTTTTTAAATTTCATCAAGTTGTGCGCCTGTATGGCCGATATAAATAAAAGGAACCAGGGAGATGAAATAAATGCGCCGGAATATACTAATACCTTTTTTGACAGTATTTTTTTTACTGGCCGCCGTGGCAATCCGCGCCGAGGGATATGGTGAAACTAAACCTCTGATAGTCTGGCAGACAACGCGCCTGGGCAAGGCGACCGATCTTATTCTGGGCCCCAATGGGCTGTTTTACCTGCCGTCGGGAAACAAGCTGGCGGCGGTGGATGATCAGGGCCGGAAACTGTGGGAGGCTGCCGTTTCGACCGGCGGCAAAACGGGCCTGCCGGTTTTTGACGGGCGGGGATCTATTTTCTTTCCGGGCGCCGCGTCTATCCAGGAAGTCAAGCTAAATGGAAGCAACGGCTGGAATTTTACCGTTTACGGGGATAAAAGCAAGAGCGCCATGGTTGCTTTAGGCCCCGGCAACCTGTTGTACCTGCCCCTGCCGTCGGGACTGTATGCCCTTGACGCGGAAGGCCGCTACCAGTGGCTGATGCGGCAATATGACAACCGGAACATGAACGGCGCCCGGACAGATGATAAACGGGAAATAATGGCCTGCGCCGGCAACAGCCAGGCTGTATTTGTTGTCACAGGCAAAAAAGGCCAGGGCTACAGCCTCCTGGCGATAAGCGGGGAAGCTAAAATCCTCTGGCGCTACCCGCTGGGGGATATAAAAACAGTGAATCTGGCGGCCGGCCCCGACGGGCGGCTTTATGTCACCGTGAACCCCGCTAAAATCGACCGTTTATCCCGGGGAAAGGTCTACGCTTTCGACAGCGCGGGGAGCGGCAGTCCCCGCTGGAGTTATTCAATCGGGCGCAATGACCTGACGGCGCCTGCGCCCTCCGGCCACGGACAGCTTTATTTTTGCGCCGGCAATGAGCTGTTTGCTCTGGATTTGACCAACGGCTCCGAAGTATGGAGCGTGCCGATGAATAAAGCGTTGGCGCCCCCGGCTGTCGACGAAAGCAGCCGCTGGGTTTACCTGGGCGCCGATGACGCCCGCCTGCTGGCGGTAACCCCCCGGGGACGGCTGGACTGGGACCTGGCCCTGGACGGCAAGGTGACCGGCCGGCCCCTGCCGGGACCGGGCGGGGTCCTTTATGTGGCGACAGATAAGGGAAGCCTTTATAAGATTAAAATTGAGGAATCTTCGGGGGGATAACAGGATGGATAAAAAAGCGGTGCGGCAGGCCATTTTTTTAAAAAAACTGTACCGTCCGGTACTGCTCCTGCTGGCGTTGCCGGCAATTATTCTGTTGCGGCCGTTTTCCGCGACGGCTGCCCCGGCCGCGAATATGGTTATTTTCAATGACCTGCAGGGACATTGGGCAGGCAGCCGCATTACCAGGCTGGCCGCCCTGGACGCCATTAAAGGTTACCCGGACCTCACCTTCAGGCCCGATCAACAGATCAGCCGGCTGGAAACCCTGGTTCTGTTCATCAGGTCGGCCGGTTTTGACGCTGAGGCGGAGCAATTGGCCAAGACGCGTTCTTCTTCCAGCCGCCCGGGCGCCGGGGCTGCCCTTTCAGCCGCCCCCAGGGTCCCCTGGGGACAGCAGTATCTTGACCTGGCTGTGGATAAAGGGTTTGTGCGGTTCGACAGCGCGGACAATTATGACTTTAACGTCCCCGCAACCCGGCTGGAGGCGGCCAGACTGCTGGCCCATGTTCTTTATCTGCTGCCGCCGCTGCCCGCGCCCGGAAATGAAGCGGACGAAGATCAGAAAACCACCCCCGGCTTCGCCATTGATCAAACATTTACTGATGAAGCGCAGGCGCCGCCGGAGGATAGGGCCTGTCTCAAGGCTCTGGCCGCCGCCGGCGTTATGTCCGGCTATCCGGACGGTTCTTTCCGCCCGCTGGGCTGCCTCACCCGGGCTGAGGCGACAGTGATCCTTAGTGAACTGGTGGATCGCGGCTGGATTAAGATGGCTCAGGAACGGCATTACACAGGAATGATTTCCCGCATAGACACCACAAAGGGGGTCGGGGAACTTGAATTGCTCACCCCCGCCGGGACACAAAAATTCAAGGTGGCTCAGGACGCCTATTGCTGCGGAGACGGCGGCGAGCAATCCCTTGAGCAGGCGGCGGGCCGGCGCGCGGAAATTATTCTGGGCAAAAGCAAGCAGGTCCTCTGGATAAACCTGCTTCAGCGCAAGGAAACCGCTGAAGTTTTAGAAACGATTAGGGGCTCGGTGAAGTCGCTGGCTCTGGGCAAGGAAAATTTACTTTTACTCTGCGACCTAAGCTGCGAAGACAGGCTGTTGCCCCTGAGCTGGGAGGCGGTGTTGTATAAAAAAGATGCACCGCAGAGTTTTGCCTCCCTCAAGCCCGGCGCCTTTTTGGATGTACAGGTAGGTGACGGTCAGCTCAAAAAAGCCACCATGCTTGAGGTGAAAAGCATTTCCGGGAAAATTGAAAAGTTTGACGGCAGGCGCCTGTATTTGGCAGGCAAATCCTCCGCCAGCAAGCCGGGCTGGTTCAACTACTATGACCGCGCCCGGGTTGTTGACAAAGAAGGTTTTAGCAGAGGGGACGCGCAGGCCGGCGACAAGGTGCAAATAACCTATCTGGATCCTTATCCGGGGGAAATTGACGATGAGATACCGCTGGAAATTATGGTCCAGTAGTAATATAAGCCCATAAAGGGCTTATATTATTTTGTGCGCATCATCATTTCGAAATTACTTTTCCACCTTTTTTATTTCAGCGCCGCGCTCAGCCGCCAGGTCGGCCTTGCTGAAATCATCCCCTTCCGGCATAGTCATGTGAAAGTCCGCCGAGCTATCGATCCTTACCAGTCCTTCGGCTAGCCGGCATTCCAGCAGATGACCGCCCTGCGTCCGGTCTTCGCTGATGAAATGCAGGTGATAGCCGGGTACATTGATGCCCTCAACGTATTGGGGACACCAGAAGCCCACAATGGTCCCCCTGATATTCTTATATTCAAAGGTGGGCTGGCTTGCCGTTACCTCCGCCAGGGGCGGGTACGGTTTTTCCTGTCCGGGCACGCTGCGTGTTTTGACGCAGTTAAATTCCCCGTCCAGGCGGATGGCGTAAAAATAGTTTTTGTTCGCGATCATTTTGTCCAGTGTCTGCTGCAGGCTGTCCAAACTGTTTATGTTTTTCACCGGCTGTTGGTTATCCGTTTCAAAAAAAGTCACGGTGGCAAAGGGCAATCTCGCTTCATCTCCGGGACAATAAACCTTTCCGTCGGCCTTGATCTGGTAGATGTTATTGTCCAGTTCCACCATCTCGCCGTCCAGCCCGGCAAAGGTACCGATGCCGAAATTTCCCTGATCCTTCAGATCCCCGCAGGTTATCACCCCGTCGTAAAGTCCCAGCAGCAGCGCATTGATGGTCGATACCTGAAAAACGGTATCCAGCAGCATCCTTCTTTCCGGGTCAAAGGACGCGGGCTGAACCTCGCCGGACACGGGGAAGCCTGACGCTCCTGGCGCCGGTTTTATGTACTCTTCATTGGACTGCAGGGAGTTAACGATTACACTGGCGCCTTTTTTGATCACAAATTCACTGAGGCCGATTTTACTGCGCGGGTTCCCCCAGTCATAGGTGTAGCCCAGTCTGGTCCAGGGGTATTTTTTATCGCCAAAATATAAGGAGAGGATACTGTCGTTGAACCAGGTTTTATACTCGGCGGATACAGGATCATTAAACGCCAGGCCGGCCTCGCTATCGTTTATTTCGCTGTCCGGCGCTGGGCGAAAAAGGTCCGCGGGCTTCACCCAGAGCTCCGCAAAGCTATTGTTGCCGCCGGCCGGCGGAAGTCCCAGCAGCTGTTCCAACCTGAGGGTATCCAGCGGGGACAAATTGTTTTTGGTAATAAAATTTTTGAGATCCGGCGCGGCTGTAACCCAGGTGTCTCCCCAGTAGGTGGTTACCTCCTTGCCCGCGGGGTAGCTGTCCGGGTATTTGGTCCAGGTCACCACCAGGACGCGGCCGTCCCGCCAGATGAGATTTTTATTTGCCGGATCAATCGGCACAAGGCTGTGGCTGATATTTCTTTCTGTGGCCAACATGGCGTCCCGCAAAGCCTGGCTATAGATACGGTCCCAGCTCTGCGCTGCAAAGGGCTGCGTTTCTGTCAAATATTTGAGAGTTAATTGCAGCCCGTTGTCGGCGGCCACCCCGGCCACCTGTGCGGCGCCGCATGGCAGAACGGTTAAAAACATGAATATTAAAACAACCGCCGCGATCCCCAACCCGCTCTTGTCTAAATGTCTTTTCATTTGTTGTTCACCGTTCCTTTAACTCATTTTCCACTAACATTTTCCCAGTCTGCCCGCACCAGTTCCAGGAGCCTTTTTGCTTTCGCCGAATA
>CAYMJG010000048.1:0-3798 GCA_964390855.1 uncultured Eubacteriales bacterium | reverse complement strand
GAAATGTTTTGATGGGATAGCCGTCGCCGTAGACCGCCTGGAATAGGCGAGCCACTCCTTTTGCGTCTGCGGGTCTGAAAAGATCTACCTCAAAACTTTGTCCCGGCTCAACAGAATACTCATTTTCTTTTACTTCAACGTTTTTTTCATCCACGATGGGCGCCTCCTTAATTATTTATTTGACCCACGCCATGCCCTTGTTTCAATTTGACGGACTGACCGGCCAAAAAAGGCATCAGCGCAATCGCGCCGAAAGTCAGCCCGGCGCAGAGGTAGTAAAGAAACCTATAGTCCCCGTGTGACAGAGCCAGGCCGCCGATAAAGGGGCCCACGAAAAACCCCCCCTGGAACATCTGCACGCCCAGGTTGGTATTCAGCCCTTTTAAGTGCGCCGGTGATATATCGAACATCAAGGCGTTGAGCACGGGCATGACCACGCCCCAGCCCAGCCCCAGGAAGATGCCCAGAGCGTAGAACAGGACCTGTCCGGATAAATGCGCCAGGGCTATATAGCCCAGGCCTACAGCCGCCAGAGAACCTGTAGCCAGGCGTACCTTGCTCACCCGGTCAAACAGGGATCCGGCCAAAAGCCGGACACCAATCTCACTGAACGTGGAAAGGGTAAAGAAAAGGCCGGGGTTGGCTATCTCAATTTTTTGCGCGTAACCTTCCAGGAAAAAGAACACGGGTGTGTAGCCGGAGTACAAAAGGAGCATGACCAGCAGGAGCGCCACGATCCGGCGGTCTTTCAGGTTTTCGGCCAGATCGGCCATACCGGGTCGCCGTCCCGAGGGGTCCGTCTGTCCGCCGGGCGGCGCTTTGACCAGCAGAGCCAGGGGAAAGATCAGCAGCATCAGTACCGCCGAAAGGTTCAGGACAGAGACAAATCCTCCCAAAAGGCGCGTAGCCACGCCCAAAACAGGCGGCACCACGGCAAAGGGCAGGAGCATCACTACCGTGATCAACCCGAAAGCCTGGCCGCTTTTGGCCGGCGGGATCAGGCCGACCATACTGGCGTTGACGGCGATGCCGAGGAGCGCGTAGGCAATGCCGTGGACGGCCCGCACCAGGGACATGGTCCAGAGGCCGGCGGCCAGGTTGTAGCCGAAAAGGGAAATAATTACCCCCGCGGCGCCGGCGAATATCCACCAGCGGGCGTTGCCGGCATGAAGAAATGGACTGATAAAGGGGCGCAAGATTAAACCTGTTACGGAAAACACGGCAATAAGAAAGCCGAACCAGGCGGGCGCAATGGGCAGGGTATAGAGGTACAGGTAAAACTGAAAAAACACGGCCATATTGCAAATGATCAGAAAAGATATGCCGTTTAAAGCTAAAAATTCTCTGGAAAACAATTTATCGGGCTGTACCACCGCCGCCATTCCTTTCAACCGAGGATTTTCCGCAAAGCGCCGGCAAAGGCTTCCATGGCCTCGCCCGCGCCGATGCTGACCCTGATCCAGTTGGGATACCGGAACCCGGTCATGCTGCGGATCATCACACCGTGGGTCATCAGCTTGCGGTAGGCCAGAGTGTCGCTCATGGGCAGCTTGATCATCACGTAGCACCCCTCCCCTACCTGGCTTTCCAGGCCCAGGGCGTCGAGCTCTTTTTTCAGATAAGCCTTTCCCGCCCTGATCAGCCGGCGGGTGCGCCCGATGTGGCCGTCGTCGCCGAGGGCGGCCACGGCCGCCTCCTGGGCCAGGGTGTTTACCGAGTAGACGACGCAGGTACGCCGCACGATGTCCACCACTTGCAAACCTCCGGCCAGGTAGCCGATACGCAGCCCGGCTAAACCGTACATCTTGGAAAAAGTGCGGAATACAATCAGGTTGGGGTATTCCTTTAAAAGCTTGATCCCGTCTGGAAAGTCGTCACTTTCCACAAACTCACAGTAAGCCTCGTCAATGACGACAATTTGCCGGCCCGCCACATCGTCCAAAAAACGCCGCAGCCTTATTTCATCCCAGTAAGTCCCGGTGGGATTGTTCGGATTGCAGATAAAAAAGATTTTAGTCCGTTCGTCGGCGCGGGCAAGCATGCCCCGGTCGTCGAAGGCAAAATCTTTTAAAGGAACCAGGCGCGCCTGGAACCCGGAAAATTCCGCCACCCATTCGTAAACGGCAAAGGTTTTGTCCGCGGTAACGATATTGTCGCCTTCCTGGCAAAAGGCCTTGATCACAAAAGCAATTACTTCGTTGGCGCCGTTGCCCACCAGGAACTGGTCCGCGTCCAGGCCATGCGCCGCCGCCAGCTTTTGCCGCAAGTAGTAGGAGTCGCCGCTGGGGTAGATGGCGGCGCCCGCCGGCTGGAAACGGCTCAGCGCCTCCAGAGCCGCGGCCGGCGGGCCCAGCGGGTTTTCATTGTTATTGAGACGATAAAGGCGCTTGCAGCCGTAAAGCTTCATTAATTCCGGGTCCGGTTTGCTCGGTATGTAAGCCTCAAATTTTTTAACATATTCCGGGACAAGTTTTTCCAGGGCTATAAGCGGCATAACCTAGTCGCCTCCCCGGTACTGGAAGACGGCCACATCGGCCCTGCCGCCGTAAGGCAGCACCAACCGGGGCAAAAAGCCGTTGGCGAGCAGGGCCGGAGTCAGGGCGGCCTGCCAGGCGCTGTCCAGGTCGATCTCGAAAAAAATATTCGGCAGGTCTTCAGCGCTCAGGATCTTGACATGTTCGGCCAGGTTGGCGGCCGCGTCGGCCCCGTCCCAGATGGGCCGCAAGGTGATCTGGCGGTTGGCCCGGTCAAACTGCGGGGCAAAGATGGAATGGGGCGGGCGCTGCTCTCCCTCATGTCCGGCCAGCCGTATATCCCGGGTGAAAAAAAGCCTGTTGTATTCCTTACGCAAAAAACCCTCCAGGGCGGGGTGGGCCCACACCCGGCAGCCCGGATCTTCGCGCAATTCGCGGTAATAAACGGTCTGCGGCGCCGGTGATCCATCCCGGCGGACCAGGTCAACCGTCCCCAGGGTTTCAAAATAACCCCGCGGCAGCTCGGGGGTGGCGTAGCGGCAGATCAGGCCGACGGCGTCCGTCCTGGCAATTTGACCGATGCAAAAATCAACCAGCCCCTCGGCCAGCCCCAGGCCGGCCCGCCTGCCGAACAGGTAGGGGCCGAACAATTCCACAGTCCCGGCGCCGAGCCGCCGCCAGAGTACACCGCCGGCCACCCGGTCCTTTTCGCCAATCGCCAGCGCCGCCCCATACTCCCCGCCCGCCACCATATCCACAACCTTGCCCGGGCGGCGAAAAGATTCTATGTACAGGTTGTCCGGATAGTGGACAGCCAGAAGGCGGGAAAAGAGTTTGAGGTTTTCCGGGCCAGGAGACTCAATGTGAAATTCCTTCACCGGGCTAATTTCCGGTACCTGCGCGCCGTCCGGCGCCGGGTAGAATTTTTCTTTGATCAGCAGCAAACCAGGGCCGTGCCGCGGGTCCTCGGAAAAGCGAAAATCGTCAACAAACCTTGAGGCAATCAGCAGACCCATATCATCCATGCTGGACGCGTCCCCCAGCGATACCGTAGAGGTCAGGTTCAAGGCCCTCAAGTCGAATTGATCGGTTTTAAATAAAAATTTGAGCTGTACATAATACCCGCCGTTTTCCGCCTCTACCGTTAGCTCCTCATCGGTGCGGCCGGCCCCGCAGAGGTAGGCGAAAATCTCTTCGCCGGCCAGGGTCAGCTTGAGGGCCTCCGGCTCATTCATACCAAAGGCCTGCGCCGCATCCTCGGCAAATGAAGTCACCAGGCGCAAAAACCGGCGGTCGAGGTAAACCTTCAACATAACCCGGGCCG
>CAYMJG010000047.1:0-21404 GCA_964390855.1 uncultured Eubacteriales bacterium | reverse complement strand
CCACATTGCCGGCCCTGTCGTCCGCTTGCCGGCGGCAGGGCCATTTTCGAGCAGGTCTTCTGACTCGCGCCCGGGGAGAAATCTCCTGCGGCCGGCGCCCTGTCTTCCCGGTTTCCCAGTGACCGACTTTCGTCGACGGGCGCGGCCCCGGCGCTTACAGCGGCGGTTCCGTCCGGGTTTTTCACCCGGTTCCCTATTCTTCCCCCCGGGCCGCGCGCCCGGGGAGACACTCGAAATGATATTCGGTTGTAAAAAAAGCGCTACCCCTTGAGGGGAAGCGCCTCCGTTGTTCGGTCAGCACACATCTCATATTTGGTAATGTTTGCTTTGGTTACAGGCTATCACATTATTTTCCTGATTACAATGCTTTATTTGCAAAAACATAGACAATTCTTTCGACAAGATTCGATATATTTTAGGCTTCTTTCTCCACCTGCTACAGCTTGAAGGACTTTTTCACCTCCTCCACCAGGACGGGCTGTCCGTCCCGGACGGCCACCCGGATCTCGCCGTAGCCGGTGCTCCTGATTAGTTCGATAAGTTTTTTTTCTTTTTCGGTCAGTTCTTTTTCGGCGCTGTTTTCTTGCACGGCCTTCACCTCAGCTCTCAGTTTTTTCATCCGGCGCGGCGGCTCTCCGGCAAACCCGGCCGGGCCGGAACGTTTAAGATTCTCTTTGCGGGGCGCCCCTTGCTTATTCCCGCCGATCATGCCTGAAGCGGGCGCTTTGACGCCGGTTGTTCTTTGGAGAAAGTATGAAGCCCCGGCTTTCCCAAGAAAACCGGGGCGTTCTTTCAGTCAGAGACGCCGCCGCAGGTCCACCTGGGGACCGCGCGCCGCCGGCATAAGAAATTCCCGCCTTTCCTTGGAAGGCACAGGCACGCTGCAGGCCAGGTATCCTGACTCGCGGGAGGTTCGCTCGCCGCTCACAGTGGCCGGACCGCCCGGGATTTACACCCGGTTCCCCTGTTGGTCCGCTTTTTTTCGCGGACAGGCCCTGCAGCCGGTTATTCGGTTGTATGTAAAAGAAAAAAAAGCACCACCCTGAGAAGGGAAGCGCTTCCGTTGTTCGGTCAGCCGCATCTCATATCTGACAATATTTGCTTTTAAAACATCTTACCATACCGGTTTGCCGAATTTCAATAGTCTATTTGCAAATATTTTTTTAAAGTTTTATGGATTTCTTTGTCTCTTCTACCCTTACCGGCTGCTTATCCTGTACAATTATTTTAATTTCACCATATTCGATTTTGCGGATCAGTCTCAGCAGATTTTCTTCTCTTTCCGTTAAATGGTTTCCATCAGGCTGGCTTTTCATCGCTGCTTCCTTCCTACAGAAACAAAAACGTTGATACTCCCGCCCGCCCCTCTTAAGCTCCTCAAAACCAACACCGGGCTTGCAAAAAACCACTATATAAACACCTCCCTATCCTTCGTAGAGCATTGCAGTGTTATAAACAGGCAGGTCTTCTGGCTCAAGCGTCATCACCCTCCCCGCCTTCCCGTCCGCACTCAACGGTTATTTCTGAATATTATCAGAAACAACCATCAAGCGCCGGACAGTGGCCTTTGGGGGAGGACTCCTCTTTTACAGCGGCGGGACCGCGCAGGCCTTTCACCTGCTTCCATAACCAATTAACTTAAACATCAAACTATGGTTATACCTGTTTACCCGTTTTTTATCATATTTTGGACCTGCCGGCTCCAGGGCCGGCCGCGGTTTTACCTTTTAAGGGCAGCCTGCCGGTTTTCCCTCAGCGACAGCAAGCAGGTAGTCATTAACGCCCTGCGTCACTGCCCGGTATACCGTGTGGCCCACCAGGTAGCCCAGCTCTGTGGCCGCCCCGGCGTAAGGGAGCGGTTTGCCCCGCCCGGTGCAGGCGATTACAATGGCGTCGGTGGTGGTGCCTGTGGCCAGGCCGCCGTCCGGCAGGCGGACGCCAACCTGAAAAATGGCCCTGGTCTTGGCCTCCGTGGCTGTGATCACCGCGTTGACCATGGCCGCCGCGGTCAGGTTGCCGTCAACCAGGACCACGATGTTGATCGTCCCGGGTGCGGCCGCATTTTTACCGGGTTCGACAGGGATCCCGGCGGCACAGGCGTTTCCCGTGCCGGCCGTACAGGCGACGGCTACCGCCAGGCCCTTTCTTATTCCCGAGCGCACCACTGTTTGTCTCACGTCTACAGCTGTCATCAGCCCCACAACACCGCCGTCCAGGCCTATTTTCGCCGCCAGGCGGGCCAGGTCTTGATCCGGCTGATCACAATTATAGTTCTTCCGCACTGTATGGTTGAGAATGTGCCTGGCCCGCCGCCTCTCTCCGCCAAAGGCCGCGGAGCTCAAGACCCTCAGCCAGCGGACGGAAGTAATCATGAAGGTCCTGTCGTCAACCAGATAGCAACTGATACCATCGATCGGAATGGCTTGATCAAGCGTACTGAATTCTTTAAACAACTCGCATCACTCCAGGTCACCTTACAAATTAAAAGAGCTTTAATCTGTTATATTTTATTTTCAACCATATACCCGTTTAACGCTCGATGCCTTCGCGGGCCGGCACGCCTTGCTCATAGTAATGCTTCACTTCCGTCATCTCCGTCACCAGGTCCGCCGCCTCAATGACCTGCGGCGGCGCGTACCTGCCGGTGAAGATTACCTCGACGCCGTCCGGCTTGGAGTTGATCACCTCCAGCATTTCTTCTGTAGTGATCAAGTGAAAAAAATGGGCGGTGTTAATTTCATCGAAGACAACGATGTTGTACGCGCCTGAAAGCATGGCGCTTTTGGCTTTGGCCAGGCCTTCTTGCGCCATCTGCACGTCTGCGGGCTCCGGCGGGTTTTTAACGTGGATCAGGGTGTCTTTGCCGTATTGCTCGATAGTGATGTACGGACTGCACATTTCCGCCGATTTCAGCTCGGCGTATTTTTGTCCTTTCATAAACTGGCCCACATAGGTTTTCAGACCCCGCCCCATCGCCCGGAAAGCCAGACCCAGCGCAGCGGTAGTCTTACCCTTGCAGTTTCCGGTGTAAACCTGGACATAACCTTTCCCAATACCGTCCTTGCTCAAATCATTACCCCCCTTATTTTTTTATGACTACGGTACTTTCCTGCCTGCTATAAGCCGGAAAATAAACAGGACTAGGGCGAACGCCGCCACAGCCAGTCCTACTGACCAAGCATATGTTCCGTTCGTCTTGCCGCCCCCGCCTATTTTCAACATTAATATTTCGCTGCCGGCATTGTTTTCCATACCTTTTTTCCCGGCCACGACCAGGCCCCCGCCGCGCACCGGCGCGACGGCATAGCCGCTGCCCACGCCGGCGCCCTCCACTGTTTTCTCCCAGAGCAGGCTGCCGTCGGCGGCAGTTTTGACCACATACGGATCATAACCAGCGGCGGACTCTATTTTGCCTGTCATTACATAGCCGTCCGCCACCCGGCAGGCGCTGTAAAATGAGCCGGAGCGACCGTCTCCATATGTATTTTCCCGGAGCAGGGCGCCGTCAGCACCCACTTGCAAAAGGTAAGGGACCAAACAGGCGCCCTGCTCCCCGGCTGCTTCCTTTTCCCCGGCAATGACATACCCGCCGCCGGGCGCTTCTATCAGGGACCAGCCGTAGTCGGAGCCGCTGCCGCCGTAGGTTTTCTGCCAGAGCATCTCACCCGCGGCGTCCGTGCGCAACAGATAAACGTCTGGATTGCCCGCGCCGTAGGACTCCGTGTTGCCGGCGATGAGGAACCCTCCGTCGCCCAGCTGCAGCAGGGCGTAGCCGCAGTCGGAAGCCGCCCCGCCGTATGTTTTTTCCCAGATTGTTTCCCCGCCGGAATCCATCTTCACCAGGTAGACGTCGTATATCCCCGCGCCGTAGGATTCTGTGCCGCCGGCCAGGATCAGGCCGCCGTCTTTCATCTGCTGAATATCCCAGGCATAGTCACAACGCGCCCCGCCGAATATTTTTTCCCACAGGGGCGCGCCCTTGCCGTCCGTGCGCACTATATATATGTCATGGTCGAAGGCGTCCTTTGACTTGGTTTCCGCGGCGACTATATAGCCGCCGGCGACTTCCCTGACGCAGTGGCTGTCGTTGTAGCCGTTGCCCGGGTAAGTTTGCCGCCAGAGATTGCGGCCGGCGCTGTCGTATTTGGCGAGAAAAACATCGGTATTGGCCTGGCCCGAATCAATCCAGCCGGTTAAAATCAGGCCGCCGTCTTTCGTCTGCGCCACATTATGGCCTTCACCCCGGCCAAAGGTATAAGACCATTCCACAGCAGGAGCGGCCGCATCCGGCCGCCCGGCGGCGGCGTCTCCCGCCGGGGCGCAGAGAAACAGCGCGGAGATGAAGAACGGCAGTATTTTTTTCATCAGCAAAATGATTTGCCCCCCTCACAAGTTTTCCAGGTAACGGACGTCCATTTTTTTGTGGAAGTAGCGCAGTATTTTAATGCTCTGGCCGCCCAGCGCGGCGCAAAAGAGCAGGTTGCCCGCGGCGCGCAGGGAGTCGAAGCTGAAACCCGCCGCCCAGATCAGAAAATAAGAAGTGAGGGTCAACGGCCTGGTAAAAACGCTCCAATGCCAGATGTCCATGATTGCGCCATACAAAAAACCCCAGCCAAAACACAGCGCGGTAATAGTTTTAAATCCGGCCCGGGGAAACAAGTAGCGCACCGCCGCCCCGGACATGCCCACCAGGCCCCAGCAAATCATCTGCCAGGGCGTCCAGGGGCCCATGCCGATGAAAATATTGGAAATCAGAGGCGTCATCGCGCCCACAAAAAAGCCGGCCCGCGCCCCAAACACAAACCCCGTGATTTCCACCAAAAACATGGTCGGCTGCAGAAAGAGCAGGGCCACACCGGTCACCGTCCGGCCCGCGGCGCAAAAGGCGGCCAGAATGGCGATCAGCGACACCTGCCTGGCGTTCAGTCCGGCCTTTTTCTCCATCCCCAGCATCAGCATGGCAATGGAAAAGACACCGGCGATGGTTATGTACAGGCCCCAGTTTGTCCCCATCATGTCTGCACCCCCGGGTTTTCATCCGTGCCCGCGCCGCCAGTGAAAAGCGGATAGAAACGCTGCCGCGCCTCGCTGCAGGTGAGTACGCCCTCGCAGATGCCCCGGCACATTTTGCCCAATTGGGGGGAATAAAAGAGCGAACTGCCCAGCACATCGTGCTTGCCGCCGTCGCTGACCACCCGGCCGGAGAACATCATCACCGCCCGGGTAGCATATTCGGCGGCAAACTCCACATCATGGGTTACTACAATCACAGTGCGGCCTTTTGCCGCTTCCTGCTGCAAAAACCCGCCCAGTTCAGCCTTAAGCCGGAAGTCCACCCCCCTGGTCGGTTCGTCCAGGACAATCAGGCCGGGGGAAGTGACCAGCACCGAGGCCAGGGCCACCCGCTGCCTCTCGCCGCTGCTCAGGTCCCGCGGGTTTGTCCGGCGGTACCGGGCCAGGTTGAACATTTCCAGCATTTCATCGACTATGGAAGTATCCTTCAGACCAAAATTGTTCAGGGTAAAGAGCAGCTCATCTTCAACTGTATCTTGAAAAAGGTAGTCATTGGGGTTCTGGGAGAGGTAGGCGATGCGTTTCCTAATCTCTTTGCAGCCGTTTTTGCCGGCGTCCTGCCCGCAGACCTGGACGATTCCCCGGTCCGGCTTGAGCAGGCCGGCAAGTAGTCTAAGCATAGTCGATTTGCCCGCGCCATTGGCGCCCAGGACGGCGACGAATTCCCCCTCCCTGATATCCAGGCTGACGCCTTTTAAAACTTCCTCACCCTCCGGGTAGGCAAACCACAGGTTTTTTATGCGTACGGCGCTGCGCCCGCCGGCCGGCCCCGCGGTAGAACCGTCGCCGTTTTCCGCGGCGGGCCGCCCTTCCGCAGCGACGCTTGTTTCAATAGCAGAACGCGCTGTGCCGCCGGTCTCTTTAACATTTAGACAGGAGCGGAGTAATTTCCTGCCCTCCTTGACTGTCAGCGGCGCCTTTGGCGCCTGCAGGCCGGCAAAAAACCTGGCTACCGGCGGCAGAAAAGGCGCGCATCCCTGGATGGTTTGGCCGGCTACCGCCCGGGGACTCCCGTCGCAGACAACTTTTCCCTGATCCATTAATAAAACCCGGTCCGCCAGGTGGTAACAACGCTCCAAACGCTGCTCAACGATAATCACGGTAAACCCCATTTCCTCGTTCAGCCGCTTGACCAGGTTGAGGATCTCTTCCGCCGCCACGGGATCCAACTGGGAGGTAGGCTCGTCCAGTACCAGCACGTGGGGCTGCATGGCCAGGACGGCTGCCAGCGCCAGCTTCTGTTTCTGCCCGCCGGACAGGTTGGCTGTAAAATCCCTGCTGATCCGCTCCAGCCCCATGAAACAAATCACCTCGGCCACCCGGCGCGCCATTTCTTCGTTAGCCAAACCCAGGTTCTCTAGGCCAAAAGCGATTTCCGCCTCCACCTGGGTCTGAACAATCTGTTTTTCCGGATCCTGAAAGACCATACCCACCTGCCTGGCCAGCTTCCTGCGGTCCATCATGCGCATGTCCCGCCCCTGAAAATAAATTTTCCCGCCGATGCGCCCCCCGTAAAAATCCGGGATTAGTCCCGCCAGCGCCCTGGCCAGCGATGATTTGCCCGAGCCGGAGCCGCCAATCAACAGGAGCAATTCCCCCTCGGCGATCTCCAGGGTGACGTTTTGCAGCGCGGCCTTTTCCGCGTCGGGATAAAAATAGGTTAAATTTTCGATTTTATAAAGCGGCAATATTTACACCCCCCGCCCAGGATCAGCGGCACAGACAGGTAAAAAAACACAATAACCAGGACCGCCGGCGTGGCGCTGTCCGGTATTAGGACATCCATTACCGGGTAAAAAACGAAACTCCCGCAGCCGTTTGCCAGCCCCCAGACCGCGGCCGCCAGGGCCAGCAGGCTGCTCCCGATGCTCAGGTAGTCCCTGGGCCGCAGCAGATTGCGGCTGTAAACCGAACGCCTGCCGCTGCCGTAGGCCCTGGCCTGCATGGATTCGGCTATTTCCATCGAACCCTCCAGGGAGGAAAACAGCATCACCTGGTAAAGACCGGAGTATTTTTTTACCCTCTCCCAGAGGCTGCCCTGATCAAAATCGACGCCGCGCAGCTCCATTACTTCTTTGATCCGTTTCAGGTCCCTGACCATAACGGGAAACATGCGTGTGGCCAGGGCCACCATCAGCGCCGATTTGCCGGCTGCCCGGGAAAAAAGGTTTAGCGCCCGATCCGGGTTGACCATCAGGTTGTAAAAGCAGAATATGCTCAAAATCACCAGCAGCCTGAGACCGGACACGGCCCCAAAATATATCGCTTCCAGGGAAATGTCCAGCCTGCCCAATAGCGGCACAGCGGGGCCGTGCCAGATGATCGTGGACCCGGCCCTAATCACCAGCGGGTTGACGGCCATGATCACCAGGATCATCAAGACGCCCAGTTTTAAAAAGCCCTCCCAGGCCGCCAGACCGTCTACTCCCTTGATTAAGAAAGCCAGCAGAGCGAGTAGTGATAAAAGGTACAGGGGGTTGTCGTAAAGCAGGCTCAGCACAAGCAGAGCGAGCAGGTACACCAGGGCCGCGGCCGGGTGAAAGCTCTGCAGGAACAAGCCCTTGTCCCGGTAATATAGCTTGTCAAACAAATTTGCCGCCCCTTTGCTTTTACTGGATCAGCTCATCCCAGCGCGGCTGGGGCTGCTCCATACTGTGACTGTACCACCAGATTACCTTGTCCCCGGCTTTTACCGGGTGTTTGTCGGCCATATGCATGGGGGCGTCGCCGTTCACTGAATACATCCAACCGGACACGCCGCTGTTGGCCTGCCCGCTGATGGAGTAGACAAAATCCCGCCAGGTGGGCGACGTGACGTAGGGCAGGCCGGTAGCTTCCAGAGCGCCCAGGGCGTTAATCCCCCATTCATTATCCTCCGTTAAAAAGACCTGGCCGGCCTGGAAGAGCTGTTCACTGTTTTTGCCCACCACGGCAATCCACACCGGGCAGTTTTTTTCGGCCGCTGCCGGCGGCGAAACCGTTGTACCCTCCGCTGAGGCAGGCGCCGCTTCCCCGGGAGCGGCGCCGGTTTCTACGGCTTGCTGCTGCATGGAAGCCGCTGTGCCTTCTTTAGCTGCAGTTTCAGTTAGCCCGGTGGCCGCCCCTGAAGGGATCTGTCCTTCTTCGTGGGAAGTCTGGCCCGATCCGGAAGAAATCTGATTGGATCCGGGGGTGATCTCCCCCAATCCGGGGGAAGTCAGGCCCTGGTCCGTCACGTTACCCGGGCCCCCACCATTTATGCCGTCACCTGCCACCTGCCGCCCCTTCGATTCCGGGCTGAAAACCTTGTTCATACTGATGGCCGGGATGGCCACCACGCCCAAAATAATTAAAGCGGCAATAAGATATGTCAGCTTGCCTTTCATCCCACCACCTCATTGGCCGGGGACAGTTTTTGCAGCGCCCGGTAGAGCACCGCTGTGGCCTCGGCCCTGGTGGCGCTGCCCAGCGGTACAAATATGCCGCTGTCCCGGCCGACCATCAAACCGTCGCTTACGGCCTGCGCTACCGCTGAACCGGCCCAGGCGGATATTGCCGCGGCGTCGCTGAAACCTGTCAGCAGTCCGTCCGCGTCAGCATCGCTGACGTCCGTCGCGCCGCCTTTTTCCGCTATCAGCCGGACCAGCATGGCCGCCATCTGCTCGCGGGTGACCGGCTCGCCCGGCGCAAAACTGTTTTCAGACATACCGCAAACCAAACCGGCGCCGGCGGCGGCCCCCACCGTGCCCCGGTACCAGGCGTCAACCGGCACGTCTCTGAATTGCCCCGCCGCCGCGGCATTGGGTTCCAGCCCGGCCATGCGCGCCAGGATAGAGGCAAATTCGGCCCGGGTTATTTTGTTCTCCGGCGCAAATTGCTTTTCACCCACACCGGACACGAAGCCCTTTTCCGCCATATACTCAATTTCCGCATGAGCCCAGTGTCCGACAATATCAATAAAAACAACTTCTTCTACCGGCTGGGCGACAGTTTCCATCAGGGCGTACTTGCTGAAGTGATCGACATCGAAGCTTACGACTTCATTCTCCGGGTCGTATGTGCCGCCGATTTCTTCCCACTGCCCGCTCTCTTCATTATAATAATAGGCTGTCAGCATTCCGGCGGCAGCCGCTTCCTCCATCCCCGCCGGCACAGGCAGCAGCACCGTGCAGCCGGTCAAATGCGCGATGTCCCGCGGCTTGCCGTCTTTATCCAGGACCTGTATGCTCAGCTCATAAATCTCCCCGGCCAGCTTCAAACCGGTGGTGAATGGTTTCATCAGTTCCCGGGCGTCTTCACTGCTGAGCTTTTGTGCTGTAAACTCGATCGTTGCCGTTTGCTCAGATGTAATTTCTTTTGTTTTGAGGAAATCCGGCGACAGTAGAAACTGCGCCCCCTGGATGGTCACTGCCAGCGGCACGCCGGTATCCCTGACTTTGGCCATCTGCTCTTTGGAAAGAGCCAGTGTTTCGCCGTCATTATTCGCCGCCAGGGCCACCTGGCCGGCGGCCTGGGCGTTCTTAACAGCGGCGTTCAGGTCGTTGTCTAGAGCAGCTTCCGGCTGGCCGGCGGACGAAGATCCACCGCCGCTAACAGGCTGCTGTTTTTCCAGCTCGTCCCACTTGGGCGGCTGCTGGTCCATGCTTTCACTATAATAAAAGATGATTTTGTCTTGATTGCTAATAGTATATTTATCAGCGCCCACCCCCGGGGCCGTACCGTTGACGGTATACATCCAGCCCGACAGGCCGCTGTTGGCCTGCCCTTCAATGGAGCACACAAAATCCCCATAAGACCATGAGCTGGTCTGGTAATCCAGGCCGGAGGCGTCCAGCGCGCCCAGCGCGGTAAGGCCCCAGCTGTTTGACTTGTTTATCGATACACGGGACGGACCGTATATCAGTTGATTGCCCTGACCTACTACCGCCAGGTTTACACCTATGTCCGTCCCTTCGTTCCCGCCGTCGCCGGACTGCGACGATGACTGCACAGTCACCTGCGCCGATGCCGTCAGTCCGTTATAAACGGCATTGACTCGCGTTTTGCCCGCTGCCAGCGCGGTGACCAGGCCGCTGCTGTCAACCGAAGCGACAGTACCGTCGGCTGTTGTCCAGGCTGCGTCCGGCGTTACGTCAAAAGAACCTTCCGCGTTCTGCCAGACAGCTTTAAACTGCAGCGTGTTGCCAATATTCAAGGGTTTGTCCAAAGGATCCAGGTAGAACTGGGTGTCGATTAAACTATAGGCGCAGAGAGCCCAGGTGGCGTCCATGGCGTTCTTTGACGTACCGAAGCTCCCGTCTTCGTTCAGGGCGTCGCTCATCATGTAATCGACTGCCGTATTACCGCCGCTTTGCCAGTCGGCAGGATCCAGGCCCAATGCGGCCAGGGTGATAATTACTTCCGCCGTGTCCGTAACCGGGTCATCCCATTCCGATCCTAAAAAACCGCCGTCGGCCTGCTGCTTGTCTTTCAGCCAGCCCAGCGCCGCGTCGATGGCCTCCCGGATCACACCGTCGTCCCCGCCCGGATCCAGGTAATGCAGAGCCCGCACCGCCTGGGCCGTGGTCATGAAATCGGGATAAAAGACATCTTCATACGCGCCGCCGAAGCTGCCAAAATCCGGATCGCCATCTGTTGTATTTTGCGCCGTCAGGATGCATTCTTTTGCGTAGACAGCGTTTGCCACATTCAACCGGCCCGCCCGGCCCAGGATGTCATAGGCCGGGATATCGCTGTAGGAGTTTTCGTCAAAGCCGGCGCTGCTCTCCCTGGCCTGCAGTATCTGCGCCAGTTGGTCCGCTAGATCATTTTCCCCTAAGGCGTCCGCCGCCGCCAGGTCCCGGGCCAGCAGTTTGGCGGAAACAACAAGTGGGTCCGCAGCTTTTGCAAGGTCGCCTGCTATGGCGGTTTTTACCGCCTCCTCCAGGCTTGTCCCCCCATGTTCCCAGGCACTGACGTCAACCCCCGCCTGGCGCAGCACATAAAAGGCGTAAGAACCGACCCCATTGTCGTTATTGGCCAGCCCGTTTGTCGTGTATTCATTTTGAAGAAAATTAACGGAGTAATCCGCCGGCGAAAGCGTTATATCCGGTGAAATCGTGATACCCATCATATTATAGGCGCAGAGGGCCCAGGTGGCGTCCATGGCGTTCCTTGACGTACCGAAGCTCCCGTCTTCGTTCAGGGCGTCGCTCATCATGTAATCGACTGCCGTATTACCGCCGCTTTGCCAGTCGGCAGGATCCAGGCCCAATGCGGCCAGGGTGATAATTACTTCCGCCGTGTCCGTAACCGGGTCATCCCAATCTGATCCTAAAAAGCCGCCGTTTGCCTGCTGCCTGTCTTTCAGCCATTCCAGCGCCGCGTTGATGGCTTCCTGGATCACACCGTCGTTTCCGTCCGGATCCAGGTAATGCAAAGCCCGCACCGCCTGGGCCGTGGTCATGAAGTCAGGATAAAAGACATCTTCATACATGCCGCCGAAGCTGCCAAGATCCGGATCGCCATCTGTTGTATTTTGCGCCGCCAGGATGCATTCCTTTGCGTAGACGGCGTTTGTCACATTCAACCGGCCCGCCCGGCCCAGGATGTCATAGGCCGGGATATCGCTGTAGGAGTTTTCGTCAAAGCCGGCGCTGCTCTCCCTGGCCTGCAGTATCTGCGCCAGTTGGTCCGCTAGATCATTTTCCCCTAAGGCGTCCGCCGCCGCCAGGTCCCGGGCCAGCAGTTTGGCGGAAACAACAAGTGGGTCCGCAGCTTTTGCAAGGTCGCCTGCTATGGCGGTTTTTACCGCCTCCTCCAGGCTTGTCCCCCCATGTTCCCAGGCACTGACGTCAACCCCCGCCTGGCGCAGCACATAAAAGGCGTAAGAACCGACCCCATTGTCGTTATTGGCCAGCCCGTTTGTCGTGTATTCATGATCCAGGTACTGCACGGCGCTGTTGATGGGCGCGCCGGATGCCCCCGCCGGTTTAACACCGGGCGCTCCGCACAATACCGCCACTGCCATGATCACGGCCAGCAGCAGGCTCAGTTTTTTAAAAAAACCTTTACTGATCAATTTTCCATACCCCCCAATATTTTATAACGATAACGCAAACTTTTTCTATTTACCGTCAATCTGCTCCACCAGGCGCATGATCATTGAAGCGGCCTCAGCCCTGGTCACGGGCTGTCCGGCCCGGAATGTGCGGTCGGGATAACCGCCGGCAATCCCACTGGCGCACACTATACCGACTGACCGCCCGGCCCAATCCGGAATCAAGCTGTTGTCAGCAAAATCGAGGGCTTTTGGCTCTATCTGCCCCAGCTTCATTTCCAAAACCCGCGCCAGCAGCGCCGAGAACTCGGCGCGGCTTACCACCCGGCCGCCGGCAAAGGTTAAAGACCCGTCCTGCCGCGGGTAGCCTGAGACCAGGCCTTCCCTTACCGCCACGGCGGCGGCGTCCAGTGCCCATCCCGGAATGTCAGCGGCGTCGGCAAAACGATCATTGATCAATTGCACATCCGGCGCGGAAGCAGGCGCCGGCTGCAATAGCCGCACCATCATAGCCGTTGTTTCGTTCCTGGTCACCTGCGCCTCCGGCTTAAAGGAACCGTCGGAGTAGCCGGCTGTAATCCCTTTTGCAGCCATGCGGGAAATAGATTCCTCGGCCCAGTGGCCGGCAGTGTCTGTAAATGACGGCGGCGCCTGTTGGTCCACCGGCTCCGGCTGTGAAACCTGCGCCGGCTGCATTGGCTGTGCTCCCGCTTTTCCTTCCAGCGCCTGGCAGGCCCACAGCACCCAGACTGCGTCCATAACGTTCTGTGATTGGCCGAAGCTCCCATCCGGGTTCAGCGCCTCAGCCATTAAATAGTCGACAGGACTCTTGCCCGCGCCGCTAACCCAGCTAGCGGGATCGATCCCCAGTTCTTTTAAGGTGATGATCACATCACAGGTGTCGACTAGCGTATCGTCCATGCCGGCCATAAAATTGCCGCCGGGCTGCTGCTGCCTTTTAAGCCAGTCCAAACCGCTGTTGACGGCCTCCCGGATCTCTGCGTCACTGCCGCCGGGGTCCATGCGGCTTAGCATGCGCACCGCACCCGTGACAGCCATAAAATCAGCGTAAAAGTTCCCGTTGTCTACAGAGCCCCAGCTGCCACGGTGTCTATCCTCCGTCCCGGCATAGCGCATCCCCAGAACGTAGCTTCGAGCCAGGCCGGCATCCAATTGGTCGAGCAGGCCGAGCCGGCTGAGCGTTTCAAAGGCCGGGATGTTGCTATACACACTGAGCGGGCCAATTTGATCAAACCCCACGCTGTTCTGCCTGTTTTTTAATACCAGGAGCAACTGGTCCGCCAGGTTCTCCCGGCCCAACGTTTTCGCCGCCGCCAGGTCGTGGGCCAGGCGCTTGGCGGAAACCCGGTCGGTTTCGGCGACGTCGCTTTCTATCGCCTTGATCACCGCGTCAGTCAGGCTTACCCCATCATGCCGCCAGACGCTGACATCCACCCCGCTGCCGGCTAGTATATAGAAGGCATAAGAGCCCACACCCATATCCGCGTTAATCACGCCGTTTTCCTTATATTCGTTTTTCAGGTATTGCACCGCCTGGTCCGACAGCGCCGGCTCCGCGTCCGCCCGGTCAAATATACCCGCCAGCGCCGTGAAGGTTAAAAAACAAAGCAACATGGCCGGCAGCGCCAGTAGCCGGCTGAAAGATTTTGTCTTCATCACTTTATAATTCCTTTCTTTAGAAATTGCCCTGCATCCGTCGCAAAAAGCTCGCCCCTGCCGATTAATTAACTAGAGAGAAAAAGACAGCAATATTACAGCCATATGGACACCTCCCCGAAGTTTCCTGAAGAACAAATTCGCCCTTCGGGCGACCTGCAGGCTTACAACGCGGCTCGGGTTCGCCTCTTTTGCGGGACGGCTACACACCTCACTAACGGGTATTCCTTTGAGGTCGAGGTATGTCCCCGATTGTAATGGGGATAAATCCCGCCTTGCCGGGTACTGTAATCAACAAAAAGGCGAAAATGCAGGAAAATCCGGGGCCCGGCCAAACTCGGTGCTACGCGCCTCAAACAGTGCCTCGTTTATCCTCGGAGTCATTTCGCTCTTTGAATTAGGGCTCAATATCGCCGCTAACGTAAGCCTGCAGGTCACTTATACACAAAGTTACTTTTCTAAGAAACAAAAAACTCCGCACATTGATGCGGAGGTCGTTGCCTTAACCGATTATTATACAAGGCTGTTATTCCTTCCCATCGCTCGTGGGTACTGGCGGATAACAAGAACAAGCAGATATCCTGGCTCAAGCTCATCGCTCTCTCTGCGCCTTCCCGGGTTAAACCAGTGGCGTATGCAGAGTCGCTCGCTCATACAGTGGCGGGACCGCACCGGCATTTAACCGGCTTCCCTGCTTATCCTCATTTTTTCAGGTTTTTTTTACCTTAACATAAAAGGCAACATGTGTCAATAGCGCCAATGGCCTGACAGCATCTAACGCGCTTTATCCGGCACAACAGCAGGCGGTACTAATACAGGGCTGTCCGGGGCAATACCCGGTTTGGCCTCTGCAGAAACAGGTTCAGCTGTGTTTATTTTTTCACCGCTTAAATTCAACACCGTTAGAGGGCCTGTCCCGGTGCTTCTGTAAACATCGGCCCCAATCATTTTAGCCCAGTCATCAAGCGGGATCCAGAACCGGCAGCTGCTGTCCTGCAGCCATAAAAACGGGCTGCTCAACAAAAATTCATTGTTATTCACAACAGCATGATTGTTATTGGCAATGCACCTAACTGACTGACTATTATTCAGCCCTAGTTCTACAATGGGCATCCCGTCTATTTCCCCTGTGTTTAAAGGCAGGCCCAAGAGATCGCTCAATTGTTCCAGCGAAACATAAAGGATATCGTTTTTAGTTACAGCAGTTAAATAGACTGACTCCAGATTGTCACGGTAATCTGCGCCCGGTTCCTTTCTTAAAACTGCCACCCGGGTTTGGGGCAGCGGTTTGCTTTCCCAAAACTCCGCCCATAAGCGGCGCCCTTTTTCCATTTCCTCCAATCCGGCTTTGATTAGGATTGGGCTGCCCAGGTTGTTTTTAAAGCACAGGTCCATTGTCCCCCAGCTGACACTGGCGTCAGTGCCCGCCGGAGTGTAATGCACCGGCAGATAGTGGGGGTGTCTTTCAATAATTTCCAGGCCCGCGCCACGGGCAGCCTGATACAAAACCGTCGAGGTCCGGCAAACGCCCCCGCCGATGGTCAAGTTATCTAGAATGTCGTACCCGATGATGAAACCCCTCTTGGCGGTCCTCTCTCCCACCACTTGATCAAAGGAAAACACACTATTTGGCGCCAAAATATACCCGTCTGCATACCGCGCCGCTACCCCGGCGTTAAAGACATTGGCGTACTCACCAACAAATACAATGGAGCTGGAAGAAAGCTTATTTACCGCGTACAAGGCGTCACTGGAAAATTCACAAGCCCTGACATTTGCATTCAATACATTGGTTGGCAGAGGCCTCCACAACGGCAGCTCCCCGGGCGGACCGAGCAAAATTGACAGTGATTTTGCATCCCAGGCCAGCGCATACCCAAGGGCCTCGGCAACCCACTTCACAGGCAAAAAAATTTGCCCATCCCTTACGGCAGGGGGCACATCCATTTGCAGGGGCCGGTCATTAACATAAAGTACCTTTTCACCTACAATAAATTCCAACTCGTGGATGTCAGTATGGATTTTCATTGTATTTGTCCGGCTGTCCCAAAGAATATTTTTTTGCTCAATACCAAAGGCCGCGGCCACCCCCTGATAGGGCGTCATTACCCTGCCGCCGTCTAAATATGGGGCCGCGGCCATTTGATAAACGGCATTGTTCACTGTGAAACCCTTACTGCCAACCACAAAAATGGTTTTATTCAATGTTGCGGCAGGAGATGCCTGAGGATAAACAGAAAATATAACCAAAGCAGAGATGAGAATCAGAAATTTCCTCATTATCTTTCACCCCAGTCAACAGGTTTTTTCGCAACAACAGCGGGTTCCGCCTTGTGCCAAAATAAGTGTGCGGTACCGCGCTTGCTCCGTGGAACCGGCAAAGCCCGGAAGCAGACCGGTTCAACAACCTTAACGGTGGCCGTCACCAGATATGACATTCACGCCCTAATAAAACCTTATTCATGTCCCGCCCAAAGTAACTAATTTTACCATTATTAAGTTTAGCACCACCTGTTACCATAATCAACCATTTATTTATCATGTTACCGTGGGGACATATGAAAATGCGATTGGCCTTGAATTATTTTTTTCATTGTAAATATCCTGTCGCCCTATCACAGCATTACCAGGCCGTAACCCGGCTATCGTCCCGCAATGTCAATGTGTTCCCGGCCGCTGACGCATATTTAACTGCAGGTATATGAATAATAAAGAAACAATCATAAATAGGAGGGATGGATCATGCAGAATAGTGTTATAGTTTACACAACCCCAACCTGACCGCACTGCACCCACGTGAAGGAGTTTCTTTCACAAAAGGGAGTAGAATACCAGGAGTTAAATGTTGCCGAAAACGAGGCCGCACGTGATGAAATGGTTAAAAAAACAGGCCGGCTAGCTGTGCCGACGATAACCGTGGGGGAACATGTGGTCGTAGGTTTTAACAAAAGCGAGCTGGAAAAATTAATCTAGCTGAAAATGATAAACATTCCACGCCTGAAAAGCCCACCTAACGGTGGGCTTTTCACTGCGCCGGCTTTGATCGTAGGAATTTCGCTTTTCGAAACTAAAACCAGGCATTGGACTAATCTAGTTTGAGTATATTTTCCGTTATTTCACGAAAAATTGGGGCGGCGGACTCAGCGCCGCTGGAGCCGCCCTCCACCAGTACAGTGACCACATAGCGGGGGTTTTTCCGGGGTGCATACCCGGTAAACCAGGCATTTGTTTCCTCCCCCTCGTTTCCCACTTGTGCCGAACCCGTCTTGCCGGCACTACCGCTTACTGCTACTGCCGCCTCTGTCCCGGTACCTTCGTCAACAACCAGTTCCATCAGGCGGCACAGCGTTTCGGCAGTGCCCTGTGACACGGCCCGGCTGCCGGGGTCTGAATAAAACTCCCGCTTAACAACGCCGTTGCCGCCGCGGATTTCCTTAACCAGGCGCGGCTCCCTGTATATCCCGCCTGAAGCAATTGTGTTAGTCATGGCCGCCACCTGCAGCGGCGTGACCAGCAGCGGACCCTGGCCGATACTGCAGTTAACCAGGTTATAGGGTTCTCCGATCAAGGCCAGGTCCTGACGCCCGTCATAATCTATGGGATAACCGGTAATGTCCTGGTTGTCCAGGCCTAGCCGCCGGGCATATTCTATTAGCCTCTCTGCCCCCAGATCTAGCCCAATTCCGGCAAAGACGGGGTTACACGACTGGGCGAAGGCGCGTGGAAAATCAATATCGCCATGTCCGTCTTTTTTCCAGCAACACATCAGGTTCTCATTTGCTCCATGGCAGGTAAAGCGGCTTTTCATTATGGACGGCCTTGTTTCAAGAGCCGCCGCGGCTACCGCTATTTTAAAAATAGAGCCCGGCTGGTAGAGTGCCCTGCAGTGATCAAAAGAACCGCCCGCAACCGTGCCGTCAATATTTTGTTCCGGGTGGGCCGGGTTAAAACGGGGCCTGCCGGCCATAGCCAGGATATCCCCGCTTCCTGCTTCAAGAACCACGACCGCGCCGCAGTCAATCCCCCGGTCCATGGTATCTTCTACAATCCTCTGGATATGGGCATCAAGGGTCAGGACCAAATCACACCTGTCCCTATCCGGCGCCTGCTCCTCCAGTTCAAAACCCGGGGCACCGAGCAGCTTGCCTGCAGCGTCCTTGAAAACCCTCACCGCCTGTCCCGGCCTGTTACCTTTTAAATCCTCCTCATAAATCAATTCCAGACCTGTTTTGCCAACCAGGTCCCCATAGTGGTAATTCTTTTTGGAGCAACCGGCAAGCTGGGAATACTCCGTGTAAGATGATATTTTTCCCAGGTGGCCCAATGTTTGCGCGGCGAGGGTGGTATTGCCGTATCTAAGGTGTACTGGCAGTGCCAGGACGCCTGTCCAATTCTTTTGCCGGATGAGGAGGGCCTGCTCTGGGGTAAGGCTAAATGGCAGGCAGGCGGGCGCTCCGGCAAGAAACCCTTCTATGGCTGCCTCGTCTACCCGAAGGATCTTTGCCAGACCCCCGGCAATCCCGCCTTTATCCTCAACGGCCTCAGGGAATAACACAACCCTATTTTCAGTCTTTCCTTCATTCAGCGGGACTAAATTGCGGTCCAGAAACCTGCCCCGCGGCGCATCTTCCAGCGAAACGCTCTGACTATCCTGTTCCAGCGCCAGGCAGGAGAGCAACTCTCCTTCCACAATCTGTATCCGCCACAGGCGCGCAACCAGACCAAGAAAACAGAACAGGACAATCACAAAAATAAAGACCAGCCTTTTCCGCCTTAAAACGTCCATAAATATCCTTCCATTTTAAGGTATATGGTTAAAGCTTGGCCCAAATTCCCCTTGTTTATACAAAAGGTGTCAGGGGTGTCAGAGGGACGGGGTTGTTGACAACCTTTTGCTGGTGAAAATTTGCCGGGAAACCACCTCCCGTGCATCCCCATGGCACGCTGGGAAATATCCTTATACTGCTTTTGCCTGGTGTCCCCCTTCTAGATAGTTTTCCAGACCGGTGTGGGGTTCCCCGATCTTTTCTTTATTCCTGGCAAGCCGGGCAGAATTGAGTACAACCAAAACAGAGCTGATATGGTGAAATAGGGCCGCCAGCCAGGGTGTTAAAATCCCTCCAGTGGCCAGCGCAATACCCGCCATATTAAAACATATGGCCCAGGCGTAATTCTGCTTGATCACACGGATCAGTTCCTTGCCCATCCGGACTACGCTCAACAGGCTGGTGGCATCGCTGCGCAATATGATGATATCGGAAGATTTAATGGCCAGGTCAGCCTTTGTCTGACCTATGGAAATTCCCACATCAGCCGTCACTAAAGCTTTAGCATCATTGATGCCATCACCAACCATTATAGTAAACCCTGCCGCGCCCAGTTCTTTTATGACGGAAACCTTATCATCGGGTTTCAGGCCCCAGTGGTATTCCGTAAACTTACAAAATCTCCGGGTACATCAGGCTATTTCTTCCATCTGATCTAGGAGTCGGGTAAAAAGGTCAAGTCCGTCCTGCACCGGTTCCGGCGATGACATGTTAACCCCGGCGGATTTCAACAAATCCAAGGGGTATTCGCTGCCCCCCTTTTTCAAAAAGCCCAGGTAACGGTCCACCGCAGGTTTACCCTCTTCCATGATGCGGCGGGTGATGGCTGTGGCCGCGGAAAAGCCTGTGGCATATTTATAAACATAAAAGGCGGTATAAAAATGTGGGATGCGCGCCCATTCAAATTCTATATCCTCGTCCACCACCATCTCCGGGCCGTAGTAATCCTCATTTAACCGGCGGTATATCCGGCGCAGCAGGGCAGGGGTAAGAGCTTGGCCCTGTTCGGTATTTTCGTGAATAATTTTTTCAAACTCGGCAAACATTGTCTGGCGGAAAACAGTGCCGCGAAACTGTTCCAGGTAGTGGTTGAGCAGATAGAGCTTTTTGCTCCTGTCCTCAACTGCCCGGAGCAAGTAGTCCATAAGCAAGGATTCGTTGACGGTGGAAGCCACCTCAGCCGTAAAGATGGTGTAATGGGCGTAGGGGTAAGGCTGCTCTCCATATGCAAAATGTGAATGCATGGCGTGCCCCATTTCGTGAGCGATGGTGAAGACATTGCTCAGGTTACCCTGGTAATTCAGAAGAATATATGGGTGTATACCGTAGGGGCCCCAGGAATAGGCGCCGCTGGTTTTACCCTTGTTTTCGAAAACATCCGCCCATCCCCCGGCAAACCCGCGTGACATAACATCGCCATAGGCGGTGCCCAGGGGCGCCAGGCCTTTTTTAACCAGTTCCACTGCTTGCGGGTACTGAATATCCCACTTTACATCCTTAACCAGTGGGGCATACAGATCATACATATGCAATTCTTCCAGATCCAGCAGTTTTTTGCGCAGGGCTACGTAGCGGTGCATGGCGCCCAGGTTGTGTCGCACCGTCCGGATCAGGTTGTCATATACCTCTGTTGGAATGTTGTCGGCAAAAAGCGCCGCGGGCAGGGCCGCCGGGAATTTTCGCGCCCGGGCGTAAAACACGTCTTTTTTCACGCTGGCGGCCAGGGTGGCGGCCAGGGTGTTCTGCAGTTGACGGTAGGAACTATAGAGAGAGATGAAAGCCTCCCGGCGCACCCGGCGGTGCGGGCTTTCCATGAACTGGATGTAGCGGCCGTGGGTGACCTCCACCTCATTTCCCGCCTCATCCTTAATAGCCGGGAAAGTCATATCGGCGTTGTTGATCATCTTGAAGATATTGGACGGCGCCTGGGCCACCTCACCCGCCCCGGCGATAATCCGCTCCTCGGCGCTAGAAAGGATGTGCTCCTTGTGCCGCAGCAGTTCGTCCAAAGCAAAACGATACAGCGCCAGGCCGGGCTCTTCCAGTCGGTAGCCTTCCAGGACTACCGGAGGAATCTCCAGAATTTCCGGTTCGATGAATGACAGCGCGGTTTGCACCAGGGTATCCAGACTTTCCGCCCGGTCAGTAAGCGCCTGGTAGACGGGTTCGGTGTTGTCTTCGTCCCGGCGCATACGGGCGTATGTGTAAACCTTCTCGTTCAGCTCCCGCAGCCGGTAGGCCGACTGCAGCGCCTGCAGCAGGGAACCTGCCGATTGCCCTACCCGGCCCCGGTAGGCGTCAATTTCTTCACACAATTTTTTTACTGCATTAAAATCCTGTTCCCACATCTGGTTGCCGGCATAGATATCATCCAGCCGCCATTTGTATTGTTCAGGGATTTCCTGCCGGGTGGGGAGACTTCCTTTGCCTTGCAAATTCAAAACCACCTTTCATAACATTCGTGGGGTGTCGGGGGTGTCGGGGGGACGGGGTTGTTGACAACTTCAACTGCCACATGTCACAAATATAGCCCCTGCGGTACGTTGACACGTGTTTAGGTGATGCGCGGCTAAATCGGCGCCTGCAAATGTATGTTTCTAACAATATCGCAAATACCCCCGCCCATCTTGTAGCAATTTTCAATGTCCGTAATATTATGCCTGGGTAAATTTAGAAGGGTGTCAGGCAGTAGTCCAAATGATGTGCAGCTGAAACCCGGCAACTGGATACATGTCATGGGATAGCTGGGATACACTACATGACGCAATGAGACAAAAGGAACGTCCCTTTGTTTCATATTTTCCTTAGTA
>CAYMJG010000046.1:13038-21777 GCA_964390855.1 uncultured Eubacteriales bacterium | reverse complement strand
CCAATGAAACAAAAGGACCGTCCCTTTGTTTCAGGCAGGGAATAATGGCTAACAAGGATGGAAAGAAATAAGGGGAAGGGGGTTTGCTCATGCCTTTGGAAATATTGCCATTGCTGGTGGCCGCCCTTTCCGGTGTGGCCATGGCTGTGCAGGGTAGTATAAACTCGGCGCTTGGCAAAGTGATAGGGCTATTGGAATCAACGTTTATCGTTCACCTGGTCGGGCTTTTGCTGGTGGTGTTGCTGCTATTTGTATTCAAGCTGGGAAACGGCAGTCTGGCTGAAATACAAAAAGCCCCCTGGTACACCTACTTTGGCGGCGTGCTGGGGGTTGTAATTATCTATAGTGTTGTCCTGGCTATCCCGAAGGTGGGGGTAGCGCCCGCCACAACCGCAATTATCCTCGGCCAGGTGTTCACGGCAGGCGTAGTCGATCACCTGGGGTTGTTCGGCCTGGAAAAAATACCGTTCAACTATTACAAAATCCTGGGCATTTTACTGATGGCCGGGGGGGCCTGGCTAATCCTTAAACGATAAAATGCAGGCCGAGAATTAAAAACAGCCCGCACAGTATCCCCAGGTTAGCAAAAAAACTGCTTTGGCGGTGTGACTCGGGCAGCAGCTCGTGCAGGACGATGTAGGTCATAGCCCCCGCGGCAAAGGACAACTGGGCGCTGATAAAAAATGGGGATGCCCGGACCAGCAGCAGCCCGATAAATACGCCCAGTGGTGTAACCAGGCTAATAAGCGCGTTGATCAGCAGCACCCTTGACGCGCTGTACCCGCCGGCCCTGAGGGGGGCGGCGCAGACCATGCCCTCCGGGATGTTATGGATACCTATGGCAAAGACCAGCAGCGGCCCCAGTTTTTCGGCTGCGGCAAAACCGGCGGCGATGGCCAGGCCCTCCGGCAGGTCGTGCAGCGCAATACCGGCGGCAATCAGATAGCCCATCTTCAGGTACCCCTTGCCGTGCATGTTGGCGGGGTAGCGAAAGTTAAGCAGCAGATCCAGGATTAACATCAGCCCGATCCCGGCCAGGAATCCGGCCACGGTAAAAATAAAGCTGCCGTAATTAAGTGAAGAAGGAAGCAAATCAAAAATAACCACCGAACCCATTACCCCGGAGGCAAAACCAAGCAGCAGGGAAAGAGTGGGCGGGCGCAAACGGCCCAGGCATATTACAATAATCGCGCCAATACAGGTGCCTAGTCCGGCAATCAGCCCCTGGAGCACAATACCGCCCAAACCAACCCCTCCCCAAAAAAAGGTTTGCCTGAAATCAATATTATTAGACAGCGGCAGGCGCTAGACCAATGCAGTGAGATTTTAAGCGGGACGGAATGCGGGGACGTCGATGAAGGGATTATGGAATTGTAATTTTTTGACCGGGAAAAATAACCTCCGGGTTGGCGATTTTATTGACCTGAACGACTAGCCCCAGGTCCTTCCCATATTTTTTGGCGATTTCCCACAGGCTTTCACCGGGTTGAACAGTATGAACAACACCTCCGCCCGTCGCTCCTGCCGGCACATCTGCAGATTTTACCCCGTCCGTTCCGGTGGTGATCTCGACCGGCATGCCAATGGTCACATGCGGAAATAATTCTTCAACATCCTGGTTATACATCCTGATGCAGCCATTTGAAACGTAACCGCCGATGGACGGCGGATTGTTGGTGCCGTGTATGCCGTAATTCCCTGCGGGGATGGACAGACCCATCCACCTGGTGCCCAGCATGCCGCCGGGATACATAACCTTGCTAATCACACTGTAACTGCCGGCCGGTGTCGGTGTGGCAGGTTTGCCAACGCCGACAGGGTAGATCTTGTTCAGCCTGGCCCCTTCGTAATGGGAAAGACGCCTGTTGGCCAGGTTAATTGTAATATGACTGCCGCGCGCAAGGATCATATTTGAAAAATACCCCCTTTACAGATAAGCCTGTTAATATCATATGTGGCCGGTTGCGTTAAATGTTTTATTGTAAGAAAGAGGATTATTTTGCCCTGACAGCTAACTGATTATTGGAAGGGGGATCACCGGTGACTATTACTGTATGCGCCAGGGCAAAAATAAACCTGACCCTGGATATCCTGGGCAAAAGGCCGGACGGCTACCATGAGGTGGAAATGGTGATGCAGTCGATAGAACTGCATGACAGACTAGTCTTTACTCCCGCCGGCGACGATATCACGCTTACGGTGGAGGGGGCTGATCTTGATCCCGGGCCGGATAACCTGATCGTCCGCGCGGCCGAACTGTTACGCAAGCTAAAGGGGATCAGGGACGGTGTAAGAATACGGCTGCTAAAAGCCATACCGGTTGCTTCCGGGCTGGGCGGCGGCTCTGCCGATGCGGCGGCAACGCTCAAGGCGCTGAATGAATTATGGGGAATCGGGCTGTCTTTACCGGAGTTAATGGGGCTGGGCGCCCAACTTGGTTCCGACGTGCCCTTCTGCCTCTTAGGCGGCACGGCCCTGGCCAAAGGGAGGGGTGAGCGATTGGAAAGCCTGCCCCCCTGTCCCGGCCTGGGACTGGTGCTGGTAAAGCCCCCGTTCAGCGTCTCCACAGCCGCAGTTTACCGCCTTTACAAGCCGGGCCCGTCGGTGCGCAGGCCCGACAACCGCGCAATGATTGGAGCTTTGAGAAATAAAGATGTTGGCGGCATAGCGCAAAACCTGGCCAATGCCTTGGAGTCAGTAACCGCCGGCATGCACCCGGAAATAGAGCAAATCAAAACAAAACTAACCGGGGCGGGCTCCCCGGGCGTACTGATGTCCGGCAGCGGCCCGGCTGTTTTTGGCCTGGCGGCGGATATGGAGAGCGCCAGGGCCATTGCCGGTCGCTATTATAAAAATGAGGGTGATCGGGTTCTTGTCAGCGCAACCGTTGACGGTTAAAGGGTTGATACTTGCAGTAATGTGCGCCGGGGTTTAAAATAAGTTAGAAATAGTATACTGTATATATTAAACAGGGGGGAAAAGAGTGTGCAACAGGAAAGATTGGCGCCGATCAAGTTGGATAATTATAAACCCCTAAGGGAATTGGTTTTTGACTCCCTCCGGAAAGCGATTATCCTGGGCAAACTCAAGCCCGGGGAACGCTTGATGGAAATTCAACTGGCGGAAGAAATGGGGGTAAGCCGCACTCCCGTGCGGGAAGCTATCCGCAAGCTTGAACTGGAGGGCTTTGTAGTGATGGTTCCCCGCCGGGGAGCTTATGTGGCCGGTGTTTCAGTAAAAGACATCGCCGATGTTTTTGAAGTTCGTTCAGCTTTAGAGGGTCTTGCTGCGGGACTGGCCGCTGAAAGAATTACCGAGGAAGAGATGGAGGAACTGGAGAAAGCCATTTATGCGATCAGTGGTGAGGATGACCTCTTAACAGTCGTTAAAAAAGATAACGAATTCCATGAGTTGATTTACAAGGCCTCCCGCAACCACCGTCTTGCTCAAATCATCACCAACCTGTCTGAGCAAATTAACCGCTTCAGGCTGACCTCCCTGTCTGTCCCGGGACGGCTTAAAATTGCTGTTGACGAGCATAAAAAAATTATTGAGGCCATATCGGAACGCAATGTTGAACTGTCCAATAAACTTGCCAGCGAACACATGGAAAACGCTGAACAAAACCTGATTAACGCCATTAGAGAGGAAGAGGGTTAATGGTAGATGCCGTTGTCCTGGCCGGAAGCCCCAACAACGGCCCCCTGAGGGAATGCAGTACAGTGCGCCACGAAGCCTTGATTCCGCTTGGCGCCAAGACAATGGTGGAACATGTGGTTGATGCGTTGTTGCAGGCGCGGCAGGTTGGAAAGGTTTTAATCATCGGCCCTGCCGAGGAACTTTCCAATCTGCAGTTTGCCCGTAGGGTATCCATAGCACAGTCTAAAAATGGTATTTTAGAGAATATTGGGGCCGGGCTGAAGATTTTGTCAGGCGCGAAAAGGATCCTGTTGGTTACCTCGGATATACCGCTTTTGACGCCCCAGGCTGTTGATGATTTTCTCAAACTATGTGGGGATATGGCGGCCGATCTTTATTATCCGGTGATCGGGAGGGCGGTAATTGAAGAGAAATTCCCTACCGTCAGCCGTACATATGTAAGGTTAAAAGAAGGGGTTTTTACCGGGGGCAACCTGTTCTTGCTTAATCCTGCCGTGTATAAGCAGTGTGTGGAAAACGGCGAAAGAATTATCAGCCTGCGCAAGAGCCCGATAGGCCTGTGCCGTATGCTCGGCCTCAGGTTCGTTATAAAATTTTTGATGCGCTCGTTGGCCCTGAAGGAAGCCGAAGAAAAGGTTTGCCGGCTGCTTGGCGGAATCAGGGGAGCAGTGCTGGTTTCCCAATTTCCGGAGGTAGGTGTGGATGTGGACAAACCGGGTGATTACCAACTGGCCCTGAAAGCAAAAACGAGTCACGGGGACGGATCCAGCCGGGGACATTTCCCGACCCCAAAGGAATAGGAATACCCGTAACCTGTGAATTCGTAGGTGCGGCTTTAGCCGCACTCTTTTGTCGGGCTAAAGCCCGACCTACAAATCGCGCTCGCTCCATGCCGCGATCTCCTAAAACCATAAAATTGTAGGGCGGGCTTCAGCCCGCCATACCCCTGAGAATAAAAAAACCCGGCAGGCTCAATACTATTTCCTGACAGGACCACTATATTCAGGGGCGTGATCTATTCTGGCCGACGTGGCGTTGACGATGGAAAAAATAGAAGAAGCCGGGCGGCGCCTGGCCGGGACAGCTTATCACACCCCGCTGGATTATTCCACAAGCTTCAGCGGGATCAGTGGCGCCGGCGTATACATAAAACTTGAGAACATGCAAAAAACAGGCTCTTTCAAAATCCGCGGGGCCTATAACAAAGTAATCAGCCTGGTTCGGGCCGGGCATTCGCGCGGTGTGATCGCCGCTTCCGCCGGCAACCATGCCCAGGGCGTGGCCTTTGCCGCCACGCGCGCCGGTTTGTCCAGCATCATAGTAATGCCGGCGGGCGCCCCCATTTCCAAGATCATGGCCACACAGAGCTATGGCGCCGAGGTGGTCCTGGCTGAAGGCGGTTATGATCAGGCCTATACCCTCGCCCTTGAATTGCAGGAAAAAAACGGCGCCGCCTTTGTACACAGCTTTAATGACCCGGAAGTGATTGCGGGCCAGGGTACTATCGCACTGGAACTGCTGAAGGACATGCCGGATATCGGGGCGGCGATCATTCCCGTCGGCGGCGGGGGACTGATTGCCGGGGTTTCTTATGCCCTGAAGCATCTCAAGCCCGATATACACGTGATTGGCGTGCAGGCCGCGGGCGCGCCGGCCATGTACCGTTCCTTCAGAGAGTCCAGTTTGCTGGAAATTGAGGGCGCCGGTACATTTGCCGACGGAATTGCTGTGGGAAAACCCGGTTCTTTAACCTTCCCCATAATACGGGACCATGTGGATGAAATGGTCACTGTTGATGACGAGGAAATAGCCGGGGCAATTTTGCTGCTGCTGGAAAGATCCAAAATAGTAGCGGAAGGGGCGGGCGCCGCCGCTTTGGCGGCGCTGCTTTACCGGAAGATCCGCCCGGCAGGTGTCAAAACAGCGGTCCTGTTGAGTGGCGGAAATATCGACGCCAACATCCTCTCCATGATCATCGAACGGGGTCTGGCTAAAACAGGGCGTTATGTGCGTTTGCGCGCTCTGATGACCGACCGGCCCGGCAACCTTTGCAGACTGCTGACCCTGGTGGCGGCGGCCCGCGCCAACGTAATTTCTATTTTGCACGACCGCATTAAACCTGATGTCCCTTTAAGGCAGGCCGAAGTCCAGCTGATTCTGGAAACCAGGGACGAAGGACATATAAACGATATACTTTCACTGCTTTCACGCCATGGCTATGCCCCGGCCATAATTTCATAATACAGGAAAATATTACTTAAATAATTGGAAATCAGAAGGATTATGGCAGCTAATGCAGAAGATAACAGATGCCGGGGTATCAGCGTGGAAGGTGGTGATTTTTCATACAGGTTACTGACGTGCGGGTGAGGAAAGTGCTAAGCGATGGTAAGATGAAGGCAATTGTCTCGGTAACTTTTGACGATGCCTTTGTTATCCATGACGTTAAGGTAGTAGAGGGTCATAACGGCTTGTTTGTTGCGATGCCCAGCAGAAAAACCCCGGATGGCGAGTTCCGCGACATAGCACACCCGATTAATTCATCAGCCCGTGAGGTAATTCAAAGGGCTGTATTAAATGCTTATGAAAGTGTCAACAATTTTTAATTGCATGGAGAGAGAGCGCAAGCTCTCTTTTTGTTTCTTGCAAAGGTGGTTGCGCCCGCTGAAAAATGCGGTTGGCCGGCCCGCGGGACAGCCCCGGCGAATTTGTACAAAATAGAAGGAAATAAGAATTATTTGTTGAATAGATTTAAACCGTTGGTTATAATGGCAGCGTTTTTAAACCTGCCCAGTCTTTTTATAAGGGGGATCGCCGGATGGAACTGGCGACGGTCGTTCTTGCCGCCGGCAAAGGCACAAGAATGAAATCAAAACTGCCCAAAGTCCTGCACAATATCTGCGGCGCCACAATGCTGTCCTATGTCCTGGACGCCGCCCATAGAGCGGGCGCCGGCAGAACGATAGTAGTTGTAGGTTATGGAGCCGATCAGGTTGCTTGTGAGGTTGCGGGCCGGGCACAGATCGTACACCAGGCGGAACAACTGGGGACGGCCCACGCGTTGCTGCAGGCCGCGCCCCTTTTAAATGACTTCAGCGGTGACCTGCTGGTGCTATGCGGCGACACCCCGTTAATCGAGGCAGGGACACTGGCGGACCTAATCAAAAGCCACAGATCAACCGGGGTGACAGCAACCGTTTTAACGGCGGACCCGGAAAACCCTGTGGGATATGGACGGGTGATCAGGGATAATCAGGGCGGCATTGTTAAAATAATAGAAGAGAAGGACGCATCGCCGGGAGAAAAGCGGATCCATGAAGTTAACACAGGAATATATTGTTTTAAAACCGACGGTCTGTTTGCCGACTTAAGCCTTCTTTCGCCCAACAATGCCCAGGGGGAATACTATCTTACCGATATCATCGAAGCAAATGTCAAACGCGGCAGGCCGGTAGGGACGGCAACACTGGTTAACCCGATGGAAATGAAAGGCATTAACGACCGCGTGCAGCTGGCTGAGGCCGAACGTTACATGCGCTTGCGGATCCTGCGCGAATTAATGCTCTCCGGCGTGACGGTGACAGACCCGCAGAGCGTTTTTATCGACAGAAAGGTTAAGGTGGGGCGGGATACAATTATTTACCCGCATACCTTTATTGAAGGCGATACGGTTATCGGCGAGGACTGTGTCATTGGGCCATGCGCCCGGCTGGTCAGCGCCGTGGTGGGCAACGGAGTGTCCGTCCAATACTCTGTCGTCTGCGAAAGCAGCATGGGGGACGGCTGTTCCATCGGTCCTTTTTCACACCTGCGCCCGGGGAACAACCTGGGACGGCGGGTAAAGGTAGGCAACTTTTCCGAGATCAAAAAATCTGTTGTCGGGGACGGCAGCAAAGTGTCCCATTTAAGTTATGTGGGGGACGCCGTCCTGGGCAAAAACGTCAATATCGGGGCCGGGACGATCACATGCAATTACGACGGCCGCAATAAATGGCCTACCAGGCTTGAGGACGATGTCTTTATCGGCAGCAATACCAACCTGGTGGCGCCGGTGAAAATCGGCGCCGGCTCTTTTACGGGGGCCGGTTCCACGATTACCAAAGATGTCCCGGCCGGGTCCCTGGCTGTGGAAAGGTCCAAACAAACAATTATCACGGGCTGGGCCGGCAGGGATAAAAACAAAAAGGACAAAACAAAAAATAAGGGATCTTGATATACTATTATTTAGATTTGGAGGTTACTTCAGATGTCATCTCGCAACAGGCTCAGGATTTTTTCTGGTAACGCCAACCCTGAACTGGCTGAAGAGATAGCGGGCTACCTTGGCGTTTCAGTCGGCGAGGCAAAGGTAACACGTTTTAGTGACGGCGAGATCCAGGTTACCATTAATGAAAGCGTCAGGGGGGCGGACGTCTTTATCGTACAGCCCACCTGTACGCCGATAAATGAGCATATCATGGAACTCCTGATCATGGTTGACGCCCTGCGGCGCGCCTCAGCCAGGCGCATTACCGCAGTGATGCCTTACTACGGTTATGCCCGCCAGGACCGCAAAACCAGGGCCAGGGATCCAATCACCGCCAAGCTGGTAGCCAACCTGGTTACGGCGGCAGGCGCCAGAAGGGTGCTCTGCATGGACCTCCATGCCGGACAGATCCAGGGGTTTTTTGATATCCCGGTGGATCATTTGCCCGGGGTGCCGATCCTTGCCGAATATATCCTGCAATGCAGGCTAAAAGACGTGGTTGTGGTATCCCCCGACCTGGGCGGGGTGACCAGGGCCCGGGATCTGGCCGAGCGCATCGGGGCGACCATAGCGATTATCGACAAGCGCCGCCCGGAACCAAATGTGGCCGAGGTGGCCGGCCTGATCGGCGGCATAAACGGCAAGACAGTGGTGATTGTCGATGACATCATCGACACTGCCGGAACGATCACCAAGGGCGCAGCGGCGCTGAAAAACTGGGGCGCCAATGAGATTTACGTGTGCTGCACCCACGCCGTCCTTTCCGGCCCCGCCATCCAGCGCTTGGCGGAAGCGCCGATTAAAGAAGTGATCATGACCAACACCATCCCGGT
>CAYMJG010000046.1:11339-12938 GCA_964390855.1 uncultured Eubacteriales bacterium | reverse complement strand
TGCATAAAAATAAACGGGCGCGTCTATGATGCGCCCGTTTTCCGCGAGGCGGCAACCAGCCCGCCATTTCAATCGGGGACATACCTTGGGCGGCAAAGCCCGGCCCCAAATTGAGGTGTGTCCCCGTTCCTCTTTACCCGCTGGTGGCGAAAAGGTGGTTGCCGATCCTGTTTACAACCGGCAGGGTGCGGATCCACTGATCATCGCTAATGTCTGGATTGTAGAAAAACAACGCTCCGCCAGTGGGATCATCACCGTCCAGCGCCTGCTGGGCGGCCAGCACTGCCTGTTCATCAGGCTGCATATTGATTGAACCGTCGCCTACCGGTGAAAACTGATATACATTATTGGTTTTTTCGTAGATTACCCTGGTCAGCGTATTGGGGAACTGCGGGCTGGCAAGCCTGTTCAATGTGACGGCGCCCACAGCAACCTGCCCCAGGAAGCTTTCACCACGGGCTTCAGCGTAAATCAGCCTGGCCAGCAACAGCATTTCTTCTTGGGATATGCCGCCCGGCGGCCTGCCTCCCGCTGGTTTGACCTCTTGTTTGGCAGGCAGCGCAAGCACGTCACCCGGCCTGATCAAGCTGCCGGTGAGATTATTGGCCCTGATCAACTCGGGCAATTCCACCTGGTGCGCGATGGCGATATCATACAGGGTATCACCCTTGTGCACGGTATAGGCCAAAATGCAACCTTCCGGCATCGCCTCCGCCGGATCGGCGCAATCGGCCGCCGGCACGATCATGCAGGCAACAATCAGGGCTGCCGCAGTTACCTTTGTGAATAATTTACTAACACATTTAACGATCAATACTCCTTCCGTTTTAGGCCCTGCAATACCATTTATTGCAATGACCCTGATCTAGATTATGGACAAATTCTCCAAAAATAATTCCCCCCGGCAATCAATCAGATCGAGAACCGTTCCCGAATCTAGTCCCCGGATCTATTTTCTGCAATAGTATCCGCATCAGTTTCTTCATCTTCCATCCTTCTTATTTCTTTTTTGACCTTATCTATGGACTTGTTGACACTGCTGCCAAAATCCTTCGTTTTTTGACGGGTGTTTTCCCAGAAGTGGCCTGTTGTCTCCCGCACGTTTTTAAAGGTTTCCTGCAGGCCGCCGTCAAGTTTGAATATGTTATCAAGGGCTTCGTCGTTCACAACAACCACCTCCCGGCCGATGGTCCTAACGTAGGATATATCCAGAAAGGCGCGGCCCTTGATCACATTATTAATCAGGTTGCCTGAAAACTCCATTCCGGTGATATTGCCGGTTTCCACCTCCACATAATATTCATCTATGAAGCCAAGGAGATTACCGTTCTCTGTCACTATTTTAGAACCGTTGATTCTCACCCTGTCCTTTAAAAGCCTGACTATATCGGGAAGACCCGCGGCCTTTTGCACCCTGCTGGTCTTTTCAATAGTGATTGCGTCGTCCCCCACACTATGGACCTTTTGAAACGGAATAAATCTTTGTTCTCTAAACCAGCCCTTTTGATCAATAATCAGCGCGGCAATTTTTTTACCCTCCGGGTCAACCACAATTTCCTTAACACTGCCGATATGCAGGCCCTCCTCCAGGCTAAATAC
>CAYMJG010000046.1:0-11239 GCA_964390855.1 uncultured Eubacteriales bacterium | reverse complement strand
ACGGCAATTGCCGTGGAGGTCAAGGCCCTGCGGAAGATTCTCGCCGAGGGGGGTTCCAACGCCTTGATAAACATGAAAATCAAAGAAGACGGCCGGACAAAAAAATACAAGGCGCTGGTAAAGGCCCTGCAATATGACCCGGTGCGCCGCGACTTGCTGCATGCGGACTTTCACCAGATCTCGCTGAAAGACAAGGTGCATGCCACCGTACCCGTACACCTGGTTGGCACAGCGCCCGGCGCCGCCGCCGGCGGTATTTTGACGGCCCTGTTGCGCGGGATCGAGGTCGAATGCCTGGCCACCAGGATTCCCGAATCTATAGCAGTGGACGTATCCGGGCTGGATGTCGGCGGGGTGATCACGGTTTCCGACTTGTCGCTGCCGCCGGAGGTTAAAATATTGACGGAACTGGATGCGCCCGTAGTTGCGGTGAACGCCGCCGCCAGGGGCGAGGTGGAGGTAGAAACGGCGGCCCCCGCCTCCGCGGATAAAGAGGAAAGTGCGGAGGAGGACAGCGGCGCATCTTAAGGTTAAACATGTGTTCACCTGCCCAAGTCAAAAACGCCCTTTCATCAACAAGCCAACCGGGTTAAAATAGGTATGGATCAGTCTGATGGAGGATGCCGTTTATGAAACTGATAGCCGGCCTGGGCAATCCGGGCAGGGAATATGCCGCGACCAGGCACAACATCGGCTTTATGGTCATCGACCGCCTGGCTCACCAACTAGGCGTGGCGGTAGAGAAAAAAAAATTTAAAGCCCTGTTTGGCCAGGGACAGGTTGGCACGGAAAAAGTGTTGCTGGTCAAACCGCAGACATACATGAATCTTTCCGGGGGAGCCGTGTCGGCGCTGCTGCGCTGGCACAAGCTGGGGCCCGCGGACCTGGTTGTTGTTTTTGACGATATGGACCTGCCGCCGGGTAAACTGCGGCTCCGCCGGGAAGGCGGCGCCGGCGGGCACAAGGGGATGGAGTCCATGATCATCAATTTGGGGACAGAGGATTTTGCCCGGCTGCGGATCGGGGTGGGCAAGCCGGCGGTTCCTGGTTTTGACGGGGCCGGATACGTGTTAAGCCGCCTGACCGCAGCCGACGTCAAAATATATGAGGAAGCGGTCAATTCAGCGGTTGAAGCGATCCTCTGCCTGGTCAACGCAGGTGTAGAAAGCGCCATGAACGAATATAATAGAAGATAGACCCTAAAGGAACGCTAAATAGTATCGAGCTTCGGCCTTGCGCTGTGAAAGCTCTTTTTGTGGTTGGATAAATCAGCCGCAAACGGGAGGTATACTGATGCATGGTATTTTAAAGCTGCTCAGCCTGGCGCCGGAATTCACCAGCCTGGAGCAGGGACTGGCTAAAAATTATAAACAACAGCTGGTTTACGGGCTCTCCGGTTCCCAGTTGGGCTATCTTTTGGCAGGCCTAACGGAAACGGTGGCGCCACAACCTGTTTTAATTATCACACCGGGTGAGCGGGAGGCTAACACTCTGGCCGATGAACTGGCTTTTTTCCTTCCCGGCCGGCCCGTGCGCCTTTTCCCGGTGTGGCAGCTGCCCCCCTGCCAAATCCTGGCCCACAGCAAAGAGGTTGCCGCTCAGAGGCTGCAGGTGCTGGAGGGTTTGCTCAAAGGGGAGCGCACTGTGGTGGTTGCCCCAGCGGAGGCGCTGATGCGGCGGCTAATCCCGCCGCAGGACTTCCTGGCGCCGGTATGCAAACTGGCCGTGGGCGATCAGGTCGATCTTAATGAAACGCTGCGCAACCTGCTGACAATGGGCTATGAAAGGCTCGAACTGGTGGAGGAGCGGGGTCAATTTGCCTTGCGCGGCGGCATTCTGGACGTTTATCCGATGACGGCGCACCGGCCCTTCCGGCTGGAATTCTTTGACGACGAACTGGATTCCATCAGGCGTTTCAATGCCGCCACCCAGCGATCGGAAGAAAATGTCCGCACCTTTACCCTGTACCCGGCCCGGGAGCTGGTCGTCGCCGGGCAACGCCGGGACGGAGCCAGACGGGCGTTGGTTAAAGAATATAATGAACAGGCCGCTAAGCTGAAAAGGCTTGCCGACCCCGGGCCGGCGCGGCGGCTCAGTGAAAAATTTAATGAAGTCATAGAAAATTTTAGCGGGTATTTTAACGATATCGAACATTATCTGCCGTTTTTTTACACTGAGATAGTAACCATTATTGACTATCTGCCGGCTGAAACCCCGGTGTTTTTAAGCGAACCGGCCCGGATCAGGGATATAATCGACGCCGCGCAGCGGGAAAGGGCTGAAACCTGCGCGGATCTGCTGGGACAGGGGCGGCTGCTCCCTGCCCAGTGCCGGGATGACATCGGCTGGGAGCAGATGAACAAAGCCCTGGCCGGCCGGCGGACAATATACAGTTCTCTGCTGCCCCGCCAAATGGGACTGATCAAGCCCCGGAACATCGTTAATTTCCCCGGAAAAACAATGTCCGGTTTTATGGGCAACATCGGCATGCTGGCGCAGGAAATCCGGCGCTGGCGCAAGGCCGGCTCCGCAGTCGTCCTGCTGGTATCCGGCAGCCAGCGGCAACAGCAGTTGATTGCCGCGCTGCGAGACGAACAAATTGACGCCTTTTACGCTGCTTCTCTGGAGGGGCGCCTGCGCGGCGGCAACGTGGCGGTGACCCCCGGCGCCCTGGCCGGCGGGTTTGAATTTCCCGCCTGCGGCCTTGTCCTGGTGACGGAAAATGACATCTACGGCCAACGCCGGCGGCCCAGGAAGGAATGGAAACAGGCCGACCGCCTGGCGCCCTTTGTGGATATAAAGGCCGGCGACTATGTCGTGCACGTCAACCATGGAATAGGCCGCTATCTCGGTATCACGCCGCTGACCATAGACGGCATCCAGAAGGAGTATCTGCTCCTAAAATATACCGGGGAAGATAAATTGTACGTGCCAGTTGATCAGGTGGGATTAATCCAGAAGTACCTGGGTGGGGAAGGCGAGGCGCCCAGGCTTTCCCGCCTGGGCGGCGCCGAATGGGCCAGGGCGAAAGGCAGGGTGCGGGAGGCCGTGCGGGAAATGGCCGGGGACCTGCTGGCCCTCTATGCCTCCAGGGAGACGACCATCGGCCACCGGTTCGGTAAAGACACAGTCTGGCAGAAACAGTTCGAGGAGTCCTTCCCCTATGAGGAAACCCCGGACCAACTGCGCGCCATAGAGGAAATCAAAGCTGATATGGAGCAGCCCAAACCGATGGATCGCCTGCTATGCGGCGATGTCGGCTACGGAAAGACAGAAGTGGCGCTGCGGGCGGCTTTTAAGGCGGTTAATGACAGTAAGCAGGTGGCTATCCTGGCGCCGACCACCATCCTGGCCCAGCAGCACTACAATACATGCCTGGAAAGGATGGCCGGCTACCCGATTAAAATTGAGGTGTTAAGCCGTTTTCGCACGCCTGCGGAGCAGCGCCGGGTGTTGCGGGGGTTGGCGCGGGGTACCGTTGATGTGGTCATCGGCACCCACCGCCTGCTCCAGGGGGATGTGCATTTTAAGGATTTGGGCCTGCTAATCGTCGACGAAGAGCAACGCTTCGGGGTGGCCCACAAGGAGCAGCTGAAAATGCTCAGCAAAGGGGTGGACGTGCTGACGCTTTCCGCCACGCCAATCCCCCGCACGCTGCATATGTCGCTGGTGGGCATTAGGGATACCAGCATACTGGAGACACCGCCGGAAGACCGCTACCCGGTGCAGACCTTTGTCCTGGAGGAGGATCCAATATTAATCAAAGAAGCGATCCACCGGGAAATGAGCCGCTCCGGCCAGGTGTTTTTCGTCTACAACCGGGTGGCCGACCTGGACCGGGTGGCCGCCTGGGTAAAGAGCCTTGTTCCCGAGGCCAGGATTGCGGCGGCCCACGGCCAGATGAGGGAAGAGGACCTGGAACAGGCCATGCTTGACTTTTTGAACAGGGAATACGACGTACTGATCAGTACCACAATCATTGAAAACGGACTGGATCTGCCCAACGTCAATACGCTGATCGTCAAGGAATCAGGGATGATGGGCCTGGCCCAGCTTTACCAGCTGCGGGGCCGGGTCGGCCGCTCCAACCGTCTGGCCCACGCCTACTTCACCTTCCGCAAGGATCGGGTACTGGGCGAGTCCGCCGAAAAAAGGCTCGCGGCGATCCGGGAATTTACCGAGCTGGGCTCGGGTTTCAAGATCGCCATGCGCGATCTGGAGATCCGCGGCGCCGGCAGCATACTGGGGGCGGAACAGCATGGCCATATTGCGGCGGTAGGTTTTGATCTCTACAGCAGGCTTTTGCAGGAGGCTGTGCGGGAGGCCAAAGGCGAGGAAGCGCCAAGGGTTGTGGAAACAACCATCGAATTGCCGGTGGAGGCCTATCTGCCGGGGGGATACATTTCCGACAGCAACCAGAAAGTGGAGATATATAAACGGCTGGCCGGTTTGACGGCGCCGGCGGACCTGGCGGATTTAGCGGACGAGCTGATCGACCGCTTCGGCGACCCGCCTGCGCCCGTGCTGAATTTACTGGCGGTGGCCAAAGTGAGGGTACTGGCCGGCAGTTTGCAAATAAAAACGATTAGCCTGACGCCGGGCCAATTCCGCCTGCTTTTTGCCCCCGGTCATCCCCTCACCGGCGAGGCCCTGGTAGCGGTGGGCAAACAGTATCACAACCGGGTTAAATTCTTGAATAACGGGGATGAATTTGAAATCAAACTCCGCTTTTACGGGGAGCGCAACGACAGCAAGTCCTTGCTCAGCCAGTTGGAAGGTTTTTTAATCAAGCTGGCCGAAGGGGGAGGTATCGTCGCCGGCGGCCTCGAAAATAAAAATAGAGAGGTTGCCGCCGGCAGCCGTAATAATTTATAATAGGTCTATGTTTATTTAAAAGGAGATGAATCTGTGAAATTTAAAAAATTTCTGGTAATTACCGGTTTGCTTGCTTTAACCGTTTTTATTTTTGCCGGCTGCGGTGATGGGAATGTAGCCGCCACAGTCAACGGCGAAAAAATTACCATGGATGAGCTCACCGCGCAGGTTAACGGGTTGAAGGGAACATATGAGCAGCAGGGCCTGGACTTCGGCGGGGACAACGGGCCGGCCTTGTTGGAATCACTGCAAAAAGACACCCTGGAGTCGATGATCGGGACGAAGATCATGCTGCAGGAGGCCAAAAAAATGGGGAATTTAGGGCAGCAAGAAATCCAGGAAAAACTCCAGCCGCTGAAAAAGCAGTTTCCCAGCGAAGACGACTTTAAAAATTTTTTAAAACAGGTAAACCTGAGTGAAAAAGAGGTAGCCTATGTTTTATTCCTTCAGGATCAAGTGACCAAAGACGTCCCGCCTGTGCCGGAAGAAGAAGTGGAAAAATACTATAATGACAACCCGGATCAGTTCAACAGGCCGGAACAGCTGGAAGTGCGGCACATCCTGTTTTTTGTGGATGACGGAACGGGCGGCACGCCCACGCAACATACAGACGCGGAAGCCAGGCAAATGGCTGAAGACGTCATTGCCCGGTTGGGCCAGGGCGAGGATTTTGCCGGGCTGGCCAGGGAGAAATCAGAAGATATCAGCACAAAAGAAAACGGCGGGCTGTATACCGCCACAGAGGCCGGCACGGTGACCGAGTTTTACAAGGCCGCGACAGCCCTGGCAGCGGGGGAATATACCACGGAACCTGTAAAAACCGATTACGGCTACCATGTGATTAAACTGGAAAAGGCCATAGCGGCCGGGCAGCAGCCCTTCGCCGAGGTTAAAGAACCTCTGGCGGCGCACCTCCTGGATCAGGCCAAGCAAGAAAAATTCAACCAGTTTATGCAGGAAGCCAGGGAGAAGGCCGTGGTAGTCAATAAGCTGGATGAAAAACAAGGAAATCAGGAGCAATAATTAGGATCAAAGAGATAGCGGAAAATTTTTTCAGTAGGATTGGAAAAAAATGAATAACTGTTTCCCTCCGGATATATACTATCATTAGAAATGTTTTTTGAAATCAGACAGAAGGAGGGGAGAGTATATTAATGAAAGCCACGGGCATAGTACGCCGTATCGACGATCTCGGCAGGGTTGTTATTCCTAAGGAAATCAGGAGAACACTCAGAATCCGTGAAGGGGATCCCTTGGAAATTTATGTGGACCGTGAAGGGGAAGTAATCCTAAAAAAATATTCGCCCATCGGTGAGCTGGGGGAATTTGCTAAAGAATACGCCGATTCATTATATGAGGCTCTGGGTCATATCGCCTGCATCGCAGACCGGGACAACATTATCGCTGTTTCCGGCGCTCCCAAAAAAGAATTTTTGAATAAGCCGGTAGGCAACGCCATCGAAAAGGTTATGGAGGACCGCAAGGCCATAATTATCAATAACCCGGGGGAGAACGCCTCCTGCTGGGAGTGCCTGCTCATTGAGGACGGTGAATGTAAATTTTCTTGCGAGGTGATCGCGCCGATTATTTCTGAGGGGGATCCAATCGGGGCGGTGATACTGGCGTCAAAAGAACCTGAAATAAAAATGGGTGAAATGGAGCTGAAGCTGGCCGAGACGGCAGCCGGTTTTCTGGCCAAACAAATGGAACAATAACTAAAAGTGGCCTTTCGCGGGCCGCTTTTTTTGTGCAGTTTCAGAGGCCAATGTCGATAATTATAGGACACAACCTGCCGCTTGTGATAATATGTAGCAGATCCCATATTTAGCTGCCAACATGAAAGGAGATGCGCTATGTCTTCACGTGCCAGGATAACTATCGCCGGCCTGGGCCCCGGTGCGCCCGGCGGCATTACCCTGAGCGCCTGGGAGTCCTTGAAATCCGCCCCCCGTGTTTTGCTGCGCACAGCGGTACACCCTGTTGTGGAATGGCTGCGGCAGGCCGGAATCGCCTTTGCCGCCTATGATTATATCTACGAGGAGGAGCCGGACTTTGAGCAGGTTTATAAAAAAATCGCCGCAGCGGTGCTGGACGAATCGCAAAAAGGGGAGGTCCTCTATGCTGTGCCCGGACATCCCCTGGTAGCGGAGGAATCTGTGCGCCTGATCATCGCCATGGCAGAAAAAAGCGGTGTCGATATTGAAATTCTACCGGCCGCGAGTTTTTTGGACGCGGTTTTTGCCGCCCTGCGCCTTGATCCGGGCGCCGGGCTGCAGGTCGTCGACGGCCTGAGGCTTGACCGCAAACCGCCTCACACCGGCCTGCCCGCTGTGGTGACACAGATATACAGCCGGCTGACGGCCTCGGATATCAAGATATCTCTGCTTGACATTTATCCGCCGGAACACCCGGTTACAGTGATCAGGGGCGCGGGTATACCGGGTGAAGAAAGGATCGAAAATATTTCACTTTATGAACTGGACAGGCTCTCCTGGCTGGATCACCTGACCAGCCTTTATCTGCCGGAGCTGGAGCGGCAAGCCGCCTCCGGGGGAAAGGGGGGCGGGGCGGAAGCGAACCATGATCAAACAGAGGCGCCGCAGGTCATCCGGGTATATGAAGATGAAGGCGCTATTTCTGAGACGGATATTGATGCCGGGGGCCGGCCCTGCCGCTATCCGCTGGATCAGCTGGTCGGTATCCTGGAGCAGCTGCGCGGCGAAAACGGCTGCCCTTGGGACCGGGAGCAGGACCGGCGCAGCCTGAGGCGATATTTAATTGAGGAAACATATGAAGTTCTAGAGGCCATAGACGAGGGGAATACGTATAAAATATGTGAAGAATTGGGAGACTTATTACTACAAATTGTATTTCACGCCCAAATAGCCGCCGAAAATCAGGAATTTGACATAAATAATGTTGTGGCCGGCATCTCAGAAAAAATGATTCGCCGCCACCCGCATGTTTTTGGCGGCGCAGAGGTGCGGGACAGCCGTGAGGTCCTGGTAAACTGGGAAAAAATTAAGGCGTCGGAAAAAGCGGGGGAAAAGCCCGCCAGTATTCTGGACGGAGTGCCGCAACACTTTCCAGCGCTTCTAAAGGCGGCCAAGCTGCAGGGAAAGGCTGCCGGCGCCGGATTTGACTGGCCCGATTACCGGGGCGCCCTGGAAAAGACCCGCGAGGAGATGAATGAGCTTGAGGCTGTAATTATTACTGGGGATCCGGTTAAAATAGTGGATGAACTGGGAGATGTGTTGTTTTCCATAGTAAATTTGGCCAGGCTCCTTGAGGTTGAACCGGAGCTGGCCTTAACCGGGACCTGCATGAAGTTTATCAGGCGCTTCCACTACGTGGAGAAAATGGCCGGCCTTACCGGCAGGGGGTTATTGTCATTTAGCCTCAATGAACTGGACAGATGGTGGGAAGAGGCAAAAAAACTAGAAAAAAAATAGGAAACATTTTCATGTGGGAAGGATCTGCAAGAATTTTCGCGAATAGTTGGGATTAATATTTCTTTTTATTTAAAGGAGGGGTCATATGAATAAGGCTGAGTTAATTTCAAATGTTGCGGAACAAGCCGAGTTATCCAAAAAGGATTCTGAAAAAGCTGTAAACGCTGTTTTAGGAGCCATTAGTAAAGCTCTGGGAAAGGGTGACAAGGTTCAACTGGTGGGCTTTGGTACATTTGAAATCAGAGAGAGAGCGGCACGCAAGGGCAGGAACCCGCAGACGGGCGAAGAGATCAGTATTGCCGCAGCCAAAGTCCCTGTCTTCAAGGCCGGCAAATCACTTAGAGAAGCGGTGGTTAAGTAAGGATACGGGGCTGGATCATAGATGGCAACCGGTTTTTCAGGAATAAAGGACGGTGGCGTCTGGTTTGCGGCTGGACAAATTTTTAAAGGTTGCGCGAGTGATCAAAAGGCGGACCCTGGCCAAGGAGATTTGTGACCGCGGGCAAGTGCAGGTAAACGGGAGAGCCGCCAAAGCAGGCACTGAGATTAAACCTGGCGATATTATCAGTGTTAATTTCGGCAGCAGAAAAATAACGCTGGAGGTCGTTTCCGTCAAGGACAACGTGCCGGCCAAGTTAGCTGCCGAACTATACCGCATGATTGAGGATATAGCTACATAATAAACCCCCCTCCTGACCAAAATAAAAAGAAAAAGGCAGGAGGGTTTTTTATGTTACGGCGAAAAATGGCACTGATCACTATGCTTTGTCTGGCTTTACTATTATGCGCCGCGGGCTGCGGCGGCGAGCCGGCGCCGAAGATTGCGCCCCAGGGGGCGCCGCAGACCCGGGATGAACCGACAATTTCCCTGTTTGACAACAAAACCGGGCAGAAGAAAAGTATTAAAATCGAAGAATACGTGCAGGGCGTTGTGGCAGCGGAAATGGATACCAAATGGCCGGTCAACGCACTGGCGGCGCAGGCTATTCTAGCCCGCACCTTCACCATGGAAAACATTAAATCCGGACGGGTAAAGCAGCTGCATGACGCTGATGTGTCCACCAGTGTAGAAGAATCCCAGGCTTACAACCCGTCTAAAATAAACGATAACGTGCGCAAGGCGGTGGAAGCGACCAGGGGCGAAGTGGTCACCTACCGCGGCAACTATATTCACGCCTGGTTTTCCGCCTGTGACGGCGGCATATCGGCAACAGCGGAAGAAGGCCTGGCCTTCAACAAGGAACCCACTCCCTATATCAAGGGGGGCGTGCAGGATGGTTGCCTGTCCATAACCGAACCAAAAAATAAGGCATGGGAGGCCAGAATACCACTGGAGCAGGTCAGGTCGGCCGTCAAAGACAAAGCGGGCATGGACACTGGTCCGATTACCAGCGCGTCTATTACTAAAAAAGGCCCCTCGGGCAGGGCTGAACAAATTAAGCTTGGTGGGGCAACATTGAGCGGCCCTTCCTTAAGACTGGCCCTGGGCAGCGACAAGGTGCGCTCCATGCTGCTAACGGATGTTAAGGTCCAGGGGGGGGACCTGGTCTTAACCGGCAAAGGCTTTGGGCACGGTGTGGGTATGTGCCAGTGGGGCGCCCGGCTGATGGCGGAACAAGGCAAATCTGCGGAAGAGATCATCAATTTTTACTTTAAGGATATCAACATTGAAAAACAGTGGCAGTAGTCCGACTGTAGGGCGGGCTTTAGCCCGCCACCCCAGTCGGGGACATTTCTCTGTCATATTTTAACCCGCCCGGCATATGATGAATTAATTTAGGACTGATCACCGGGGAGTGGTAGTTATGGAGGAGAAGCAGCGGCACAGTCTGTGTGTCTACGGACGCAGACAGCTTGTCATGGAAGGGGTAACCCAGGTAGACAGCTTTGATGAGACGGAGATAGTCCTGGAAACCAACATGGGCGCCTTAATCTTGAAAGGCGAAGGGTTGCATATAACGCAGTTAAGCAAGGATACAGGCGGCCTTACGGCAGAGGGGAATTTTAACTCCTTTCAATATATTGAGAAAAGAGCGAAAGGCGCGGGCAAGGGTATATTGAAAAGAATGTTCAAGTAGGGAAAATTACAGAGCTTTAAAGCGCGTCAACGCGCTTTTTTTAACAAGGGGGATTTTTTTTGGAACCGCTTCTGGGCCAGGCGCGAGCCTTTTTTATGACCATCGGCATCGGGGCAGTAGCCGCCTTTGGTTATGATTATTACCGCGCATTCAGGCAGGCGTGCAGGCTGAAAAAATTCAGCACCTTCCTGGGTGATCTGTTTTTCTGGTTGATCACGACAGCTATGGTATTTGCGCTTCTGCTCCGGGCCAACTGGGGGGAAATGCGCATGTATGTTTTCCTGGGACTCGGCCTGGGCGCGTTGCTGTATTTTCATTTGTTCAGCAAACCCGTGAGCCGCCTGATTAGGATCAAGTTTTATATGCTGAACAGACTGTGGCATTATTTTGTTCTGATCATTTCATACATATGGTATGCCGTCCTGGCCCCGTTTCGTTTTGTATTCTTGCTGATTAGTTATCCATTTCGTTACTGCAGTCTGCTCCTGAGAAAATTCAGCCGCGGGCTGAAAGCAACAGGTAAAAAGAGCGGCGGGGTTATTAAACGCGGGATTGCCGCGGTCAAGACAAGGATAAAGGGCCTGGTTTTCTGGAGGAAACCAAAACAATGAGGTTGGGGATAATCACAGTCAGAATAGGGACAATGCCGCGGGTAAATACCCGGCATTGTCCCTTATAATTTCACCAGCAACTTAATATCCCTGCGCCGGGACATGACGATCGGTATATTAATAGTTCCTGCAACCGGCATTACGACACTGGGGACATTTCTCGACACAGGGGACATTTCTCGACACTGGGGACATTTCTCGACCCCAAAGGAATACCCCAAAG
>CAYMJG010000045.1:20385-22027 GCA_964390855.1 uncultured Eubacteriales bacterium | reverse complement strand
ACAAAAACTGGCAGCCCGATAGGCCAGATGGTTTTTGTCAGATTTTCACGCGGTTTTTGCAAACGGTAATAAGCCAGGTCGTAAATGGCCCAGGTCACAGGGTCACCCCATCTCGCTCCACTTTGTTGTAGAATAGTGACTGGTGTTTCTGGTTTTGCATAAATTCTGTTACAGTTAATACCACTGGAGAAAGCCTCGAATCATATTTTAGCTCTACGTCCAAGAGGATTTCGCCTATTATATCCAGGGTGTACACTCATGAAGCGCCTTTTCTTCAGAAGGAGTTAAAAAGGACATGGTATATGCTCTCCCTTCTTTTGTTTCTTGGAGCATACAGCTTTTTCCATCTCAAAAATAGTTTATCACACGGTAGGGATCTCTTGCAATGTGCTATACCCCTTCTGGGATGCAATAATGGTGGTGTGTTATTATACCAACGGTCAGTAAAAAGCCAGTAATATCAATGGTTTTAGCCGCAGGTAGCAGCCGGCAAAAGGGCCGTTACGGACTTCTAATCCGTAGGCCGGGGGTGCGAATCCCTCCTGGGACGCCAGTGGATGTCAAGCCTCGCAAGAGTTGCGGGGTTTTTGTGTTTACTACGAAAAGGGTTAATGAGCCGAACACCCGTCCCAAAGTTAATGTCACTCCAGCGCAAGCCATGTATCCCCCTCAAGCAGGGCAGGACCACGATCGCAACTAAGGCAGGGCTTGTCTGGGCTCTGCTATAGTTTCGTGTGGCTTTTGTTTTACAAATATTTGTTGATGCCATTCCAACATTAGAATATAATGGGGAAAGATTTAGCATTTATCGACAAAAAAATCCACCTGTTGCTCGGGGAGACGGCAGCATGTTTATCCCAACTAATTAGAAGGGATGCTGTCAATGGAAGAAATAAGGATTAAGGGTAGTTGGATGAGCAAGGCTCTGGCCCATATCGACGCGCTGGAGGCGCTGAGCCCCAGGGACAGGGGATGACTGAGGCTTTTGACAGGGGAAATGTTCTCCATGTGTGAATAGCTTTTGGAAACGGACACCCTGGACTTTGCGGTAAAACGAGATGGGGGGCGATACACCCGGCGTGTGGTCACCAAAACAGAGTGGGAGAGGAGGCGCGGGAGCACTTCCTTTCCATGCATCGCCCGTTATTCTGTTGCAACATACGCCACAGTGGGAGTGGCGGTAGAAAACGGGCGTGTCACCCTGCGCCTTGACGACAACGGCCGTCTCTACGATCACACCGGGAAGCCGGACCCGGACATCACCATTTCCATCGAGGAGCGGGACATCGCCAGACTGGGTATCTATCTGGTATACCTACGCCCAGCTGGATTATATCGGCGGAAACACCATGCACGTGACCTATTTTAAGGACGAAAGCGGGAATTGCTGCGCCACGGAAGAAGATTCCGGCTATACCGGTTTTCGAACGGACTGTTTGGCCTTCTCCCGGGAAAAGGGAAAGTCAACATATATACCAACCGCCACGGAGGATGCCAGTGTCAGCGACTATCTGTTTATGGTGTTTGGTAGTACATATACGTTAAAGGAGAAATATTGATGAAAATCACTGGGAAGCTTTTTGTACTTTTATTGACGACAATCATACTCCTGACACTCGCCGGCTGCGGGGACAAGGAATCC
>CAYMJG010000045.1:12089-20285 GCA_964390855.1 uncultured Eubacteriales bacterium | reverse complement strand
CCGGTGTGGTTGATAAACCGGCGGGGCAGGTACAGGCCGTTCCCACACAGGGGTATCTTACCATGCTGGATTTTGAAAAAGAACAGCGGAATTCTTTCTGCGCCCAGCCCCCTTATCCGTCTCTTTCCTTCGGGCCCTACAAGTATCAAAGCTATACATCTCTTACCGAGTTGTTGCTTGCGTTGAACGGCGGAAAAATCGACTGGGCCTACCTTCCCTATGATACCGCCAAATATATGCAGGGCGAAAACCCGAAGTTGACGGTGGCGGTAGATGCCAGCGCCGTATATTCTTATGCAATGGCGGCGCGGGAAGAGGATTCGGGGCTGATAGAGCGGCTTGCCGGCGCAATTTCCGCGCTGCGTGAGGACGGGACACTAGCCGCCCTGGAAAATCAGTACATTTATTCCCTGCAGGGGCAGCCCAAGCAAATAACAGCATCTACAAAAATAGAGGGCGCGCCGGCCATCCGCATCGGCCTGACAGGCAACCTGCCGCCCTTTGACTATGTTTCCGCCGACGGTAACCCCGCCGGGTTTAATGTAGCCTTTGCAAACGCTCTGGGAGAGCGGCTGGGCATGAACATTGAACTGACAACTGTAGCGGTGGACGCCCGCCTGACGGCGCTGGTCAGCAAAAAAATTGATGTGGTCTTCTGGGTGATGGTGGACGGCTCAGCTGCGGTTGGGGACGCCGACGGCGTGCGCATCACCCAGCCCTATCACAAATCATACGGCGCCGCGATCACCGGAGACTACCCGTATGAGGACGTTCTAAACCGCTTCGGATTGCTTAAAAAGGGCGGCGCATAAGAGGTCCTGTTTAGAAAGAGGGTGTGTTAATGTCCTTTCGTGATGTTTTTTACAAAACCCTCGTTGATGGCGGCTCCTATATCACTATTTTGAAAGGTCTTTGGGTGACCCTGGAGATTACGCTGCTGTCCGTGCTCATCGGTACGGCGCTGGGCGCGCTAATCTGCGCCGCAAGAATGTGCAAAAACCGTTTCGTACAGGGCGCGGCGGCTGTGTATATCGCGGTTCTGCGCGGCAGCCCGGTGCTGCTATTGCTGATGCTGATGTACTATGTCGTTTTTGCCCGCAGCGCCCTGTCCGCGCCTTTGATTGCCGTGGCGGCCTTTTCGCTGAATGTCTCCGCCCATGCGGCGGAGTGCTTCCGGGCCGCATTGACCGCCACCGATAAGATGCAGGCAGAGGCGGCGCGGACGCTGGGCTTTTCCGCCTGGCAGGCGTTTCGGCTCATTTCCCTGCCTCAAGCGGCGAAAATTGCCCGGCCCACATATCAGTCCACACTGGTGAATTTGATTCAGTGGACCAGCGTGGTCGGCTATGTGACCATAACAGATCTGACCCGCGTGATCAATAACATCGGCAGCCGCACCATGCAGCCGCTGTTCATGATCCTGGTGGGGATGCTGCTCTATCTGGCGCTGGCATATCTTTGCTACGGAGCCTTTGCTCTGGCGGAAACCATCTCGGGCAAAAAGGCCGTCAGGAGACGGGCACAATGAGCATGATCCGGGTAGAACATCTTTCCAAATCTTTTGGCTTTCTGGAAGTGCTGCGGGACGTTTCCCTGACGGTGGACGAGGGTGAACGCATTGTGATCATCGGCGGCTCCGGCTGCGGCAAGAGCGTGTTCCTTCGCCTATTGGATTTGCTCGAAACGCCGGACGCCGGGCGCATCCTCATTGACGGGGATGAAATCACCGCCCCGGGTGCGGATGTCAACCATATCCGGCAGAAAATGGGCATGGTCTATCAGGGTTTTCATCTTTTCGAGCACATGGATGTGCTGGACAACCTGACGCTGGCCCCAATCCGCCTGCGGGGCGTGTCCCGGGAGGAAGCCGCGCAAAAAGCTGTGGAACTGCTGAAAATGGTCAGTCTGGAGAGCCGCAAACACAGCATGCCGGGGGTCCTCTCCGGCGGGCAGAAGCAACGTATTGCCATTGCCCGGTGTCTGGCTATGGAGCCGAAGATTATGCTTTTTGACGAACCGACCAGCGCGCTGGACCCCGCTATGGTCGGCGAGGTGCTGGCGACTATGCGCATGCTGGCCAAAAGAGGCATGACCATGATTATCGTCACCCACGAGATGGCCTTTGCCAGGGAGGTGGGCACGCGCATCCTCTATTTCGACGAGCGGGGCATTTACGAACAAGGCGCGCCGGAGGAAATTTTCGACCATCCGCAAAGGCCGAAAACAAGGGCGTTCATCCAAAAACTGAAATATTTCTCTCATAAAATCGACCGGCGCGACTTCGACCTGATGCAGCTGCAGGGCGGGATTCAGCGCTTTGCGGAAAAATACGGCATCAGGGACAAGTTCGCCCACCGGTTGCAGCTCTGCGCGGAAGAGTTGATTTACGAAATGATTTCCGGCGCGGCCGCACCGGATGCGGCGGTGGAACAGGAAGTGAATATCAGTTACAGCGAGGCGGACAAATCCGTGCTGCTGGAGCTGACCTGCGCCGGCAGAGAGTATAACCCGTTCTCTGCCCCCGGAGATGACGAAGCGCATCTGGGGGTGGCCATCTTAAAAAATGTGGCCAGGGAAATTTCCTTCGCCTACAGTGACGGCAGCAATCAAATCACCGTCAAGCTATAGCCATCCCTTATCAACGTGCACCGGTGCTTGAAAAGACGGACACCGGCGCTATTTTTAACGCTGCTACCGGCGGCAGCAGACAGCCGGAGCACATCCAAACCCAATGCAAGGAAGGGTGAACCGCCATGAGAGAGAGACTTCCGGGGGTAGTCGCGTTTGCACTGACCCTGCTAATCCTGATCAGCCTGACGGCGGGCTGTAACTTCAAAACAAAACCAGCCGGTAGCGAGGCCCCGCAAATGAACGACGCGGCCCAACATACCGTCAGTGTGCCCCCGGGAGGCCCGGAAAATGGAGGAAAACAGACGTCCGATAAACAGGCGCAGCGTGTACCGCTGGAAACCGCGCGCATCGGCGTGATGGAGGGCTCCACCAACGAGGTCTACGCCGAGCAGCGCTACCCTGACGCCGACCGTCGCAGTTTTAAGAATTATGTGGACAGCGTCGCTGCCCTTGACGCGGGCAAGCTGGATTACGCCATGATGGACTATACCAGCGCGCTGCGCTTTATCCGCAACAACCAAAAACTAGAAATTACATCCGGCGCCCTGACCGACGAAATGCTTTGCCTGGCGATCAGCAAAAGCCGGCCGGAGCTCGCTCCAAAGGTGGGCAAAGTGGTGGACAAGTATCTGGCCGACGGCTTCATGGATGAGATCATCTCCCATTGGATTAAACCTGACGGCGGCGATTATGATGCGGTCGAAACACCCCGGCTGGAGGACGCGCCCATGATAAAGGTAGCTATCGTATCCTCCCGCGAGCCGACCACATTTATGATGGATGGCCGGTACACGGGCCTCGACGTGGAGCTCATCGACCGCATCCTCTACGAGTTGGGCTACCAGGCCGAATATATCGACATGGAATGGGGCGCGGTCATCGCCGCTGTAGGCAGCAACAAGGCCGATATGACCCTGGGTATGTACAATACACCCGAGCGGGCGGATAAGCTGCTGTTTACATCGCCTTACTTTGCCAATCCCCAGGTGCTGGTGGCCCGAAAGGAAACTGAGCCCGGCACGGGTGGGCCTCAGTACACCGCTATAAACCAGCTCTCCGGCAAGGTGGTATCCTGCCAGACCGGCTCTGTTGCGGATATTTTTATTAACAGTGTGGTTCCCGATGTGACCTATAGCTATTTCAACAACCGTACCGACATGCTCGCGGCATTGAAAAACGGCAAGGTGGTGGCCATGCCGGCCGACGAGCCGGTGGCCAGGCTGGTTGTGGCCCAAAACCCGGACCTTACCATCCTGCCCGAGCTGATTGTGGAGGATCACTACGGCGTTGCGCTGCAAAAGGATAGCCCGCTGACCGCCCAGGTGAACGGCGCCATCGCCCGGTTAAAGGCCGACGGTACGCTGGAGGCGATGAAGGAAAAATGGACCGGCGCCGACGAGAGCGTCAAAATCCTGCCGCGGCTAGATTATCCCGGCGCGAATGGGATATTGCGGGTGGCTCACGACATCGCCGCGGAACCGATGGAGTATGTCGGCCCGGGCGGCAAGTCGGTGGGTTATGATCTGGAACTGATGCTGCGCATCGGCGAGATACTGGACCGCAAGGTGGAGTTCACCAGCGTGGATTTTTCCGGGCTGATTCCCATGCTCCAAAGCGGCAAGGCGGATGCCGCCGTGGGTTGCATGTCCATTACCGGTGAGCGCAAGAAGACGGTGGATATGAGCGATTCTTACTATGACGGCGGGATGTATTTCATTGTGCGTGGCGCCGAATCCGCGGTTCCCGTTTTCGCTCAGATCGAAAAAAGCCCGGTGGATAGCTTAAAGGCCAGCTTTACGCGCACCTTTCTTACGGAAAACCGCTGGCGGCTGGTGCTGGACGGCCTGAAGGTCACTGTGATTATCTCCATCTGCGCGGGTCTTCTGGGCACGCTGATGGGCTTTGGTATCTGTATGCTGCGGCGCAGTAAAAAGCGCTTCGAGTCTCTGCCGGCGGCGGTTTTTATCAGGCTCATTCAGGGGACGCCGATCGTGGTGCTGCTGATGATTCTTTACTATATCATTTTCGGCAAGGTGAACATTTCCGCTGTTTTGGTGGCGATTTTCGGCTTTGCCGTCAACTTTGCCGTCTATGTATCCGAGATGATGCGTACCGGCATCGAGGCGGTGGATCAAGGGCAGATTGAGGCGGCCTACGCCCTGGGCTTCACCAGGGCCAGGACCTTCTGGAAGATCGTCTTTCCCCAGGCGGCGCGGCATTTCCTGCCCGTCTTTAAGGGCGAGTTTATCTCAATGGTCAAGATGACATCGATAGTGGGCTATATCGCCATTCAAGACCTCACCAAGGTCAGCGACATTATCCGCAGCCGCACCCTGGAGGCTTTCTTCCCCCTGATCGCCACAGCGATCATTTACTTCCTGGTGGCCAATCTCCTGATCATGCTGCTGTCACACCTGGAAATCAGGGTGGACCCCAAGCGCCGTAAACGCACCGTGAAAGGAGTGGTGATGTAATGATTTCCATCCAACATTTAAAAAAAGCCTATCCCAACGTGACGCCTTTTAGTGATGTTAGCGTGGAAATCGAAAAGGGCGAGGTGGTTTCCATCATCGGCCCCTCCGGCACAGGCAAGTCCACGCTGCTGCGATGCCTGAACCTGCTGGAGACACCCACTGCCGGCCGGATCATCGTTGACGGAGAGACCATTACGGCAAAAGGCGCGGATATTGCCGCTATCCGGCGTAAGATGGGTATGGTGTTCCAGTCTTTCAACCTGTTCTCGCACCTGACGGTGATTGAGAACATCATGCTCGGCCCCGTGGATTTATTAAAGCTCTCCCGGCAGGAGGCTTACGGCGAGGGGATCCGTCTGCTGACCACTGTTGGTCTCGCCGAAAAGGCGCTAAACTACCCTGACGAGCTGTCCGGCGGACAGAAGCAGCGGGTGGCCATCGCCAGGGCGCTGGCCATGAAGCCGGAAATCGTCCTCTTCGACGAACCCACCTCGGCGCTGGACCCCACGATGGTGGGCGAGGTGCTGACCGTCATGCGATCACTGGCCCGTCAGGGGTTGACCATGATGATTGTCACCCACGAGATGAAATTCGCCCGGGATGTTTCCACCCGCGTTCTTTACATGGACGAGGGCGGCATCTACGAGGACGGCCCCCCGGAACAGATTTTCGACCATCCCCGGCGGGAGCGCACCCGGGCCTTCGTCAAACGGCTCAAGACTTTTGAACGGGAGATTGACTCGCCTACCTTCGACCTTATTGAAGTCAACAGCGGCATTGAGGAGTTCGGCCGCAGGCAGCTTCTGTCCCAGCGAAAAATCAACAATCTGCAGCTGGTGTTTGAGGAGCTCTGTGTGCAGACCCTTCTGGGCCGGGGCGGAGAGGTTTTTCCCCTGCGCTTTGCGGCCTCTGTTTCAGAACTGGACGGTTCCTGCGAGGCAGCGATTTTCTACAACGGACCCTCTTTTGATCCATTTACGGAGCAGGCCGGCGAACTGCCGATCAGGATGGTGCTTGGTTTAACCAAAGAACACGCCTGGAGCGGAGACAACGGTAACTACATTACCCTTACCCTGTAAGCGCCGTAGGGTTTCACAGGCGCACTCCGCTACTGGTATTACAGGGAACACTTGTTCTGATACTGTTTTGCTGGTATAATACAGCTATGAAACATACCCTGCCAAAAGTGAATTAAAAAGGTATTCCCGCGGGAAAGGTGGAAGTATACAGCTGGGCTGTTACTGTATGATACAGTTTAACACCGCGGTGGCGCAAGGCGCCGGCAACCTTTGTACAAAGAACAAATAATAAACCGAAGCGGCGTTTACTGATGACTTTAAAGTTTGGCATAAAGGACAAAAGACGTGGCAAAGCAGAAACAGGAAAAGGCAGGCAGAGATAACTCCGCCATCATGCGGAAGGTTCACTCAAGCAATACAACCCCCGAGGTAAAGTTACGAAAGGCGCTTTGGGCGCAAGGTCTGCGTTATAAAATATGTCCCGCTGATTTACCGGGAAAGCCGGACATCGTGTTACCCGCAAAAAGACTGGCAATATTTGTTGACGGGGACTTTTGGCACGGCAACCAATGGCGGAAACGAAATCTGTCGGCGCTGGAGGAACAATTTCAAGGGACGATATCCAAAGATTACTGGCTTAAAAAGATAAGACGGAATATGAGTCGCGATTGCGCAGCGACCGCCGCTCTATTATCAGATGGTTGGACAGTACTTCGCTTTTGGGAAAGTGAGGTTAAAAAAAATATGGGAAATTGCGTTGAACTGGCTTTAGACGCCCTTGTGAGAGACGCGGAGCCCGGTCCTTTTTCTATCGTCCCGCAGAAAACATTCGCTGAATTTTTTGCCGGGATAGGGTTAATGAGGATGGGTTTGGAACAGCAGGGTTGGACAATTTCCTTTGCCAATGATATAGATCCGCAAAAATATGAGATGTACAAAGCACAGTATAGTGACGCCGGCAATCATTTTGTGCTGGGTGATGTGCATAAAATCCCGGCGGGTTCTGTGCCGGTGGTGACTTTGGCGACAGCCTCATTCCCATGTAATGATCTTTCCCTGGCAGGTTCCCGAAGCGGTTTATGCGGGAAGCAATCATCAGCCTTTTGGGGTTTTATCCGGGTTATTGAAGAAATGGGGGATCACAGGCCACCCATCATCCTGCTAGAAAATGTTGTCGGGTTTCTTACTTCCAACAGGGGACAGGATTTTAAGGAAGCGTTACTGGCCTTGAACAGCCTGGGCTATGATGTCGACGCCTTCATTCTGGACGCTGCGCGCTTTGTGCCGCAGAGCAGGCAGCGTCTTTTCGTAGTTGGTATATTAGGGTCACATGACGCGTGGGGTGTTAGGGAAAGCCTGCGCTTTTACGAGAGCGACGTCAGGCCGAAAGCCTTAGCGGATTTTATCTTTATGAGTCCGGAAATCAGGTGGAGAATACGCAATTTGCCGCCCCAACCGCAACGCAATATGACGCTTCCGGATATCCTTGAGGATATTCCCCTGTCCTCCCGGGAGTGGTGGAGCAGGCAACGGGCGGAATATCTGCTTAACCAAATGAGTCCCCGTCACAGGGAAATAGCGGAGGCGATGATTAATGGTGAAGAAAATTCCTATGGCACTGTATTCAGGCGTGTAAGGAACGGAAAGTCGATGGCGGAACTTAGAACCGACGGGTTGGCCGGTTGCCTGAGGACCCCGCGCGGCGGCAGCGGAAGGCAAATTTTATTCGTTGCCGGTAATGGTAGGTATTTTGTACGGCTGCTCAATCCACGGGAATGCGCGCGCCTGATGGGGGCTGACGATTTTAAGATAACCGTGCCTTCCAACCAGGCCTTGTTCGGCTTTGGTGACGCTGTCTGCGTGCCGGCGATTGAGTGGATCGCCGGGTATTATTTAAATCCGCTGGTAAATGAGCTGATTAGAGGGCGTTCGTTGCGTCTAAATGCGGGTGGAGGTTAACATGGGAATTAAAGATAGGGCGCTGCAGGTATTTACAGCATGGTATGAAAACCTGCCGGTGCGGCGCAGCCAGTTGCCACCGGCCAAAAACATATCCTTTGCGCCTGCCGCGT
>CAYMJG010000045.1:0-12079 GCA_964390855.1 uncultured Eubacteriales bacterium | reverse complement strand
GCTAAATGTATTTAAAATGTGGTATGAGAACTTGCCGGTTCACAAGCCCAGCGGGGGGCCGGCAAGAGGAACGATAGGGGCTGCTTTAATAGTTCTGGACAGGTTAAAAACTGATTATGACCTTAACCTTGCTTCACATAGAACTGCTGGACAGTCTCAGATTAAGGGGGCAAGCGGCGCGGCGGTAACGCGTGTTTTGTCAAGGTATGGCGAGAAGAGGCCCTTTATCAAGGAAGGGGGCCGCACAAACCGCGGCGGTCCGGGCGATATTGGGAGAATGCTGGATGCGGTCGGGACTGCCGGTTTGGAACAGCTGGAAGCCGCTGAACGCAATGAGGTTCTTGAATATTTACAATTGTTTTTGGTGGATAAGGTTCGCCAGTATCACAACCGGCAACGGCTAAAGCCGGTGTATAACCCGGCTCAAAGCACCTGGCAAGCCGTCAGCGATCTACTTGCTTTGGCCCGTGAAACCGGCAAAGAAGGCCCTGTGGCGCAATACCTGATCGGCGCCAAGCTGCAATTAAGATTTCCGCATATTGAAATTGGCAATGAATCTTATAGTACAGCTGACGAACAGTTGGGCCGGCCGGGGGATTTTCTTGTCGGTGACACCGCTTTTCATGTAACAGTAGCGCCTATGCCAGCCGTTTATGAGAAATGCAAGTGTAATATTGATGACGGATTCAGGGTTTACCTTTTGGTTCCGGATCGATCTCTAGAGGGCGCAAAGCAAAACGCTCAAGGAGTCGCTCCGGGCATAATCGCTGTAGAGTCCATTGAATCATTTGTGGGGCAGAATATTGAGGAACTATCAATTTTTGCGAAAGACAGAATTGCCGCGGGGTTCTGCCGTTTACTGGAAACATATAACAAAAGGGTTAACGCTGCAGAGGCTGACAAATCCATGTTAATTGAAATCCCCAGGAATTTATCAAGATAATATTGGAAATCCCATCCATCCACCAGGCGCCGCAGGCGTTTTTTTTCTTTTATTGGCCGGGCTTAAAGGGACGTTATAGATTATGGGCGCCGCATGGCGAAAGGCGGCCCGGGCATGTTAAGCTGGTGGGATAGACTTTGCCATGATCGGGTTTATTTGATAAATAGGGGTATAGATTAGCAAAACGGATTCATCAGTCAGTTGAAATGGGTGCTAGATTGATTGTATTGCCTGAATTGTTTAGCACCGGTTACCGGACCGAGGAGATGGATGATCAATTAGCTCAGAGTATCCCTGGTCAGACCAGTAAGTGGATGCAAAAGCTGTGTGAAAATCACGATATCGTTTTGGTTGCTTCTATTTTGGAAAGTGGCCGGGCACATGGTTTAATTTATGACACCGCGTTGGCGGTTGATGCAAATGGGGTTTTGGGTATCTACCGAAAAATCCATTTGTGGGATATGGAAAACCTGCGATTTGCTAAAGGTCAGGAATTTACGAATGTTAACCTGGGATTTGCCCGGTTGGGGATGCAAATTTGCTACGAAGTCGGTTTCCCGGAAGGGGCAAGAATACTCACACTGAAGGGCGCCGATATTCTGGCCTATCCCTCTGCCTTTGGTAACGCAAGGTTATATGCCTGGGATGTCGCGACCAGGGCCAGAGCGTTGGAAAATGGAGTTTATCTGATTGCCGCCAACCGTTCAGGAAAGGAAAAAGGCGAAACCGTTTTCGCCGGTCATAGCCGGATAATTAATCCTAAAGGGGAGGTTATGGCCGAAGCTACTTTAGAAAACGAGGTTTTGGTTGCGGATATTGACCTCGGATTTGTTGCCCGGCAAAGGCGTGAATTGCCCTACCTAAGGGATCTAAACAGGACATTGATCAATAAATTTTTGTGTGGCCATGATTAAAATAATAAAAAGGGAGATGGTTTAAGGTATGGCTAAGGAGATTTTTGTTGGTTATGGAGTGGATGTTGACGCAATTGCCGGTTGGTTAGGTTCCTATGGTGGAGAAGATTCGCCAAGTGACATTTCCAGGGGAGTTTGGGCCGCCGAGGTGGGTGTCCCGCGTTTTCTAAATCTATTTAAAAAATATAATATACCGGGAACCTTTTTTATCCCCGGCCAAACAATCGAATCTTTCCCCGAGCAGGTAAAAATGATTGTGGACGCCGGCCACGAAATTGGCGCTCACGGTTATTCCCATGAAAACCCCATCGCTATGACCCCAAAGCAGGAAGAAGATGTTTTGGTAAAATCCCTGGAACTTATCGAAGACCTTTATTGGCGTTAAGGGAAGCGAGCCGGAAAAATCGATCGCGGCAATTAAGGGATTGTTGAATATCTAGTAACACGTAATTATATTCCTATAATATCCCCGGAAACAAATTGTTTTTGGGGATATTTTTTGGGATTTATATCCCGGTAATTCAAGCAAAAGGGTATAATATGGGAAAGGGAAAGCCGGCAGGGGTTTTGCGTTATTAAATGAAATCGAATACAATATATTCCCGATGGGAATCAAGTGTGCGGGAAATTTGGGGGGGGGAATTCCTTATGAAGGAAATTAGGATCGGCATAATAGGTTACGGTAATCTTGGAAAAAGTGTGGAATTAGGAATTCAACAAAATAATGATATGAAACTTGCCGGGGTGTTTACAAGACGTGATCCCGCAACAATTAAAACAGCTGTAAAAGGCGTGCGGGTTTTTCATATTGATGATGCAGAAAACATGACGGATCTTATAGATGTTATGATACTATGTGGCGGAAGCATGTCCGATTTGCCTGCACAAGGCCCCTTATTTGCCGGCCTGTTCAATACTGTTGACGGCTATGACACTCATGCGAAGGTGCCGGATTATTATAACGCAGTCAATAAAAACGCATTGGCCGCGGGAAAAGTCTGCATTATCTCAAGCGGCTGGGATCCGGGCATGTTTTCAATAAACAGGCTTTATGCGGAGGCAGTCCTGCCTGTGGGAAATACCTATACCTTTTGGGGCAAAGGCGTCAGCCAAGGTCATTCAGATGCTATCCGCAGAGTAAAAGGCGTCAAGGATGCAAAGCAATATACGATTCCTGTGGAAAGCGCTCTTGAGGCCGTTAAAAGAGGGGATATGCCGGAATTTACAGCCAGGGAAAAGCATCGAAGAGAGTGCTATGTTGTTGCCGCGGACGGCGCCGATAAAAACCGGATCGAGCGCGAAATAAAAACCATGCCCGATTATTTTTCGGACTATGACACAGAAGTGCATTTTGTTACGGAAGAGGAGCTGCAAAAAAATCATGGCGGCATGCCTCACGGCGGGGTAGTGATTCGCTGTGGCAGGACAGGATTGAATGAAGCCCATAACCATGTGATTGAATACAAATTGGCATTGAATTCAAATCCCGATTTTACGGCTAATGTGCTGATTGCTTTTGCCAGAGCGGCTTATCGCTTAAATAAAGAAGGTGTATCCGGCGCTAAAACAGTTGTTGATATTGCTCCCGCTTATCTTTCTGTAAAATCAGCGGATGAAATCAGAAAATCCCTCATCTGAGGGACAGGGGGACAGGTACCTTGTCCCATTTCTTATTTCGCAAAAGAAAGGATTTCGCCCCGGTTAGAGATATTTATCCAATCCGCACCTCCACCGGATCCCCGGCGGTGATGCCGGTCTCCGTGACCCGGCAGTCAAGGGCCAGCGCATGCACGCCCCGCCCGGCGGCCTGCCGGAGCGCTGCGCCAAAAGCGGGGTGGGTGGCCCAGTTGGGTTCGAAATACAGCACGTCCTTCATTTGTATAATGAAGACAATATAGGACTCAAAACCCGCCTCCAGGCAGGATACCAGTTCGTTCAGGTGCTTCACGCCCCGTTCGGTGGGAGCGTCGGGAAAACGGGCCACCCCGTTGTCCTCCAGGGTGACGCCCTTGACCTCGATAAAGGCCTTGCGGCTGCCGTCTTCTATATAAAAATCAAACCGCGAGCCGCCAAATTTCCTTTCGGGCATGAGCAGCGTGATATTCTTAAACAGCTTTCCCTTTTGCAGCCATTCCGCAAACACCTTGTTGGGAGCGCTGGAGTCTATATTGACCAGACGCCGCCCTTTGTAAGCCGCTATTAAATCATATTTTGTCTTGCGCGTGGGTGAATCGATTTCCCGCACCAGCACGGGGGCGAGGTTGGTCAGCAGTTCCCGGCAGCGGCCGGTGTTTTTCACATGGCATATTTCCACCCGCCCCTCTATTTCTACATGGGCGATAAAGCGGTTCGGGCGGGCCAGGAAAATACCCCGCTTGATGTTGTCATAAATCATGGTTAGCCCTTTCGTCAGAAAATCAAGTTCTTGTCACGCAACAACAGGTGTAAACATTATACTATGATCATCGGCGCCAGGCGACCGCTACCTGCCGGTTTTCAGCACGGGCATGTCCACTTTGTGCAAAATGCCTTGAGACAGCGCGAAACAGCCAAGCCCGGCCAGCAATTCCCATAGGGCCAGCGTCAGCAGTCCGGCCGGTATGCCGGCCCCCGCAAATAAACCAACAATGACAATGGCGGCTGCCAGGCCGGGCAGCATAATCACGATCACCGCCAGGGTGTAAATGAACACCAGCAGCCCGGCGGTGATATTAGCGCCTGTCCAGCGCAGGGAAAGATAGTTGATGCCCAGCAATAAAAATGAAAACAGGGTGTAAACCCCACCCTGTCCTATTGTCCTCCTCACCAGGCAACAACCTGAATAACATCTTCATATTTAAGGTCGCTCTGGAGTAAGTCCTTTGCTTTCAGCCAGGTGAGCACGTCCATGACGTTTTTTTCAGTCGGCAACTGCGGCGCCGCATAGTGCTGTACCTGGTAACTGTTGGCAATCTGTTCAGGGATGTTGCAATTGCTCACCAGTAAGCCTCTGAACTGATCCGGGTCGGCGTTGATGTCTTCCGCCGCTCTGGCATAACCCTTATAAAAGCCGGCTATGGCCTCCGCCTTTTCGCTGAGCGCCGGCTGGGTCATAACATAGACTGATTGCGAAAGGTTTTCGCCGGTCGTATCGTCGGCGACAACCCTGGCGCCTCGGGCTACCGCGTTGGAAATATGCGGATCCGGTACAGTGATGGCTTCAATCTGGTTGTTTAATAGCATTTCCACCCGCACCGGTATTTTGGCTACGGTGGTCTTTGTCACGTCTGATGGGCTCATCCCGGCCTGGGCTAAAATACCGTCCGTTACATATTCGATAATCGAGTTATTGGAAATGCCGATACTTTTACCTCTTAAATCCTGCATCGTCCGGATATCGCTATTCGGGGCCGCCAAAATGGCAAAACGGCCTTCCCGCGGGGTGGAGCCCAGCGCGATGGAGGTGATGCGCAAATCCTCACCGGCGCCTTTTAGCATCAGCGCAATCATAATATCCGTCATCATGCCGTCCATTTCACCGGACTGAAAGGCGCTCTGCAGTTCTACGGGGCTCTGCATCGGGATTAGTTCCACCTCTAAATTCTCAGCGGTGAAGTAACCTTTCTCCTGGGCCACCAGGATCGGCAGGTTTTCCTCGTTCGTCAGTGAACCAATTTTAAGTTTGGCCGGGGCATTACCGGCCGGCCCTGCCGCTTTTTCTTTCTGGGCGCAGCCGGCCGCCAGCGTCAGCGCCAGGAGCATGCCGAGCAGTGCGCTCAACAGGGTTTTAAAGCTCATCCTTTTTAACCTCCCTTTATTTTGTTTTTATAAATGAACCCAGGAACAAAGGGCCTTTTCAATGGCGTCTAATAGCAGGTACAGCAAAAACCCCATCAGGCCCATAGCAATGATCCCGGCAAACATTTTGTCGTAAGCCAAACTGCTCCAGGAATTCATAATAAAGAAGCCGATTCCCTCCCGGGTGGCGTAAGTTTCCACAAGGAAAAGCACCGACATGGCCATTCCCAGGCCCAGCCGCAAGGATGTTAAAATTGACGGCAGGCAGGCGGGAAAATACACGTGCCTGTACAGCTCCAGTTCGCCGGCGCGCAGCGACCGGACCGAAAGCACATATTCTTTGGGCAGATTTTTGGCGGCGTCTCTGGTGGTAACCAGAATTAAATAAAAGATCACCAGGGTAATCAAGACGATTTTGGACATATTGCCGATCCCCAGCAGGATTAAAAAAATAGGCAGGAAGACCACCTTGGGTATGGGGTAAGTCATATAAATCATGGGCGCGGAGATTTCATCCGCCCTTTGGTTTTTACCGAGATACAGTCCCAGGGGCACTCCCAGCAAGGTGGCAATGAGCAGGCTTACGGCGACCCGGTAAAAACTAATCGTCAAATGGGGCATCAGTTCGCCGGGCAAAAGCCGGGCAAAGCTTTGCAGCGCCGCCAGGGGAACAGGCAGGGCCGGGGTGTGCAGCAGCAGGGAAAAAATATGCCAGGTAGCAAGGAGAATGAGGATTGCCATTAAAACATTGGCGGATTTTTGCATTAAATCTTTTGCATGCATGGTTAATCCAGCCCCTTCAGGCCGGCTCGCAGGGTGTTGGCCAGCTCCAGGAATTCCACCTTGCCCCGGGCGGAATAGCCGCCGGCCAGCGGGTTGGCGTATTCCCTAATGACAGCGCCCGGGCAGGCCGACATCACAAAAATCCTTTGGCCTAAGAACACAGCCTCTTCAATGTTGTGGGTGATTAATAGAATGGTTAGTTTGGTTTCCTGCCACAGCTGCAGCAGGAGGACCTGCATTTCTTCCCTGGTCAGCGCGTCCAGCGAAGAAAAGGGCTCGTCCATGAGCAAAAGTTCCGGTTCCAGGACCAGGGACCTGGCGATGGCCACCCTTTGCCGCTGTCCTCCGCTCAACTGGGCCGGATATCTCTTGCCAAAACCGGACAGTCCCAGCCTGTCCAGGATTTTTTCCGTCTTTTCAGCTCTCTCCCGTTTGGAGCAGCCCCTGATTTGCAGGCCCAGGCGGATGTTTTCCGCCACGGTCTTCCAGGGCAGCAAACCATATTCCTGCAGAATTAAGGCGGTAGTGGCGCATTCCCGCGGCGGCCGGCCATTGATTAGCGCCGTTCCCCGGTAATCCCGGTTCAGTCCGGCCAAAACGCTCAAAAGGGTACTCTTGCCGCAGCCGGAAGGCCCAATCAGCACGCCGATACTACCAAAGGAAAGAGATAAACTGAAATCCCTGAGCGCGGGCGTATGCCGGTTGTTTTGTTTATAGCTTACCTGCAAGGCTTCTATAGATAAATATGCCATCACTTAACCCTTTCCCAGGCCCCGCAGATTAAAGTCGATTATCGTGCGGTAGGCCAGTTCAGCGTTCACAGGTTCATCACTGCTGATCCAGTATAAAATAACCTCCCGGAAGGCGCCGACAAAGGCGGTGGCGCTGACGCGGGTATCCTGCCCGGGGATCAGCCCTTGTTCCAGCAGTTCGTCCAAATCGATTTTGGTCAGCCGGATTAAATCATCAATGATATCCGCGTATCTGGTGTTAAAAACCAGGCTGTTTTGCGGGGTCAGATCCAGGAGGATGCGGGCCAGGTGTTTTTTCTCCAGAAACATTTCGACGCATACCTTCATGGTGGCCTCCAGTTTGTCGAAGCCATCGGTATAGGGGGCCCGTTCCTTTTTGATCTGATCAAGCAGCTCCTGGTAAATTCCCTTTAGCATGGTTTCGATCAAAGCGTCTTTATCTTTAAAATAAAGGTAGAAGGTGCCGGTGGCAATGCCCGCTTTTTTAGCAATTGACTTGACGGAAGCGCCGCTGATATTTGTTTCCAGGAGCTCCCAGGCGGCGCTGAGTATTCTCCTTTTTCGCGATTGTTGTTTTTCCAGCGCCTTGTTTGTTTTTTTGTAGACCATGCAAGACTCCTTAAGCCCCCTGCCAGGTATTGGGGATAAAATATGAATGGTGGTTCATTTTTATGTACCTAATTTTATTTCGTGGAATCTACAATGTCAAGTATCAGATAACAGGCAACGCATAACTATGATGCCGGGCCAAATAATTATTGACAAGGGTTCAAAATAATCACTATAATAAAAAGATAAGTGACATATGTCAATAACAATTAATAAAATAAATAGTAACGGAGAATGAAATGAAGTTAAGCGTGGAATGCCTGCCGTGTTTAATCAACCAGGCGGTCAGGCTGGTCAAATTGCATCTGGATAATGAAGATGTGCAACGCAGCCTGGTGAAAAAAATCATGCTGGAAATTGGCGCCAGTGAGGACGGCGCCTGTGCGCCCTATATGGCCCATAAAATACAGCAGGTTTTAAGAGACGCTCTGCAAAATCCGGATCCCTATAAGGAAATAAAACTGTATTATAATACCGAGATGCTCAAGCTGGAAAAAGAATTTTCCGGCCTTATCGGAGCTGCGGACGACCGTCTGGGAACAGCGTTAAAGCTGGCCGCGGCAGGAAACATCATCGATTTTGGCCCCGGGCATAATATATCAAAAGCCGAGGTGCTGAAGGTTCTAAACCAGACCCTGGTAAAAGAATTTGACCGGGAAACCTTTGCTTCTTTAAAATCTGATCTGCAAGCGGCCCGGAAACTTCTTTACTTGGGTGACAACGCCGGAGAGATCGTTTTTGACAAGATGTTTATCCGCGCCATCAAGGCAGAGTACCCGGACTTGCAGGTGGACTTCAGCACCCGGGGCGGACCCGCCATGAACGACGTCACAGAAGGGGATGCTTATTTCGTCGGTATGGATACCTGCGCCCACATTATCAATAATGGCGCAGACATACCGGGGACAGTGCTGGAGCACTGCTCAGACAGCTTCAAAAGGGCCTTTGCCGGTGCGGATGTGGTCATTGCTAAAGGCCAGGGAAATTTCGAATCATTGTATGGTGTTGGAAGAGGCAGCCTCTATTATATCTTTTTGTGTAAGTGTAATCTCTTCGTGGAAAGATGCGGCGCCCGGAAAAACGACATTATGCTCCTTAATGCTTCATATAGTAATTGACTTAGTTTTGGAATTTTGGGAGTGAAAACATACATGCTCCCTTTTTTCCCGGGCAATCAGGGCCGCCCCGAGGGCGCCTGCCAGGTGGGATTCCGGAGTGGTGGTGATGGCCCGGCCCAGTTCAAGGACGAGGCATTCCCTGACCCCCTCATTTTTTGCCACCCCGCCTGTGAAGGTAATCTGCTTCCCCAGGCCCAGCCGCTCCGCCATCGCTGCCACCCGGGTGGCCACAGAGCGGTGCAGGCCGGCAATAATCCGGTTTTTGCCGACACCCTGAGCCAGCAGGCTAATCACCTCCGACTCGGCAAAGACGGTGCACATGCTGCTGATTTGGGCCGGTTCGGCGCCGCGCGCCAGGCCGGCGAGCTCGCTCACATCACAGCCCAGGGCGGTGGCCATCACCTGTAAAAATCGCCCGGTGCCGGCCGCGCATTTGTCGTTCATGGCAAAATTGACTACGTTTCCAGCGCCGTCCGTGAGGATCACCTTGCTGTCCTGGCCGCCGATATCAATCACCATATCCGTCCCCTCCACCAGATAATGGGCGCCTCTGGCGTGGCAGGTTATTTCCGTGACCGCCTTGTCAATGAAGGAAAGCGCCACCCGACCATAACCGGTGCCAATAATCACGTCCACATCCCCGCGGCTCAGGCCGCTTCCTTCCAAGAGCCTTTCAAAAGCCTGCTCTCCCGCTTGCCGCGGGCTGTAGCCCGTCGGTATGGCCATGCCCCGCCAGGCGCCGTCACCGAGCAATACAGCTTTGGTCATCATTGAGCCAACATCCAATCCAACAGTGTACAAATCAGGACCCTCCCGTCCCTGCTAGTAAAATCCACCTAAATATGGTCTAATAATATATCCTATAAATAGAAGACTGCTCAATACAGCGCAACAACCTTTACACCTCTATTATAGGGCCATAAGTTAATATGGTGGATTGTATCAAATAAATTTATATCGCATTGGCTATGGATAACAGTTATTTATTCCCGCCGGAGTAATATTAAATTGCCTTATTAATAAGGACTGGGTTATAAAAATAACAAATCATTAGAATAAAGGTATTTTATATGTGGCGTCAAATCTTATTTACTAGTGATTAAATTAAAACTTATTGACAGGAGGCAGGCAGTTTTGGCTGATTACCGTAAGATGTGGGAGTCTTTAGGTCTGAACCTGGAATCGCACGACCAGTTAATGAACGTATTGCCGACTACATATGGAAGCGTTTACATGAACCAGGAAAACAGGCCGGAGGGTATGGAATACTTTGATTTCGTGGTCAGTGAGGTGCACGGGCAGCGCATTCAGGAGTTGCTGGACCACCAGGCCGCGGGCGGCAAGGTCATTGGCGCTTTTTGTGTTTACGTCCCGGAAGAAGTTGTGCTCGCTGCCGGCGGGGTCCAGGTCGGTCTCTGTTCGGGGGTGGAGATCGGCGCCGCCCAGGCGGAAAAAGTGCTGCCTAGAAATATCTGCCCGCTGATTAAATCATTTATGGGGTTCAAGCTGGGCAAGGTCTGCCCGTATTTTGAATCTTGCGATATGGTTGTCGGGGAAACGACTTGCGACGGTAAAAAGAAAGCCTTTGAAATACTGAATGACTTTGTGCCGGTGCATGTGATGGAGATACCCCAGATGAAACGCGAAAAAGACAAAACCTTGTGGCTGAGCGAGGTGTGGGATTTTCTCGCCGCATTGGAAAAATACACAGGCAACAAGGTGACGGCGGAGTCGCTGCGTCAAGCGATCAAGGACGTCAACGCCAAGCGCCGGGCTCTCCTGCGTTTAAATGGGCTGCGCCGGCACGACCCTGCCCCGATTAGCGGCAAGGACTGCCTTTTGATCGAACAGATCGCCATGTATGATGATGTGCCCCGGTTTACCGCCCAGGTCAACGCCCTTTGCGACGAGCTTGAGGCCCGGGTGATGAATAAAAAGGGTGCCGCCGCAGCCGGCGCGCCACGTCTGATTCTGTCGGGCACCCCGATGGCTCTGCCCAACTGGAAGGTTCCCCACGTCATAGAAACCAGCGGCGCTGTGATCGTGGCCGAAGAAATGTGCACGGGACTTCGCTATTTTGAGAACCTGGTAGCGGAAGATGGGGAAACACTGGGGCAAATGGTTGAGGCTGTTGCCGCGCGTTACCTGGACATCAACTGCGCCTGCTTTACGCCGAACGACGGCAGGATGGAGAGAATAGTGGAACTAGCCGGGGAAATGAAGGCGGACGGGGTAATCAACTGCACCCTGGCCTTTTGCGACCCCTACCTGGTGGAGGCCAACCGGGTAAGCCGGGCGCTCCAAAAGAGCGGCATTCCCCTTTTAAACCTGGAGACAGATTACGGGCTGGAAGATTCAGCGCAAATTAAGACCAGGGTGGACGCTTTCCTGGAGATGCTGGAGAATAGATAAAGCTCTTTTTGTGCGAAATAATCATCAAACCCCTCTCTCTCAAAGATATGTAATAAAGGCCGGTTCACTTTAACCGGCCTTTATTACGTGAACTACAACATTCTAAATTCAAAAACCCGCTGCAATAAAATTCTACTGGTCAGCGGTGGCGTGATATTGGTGGCGTCCATTGGCTTTGGCTTTATTGATCCGCTGCTGCCCGGCTATTTTCACGAAAAATTTGCCGCCACCCCCGCTATCATCGGCGTCATGTTCGGGGCTATCTCCGCCGCCAGCATTATCGCCCAGCCCTTATTCGGGAGTCTATCCGACAAGTTTGGGAGAATTCCCTTAATTACATCCGGCATGGTGGTCACCGCCTGTGTTTTGCCTTTATTGACCTTTGCCCCAACTGTTAAAACCAGTATGTTGGTGATGGCCGGAATAGGCATTACCTTTGGACTAATGACTGCCCCCGCAGCGCCGCTATTGGCGGACGCCATCAGCCTGCAAAAGGGGCCTGCCAACTATGGGGCGGGCTTTGGCCTGTATAACACCGCCTTTTCCCTGGGCTACATCATCGGCCCGCTGGCCGGCGGCGCTTTTGTGGATATGTTGGGGCTGAGAAACCTGTTTTGGCTGTACGGAACAATTCTATTATTATACCTGCCGGTATTCCTGTTGGGCGCCAGGGTGGGACAGGTTCCTTGTCCCATTTCAGAGCCCGCAAAAAAATAAATGAATAACACGAATATTTTGAACGACAATATTAAATTACCTTATAAATTACGG
>CAYMJG010000044.1:0-22392 GCA_964390855.1 uncultured Eubacteriales bacterium | reverse complement strand
TTGACACCCTTGCGGGCGCTTAATTATGATGCTACAATGTTGTTACAATGTGATAACAGGGGGAAATATTTATGATTAAGAACCTAACCTCACATGGCAACAGCGCCGCTCTGGTCATAGACAAAGCTATTCTTGAACTGCTGGGTATATCAATGTCCACGCCATTAAAAATTACCACCGATGGGAAAAGCCTGATAATTTCACCGTTGCCGAATGTCCAGCGCGAAATGAGATTAAAGGCGGCTATTGACAAGGTAAATAAGAATCACGGGGACACACTCAGGAAGTTGAGTGAATGATGGGCAAAGAAAATATTGTATTTTTAAACCTGGCTGACGCAATTGAAGTCCATGAGGACCAGATTAAACGATACGGCGGTCATCCGGGGCTGCGAAACTATGATCTTCTTTGCTCAGCCTTGGCTATGCCGGAGGCGTCATTCGCCGGCGACTATTTGCATATCGATATTTTTGAAATGGCAGCCGCATATGCTTACCACTTATGCAAAAACCACCCGTTTGTTGACGGCAACAAAAGGACGGCTCTGGCCTGCGCTCTGGTATTTCTTGAGATAAATGGAATCACGATCACTGATGAGGCGGGAAAGCTATACGAAACAGTAATGTCCATAGCCTCCGGTGAGTTGGACAAGGTGTCTTTGTCCAAAATTTTCTTTGAGCTACATAGGACATCTGCTCCATAGAGCGGCCAGGCGGTATTTTTTAGGAGGTTCACTTTTTCTTCTTTTGACTGCCCTTTTTCAAGCCATATTTCCCTATTACCATGTTCAAGTCCAGGGGTTTCAGAAAACCAAACATCCCCCCGAAAAAAGTTGTCAACAACCCCGTCCCCCTGACACCCTTTTTTAAAAAACCAGGGACAGATATGGTATAATGGGCTGGAAATACAGTAGCGCCAAAGACGGTTAACCCCGGTATTGACGCGAAAAAGGTGGCAGGATTTATGCATTTCAGGTATGGGTTGAACGACCGCCCGGGGTGGGGCGAGTTGTTGTTGTTTGGTCTGCAGTGGCTGGCGGTCAGCATCCCGCCGATCATTGTTATCGGCCGCGTGGTGGCGGCCCTGCAGGGGGACAGCGCCGACCCGGTTTCTTACCTGCAAAAGCTTTTTGTGATCATAGCGGCGCTCTTGCTGGCGCAGATATTCTGGGGGCACCAGCTGCCTTTGGTGGTGGGTCCTTCTACAGTCCTTTTGATTGGCGTTATTTCCACCTTTGATCGGGGCGCCGCCGCCATCAACGCGTCTACAATGATTGGCGGAGCGTTTTTGGCCATACTGGCCGGCGCCGGCCTTTTCGGGCGCCTGAAGAAACTTTTTACCCCCCGGGTGATTGTGGTGATCTTAATGCTCATCGCCTTCACCCTGGCCCCGACCATACTCAACCTGGTAACAGCCGTCGGTTCTGTACCGCCGGCCACTAACCTATTTTTTGCCGTTGTGTTTACCCTGATCATCTTTCTGGCTAACGGGCTGCTCAAAGGAATCCTGAAGTCTACACTGGCGATCTGGGCCATGCTGGCCGGGAGTTTTGCTTATTACTGGTTGTTTAAATCCTACAGTATGCCGGCAGGCAGTCTGGCTCCCTTTGCCTTCCCCGGCTGGCCGGCGCCGACAGTAACCGTGCCGGATGCTGGAGCCCTCGCGGCTTTCTTGATTTGTTTTTTAGCTTTGTCCATTAACGACCTGGGTTCGATCCAGTCGGTTGGCGCCCTTCTAAAAGCCGGGAATATGGAAAAACGCATCACCCGCGGCGTGCTGACCACCGGGATTGGAAATGTTTTAGCCGGTTTTTTTGGTGTTATCGGATCAGTGAACTTCTCCTTGAGTCCCGGGATCATCGCCGCCACAGGTTGCGCCTCGCGCTATGCCTTGGCGCCCGCGGCCGCGGGGCTTTTGCTCCTGGCGTTTTCGCCCCTGGCCATCGGTCTGATTAGCGGCATCCCGGCCCCGGTTATCGGCGCCATCCTCATCTATATCATGACCGCGCAAATTGCGGCTGCCCTGCTTTTGGTTACGGAGTCCCGGGCTGCCGCTGCATATAACGACGGCCTGATTATCGGCCTGCCGCTGATGCTCGGCACAGTCATCGCCTTTCTCCCGCCCGACGTAGCCGTCCAGCTCCCGGTTGGACTGCGCCCTATTGTCACCAACGGTTTCGTGATCGGGGTTTTAGCTGTCCTCATTTTAGAGCACCTGGTTTACCGTAGTAATGCTGTGTAGGTTGTAGCCTCCACAAACCGTTGATAGCCCTTCCTTCTTCTTAGAATAAGCCTTCCCGATCCACGCCCAGCTTACCACCCATGTTTTCCAAGAGAGCCCAAAGGGGTACCGGTTAAAGGCATATCCTTAAGGTACAAAGGAGGCGTCCCGGCCCCAACTGTCCATTTGGACGGAAAAACCATTTAATACAGTCCTTATGGACATTGTTTTTCAGGGTTAGCTCTGCCTACTATTTAGTTGGTATGTTTACTAATCGACATAAACGGGAGGGAGTAATATGGGTTTGACAGAATCCGATTTCCCGGAAAGGTTTAACGCGGTGGAGCGTTTTGTGGATTGGAACGTGAAGCAGGGGCGGGGCAACAAAACAGCTATTTTTCACAAAGATGACAGGATCACCTATCAGCAACTTTTGGACAAGGTCAACCGCACCGGTAACGCTTTTAGGTCACTGGGAATTGAGATGGAAAACAGGATCTTGCTGCTGGCCTATGACTGCCCGGAATTTGTCTATGCCTTTTTTGGCGCCTTGAAAATCGGTGCGGTGCCCGTTACAAGCAATACCATGCTAATGCCGGAAGATTACCGGTATCTATTAAACAATAGCCGGGCCAAGGCAATTGTGGTCAGTAGGGACCTGCTCCCTAAAATTATGCAGGTAAAAGATGAGCTGGTGTTTTTGCGGCAGATCATTGTCATCGGCGGGCAGGTGGCGGGCACCCTGGAATTTAACGAACTGATCAATGGTTTTCCCGCCGGGTGCGCTACTGCTCCTACATCACCGGATGATGCGGCATTCTGGGTTTATACCTCCGGGACCACTGGTTTACCCAAAGGTGTTGTGCACCTGCACCATGACATGAGTTACTGTTCCGAGCACTACGCCAAGGGTATCCTGGGGATTAATGAAGATGACCGTACCTTTTCCGTGGCCAGGCTGTTTTATGCATACGGGCTGGGCAACGCCATGTTTTTCCCCTTTTATGTGGGGGCCTCAACAATTCTACACCCGGATCGCCCGCTGCCCCGCCACATTTTTAGCGTTATAACTAAATACAGACCGAGCCTATTCTTCGGTGTGCCGACCTCATATAACTCTATGCTGCAGGTGCCGGAAGCGGAGAAAAAATATGACCTGGGTTCCATCCGGTTGGCGGTATCCGCGGGCGAGGCTTTGCCTGGAACGGTATGGAAGGGGTGGCAAAATCTCGGGGTGGAAATCCTGGACGGTATCGGGTCTTCAGAAACCCTGCACATATACATCAGCAATAGAGCAGGTGAGTCCAGGCAGGATTGCACAGGTAAGATAGTGCCGGGCTATGAGGCAAAAATTGTGGATGAGGATGGAAACCAGGTACCCACCGGTGAACCGGGAACCTTGTTGATTAAAGGCAAAAGTACTGCCGCTTGTTACTGGAATAACCATGAAAAGAGCAAAGACACCTTTGTTGGCCACTGGTATAATACGGGCGACATCTATTGCCTGGACGCAGATGGCCATTTTACCTATGCCGGCCGCGACGATGATATGATTAAAGCCGGCGGGATTAAGGTTTCTCCCGTAGAGGTTGAAACTGCTTTGATGAAGCACCCGGCTGTGCTGGAGTGCGCAGTCATCGGCAGTGCGGATGACTGCGGTCTGATTAAACCCAAGGCCTATGTTGTTTTTAAAGATGGTATTAAGGTAGATGAAAAGCTTATGAACGAAATCAAATTATTTGTCAAGAACACAATTGCCCCCTACAAGTTCCCGCGTTTTATTGAGCAGATTGATGAATTGCCGAAGACTACGACAGGAAAAATCCAGCGCTTCAAACTGAGACAGATGGACGAAAAAGGAAGAGGTCTGAAAAAGACATTGAATTCGGCCTAGATCAGTTATGTAATATTTCACCACTTCTTGGGCTGGGACAGCGATAGTCATATAACAGCTATATTTGGTATAATATAATTGGCATATGAGATGTGGAAGGCGTGATCAGGCGATGAGAAACGCATGGCCGGAGACTGTGATTTTATGGGGCGCCGGCGCTACCAAAAGCGCCGGGCTTTTAACTAATAGCGATATTGCCCGGGCTCTGACCCATATACTCGGGCAGCCTTTTCCAGGTTTCAAATTGGATTATACCAGGCTATTTCCGGGCATATCCGTATCCGGGCAGCTCAAGGAAGGGTTTAATAAGCTGTTGTATCAATTATGCAGCGACGGCAAGCTTTCCAGAACCTATGATCTGGAAGCCCTCAGGTATATTGCCAAAAGCAGCCCCAAAACTCTGGACATGGAAACGGGCCGCAAGGCAAATCTAAACCTGCAAGAGCTATTTACATTGATTGACCAGCTCATTGACAGTAAACTGGGGATTGAAACGCTGGACGATCAAGAAAAAGAATATTTTATAGAGCAGCCGAGAATTAACGCGGCCAAGAACTGCCTCAAGTTGTTAACTGAAGAACTAGAAAGGGTGGCCGTTCAGGGCGATACCCAGGCCAGGATTAGTAACGCCCAGTTTTATCATGATTTTGCGGACACCCTGGCGGAATTAATGATTGAAGAGGCGCTTGCCTATGAGAAAATGGGTTACAAGGAAGACACACGGCATTTTTACCTGTTCTCTTACGCCATAGTCTCGTTCAACTGGGATCCCTTAATCATGTGGGCTTTATTTAACGCCCATAAAAACAGGAACGACAATCCGCCGCATATGCAAAAAGGCCTGCCCCTGCGCTTGTTCATGGATCTGGGGACAACAATCGCCACACGGAAAATAGATAAAAACAACAATATCATTTTGTATTCCGCCAATGAGACGCAGGCGATCAAAATAAACGACGGCGACTATCCCTCCAGGATCATGAGGATGGGCAAGCTGTTATATCCCCACGGTATTTTTGGTTCGCGGCAATGTCCCCAGTGCGGCAAGCTGGTGATATCCTTCGGTCACGTGTGGGATCGGTATTCCGCTCTTGTTTTCGGCCCCTCACTGATTAGCGAATTGCAGCAGGGCTGGCATTACAACGAGGGCGAGGAAAATGACCCGGGAGTGATCAGGTGCCCGTTTTGTGAGCAAAAGACTTATCCTTACGACATGCCGCTGGAATTGCAAACGATCATTAAAAAAAGGCCCATTGCCCCGCTCGAGGAGATTAAAAAGGAAATGGGCCTGCTGATCAAACACGCCAAACACATAATATTCGCCGGCTACAGCATGCCCAGGGACGATATTTCGGAAAAGGTATTTATTGCATCGTCCCTTTCCGGCGAGAAAATCGAAGAAAAAAGATGCACCATAATTGAATATGACCCGCACTATGCAACGGATCAGGATTGGCTGAAGGGGCCCGGCATCCTGGATTATCTGCAGTTCCGCAAGGAGCATAAACCGGCTAAAGCAATCAACAGCATTCTTTCCATATTTGATTTAAACCAAACCAGGCTTACTTTGAAGGGCATCCCGGGAATATTTAATTGTTATGGCAGTACAGAACAGGCTATTATTGATATTTTTTATGAGGGTAATTTCCCACCAGTGAGGGGCCTGTTGTAAATTATGCCGAACCGCATTTGCGACCCCGGACCGGCAAGGCATTTGGCGGTTGGAGAGGTTGTTCACACCTTGACAAAAATAATAAGCAGCCTGCCTTTGCCGGCCGCAGGGTTAATGCTGGGGCTGGCCGCGGCGGGCAGTTTGGTGTCGGAGCACGGCAGAGTTTTCAAGGATATTTTCGGTTTCTTGTCCGCCATGGTTCTGGCGCTTCTGATTCTAAAAATAATTTTTTACACAAAAACAGTTGTGGAGGATTTAAAGGAACCGGCCATTGCCGGCATCGCCGCTACCTTTCCGATGGGCATGATGGTTTTATCCGCCTATGTTTGCCCGCCCCTATATCCGCTTGGATATGGGATGTGGGCTTCTGGCATCCTGCTCCAAGCCATGTTAATATGCTATTTTACCAGGAAATTTGTTTTTCATGTTAATCTGCGCAAGGTTTTTCCAAGCTATTTTGTGGTCTATGTCGGTATAGCGGCGGCCGGCATCACCGCGCCTTTGTTCAGCGCTGCGGCAATAGGCCGGGTGTTGTTCTGGTTTGGTTTTGTCGCTTACCTGGCCCTGCTGCCGCTAATTTTATACAGGCTGTGCACAGTTAAACCGTTTCCGGAGCCCCTGCTGCCGACTATAACAATATTTGCCGCGCCTCCCTGCCTGTGCCTGGTGGGGTATTTAAATTCCTTCCCGGAAAAGAATATGGCGCTTGTCTGGTTGTTGGCTTTTTTATCCCTGATATCGCTGGCGGCAGTGCTTCTATATATGCCGGTGATGCTCCGGCTAAAATTTTATCCCAGCTATTCCGCCTTTACCTTCCCGCTGGTGATCAGCGCGCTGGCTGTGAGAAATTTCCATGCTTTTCTATTGGCCAGGCAAATGGCTGTTCCCGCTTTAAAGTATCTGTCCTTTTTTGTGGAATTGCTGGCTATCCTTTTTGTTGTTTATGTTTTGGTTCGATATATTGTTTTTATTGTGGGGGTTACTGTTGCTCGTACCGCCCGCGCCCGATAATAAATATTTTAAACCCCTTCAAAAAACTGAAGGGATTATTTTTTTAAACCTTGGTGTTAAGGGAAATAAGTTAGTCTAAAAGATCATGTTTTAGAGGTAAAATGTCGCTATATGTCGTATTTATACCAGCGGGGGCTAGTGTTGCCTATTATTCCCTTAAGCTGCGTTTGGTATGATACGGGGGGAATTTAAAAGGATGACGGGGGCACACAAAAAATTCTACCTGGGATCATGGATTGCCGGCGGCGCCATAATTATTATCATGCTGGTTGCCTGCTGGGCGTCCTTTCTAAAAGGCAACCCGGATCAGGCCATAACCCTGTACATTTATGCTATAATTCCCTATGTTTATTTGGGTGTGATCTGGCTGGCTCTCCTCTATCAATCATGGGCCGCCATACAGGACGGCCAGTCTGCAGTGACCCCGGTAAAAGCAGTGGTGTTTATGCTTGTCCCTTTATTTAGATATTATTGGATATTCCGTGTTTTTGGGAATTATGCCGGGGAATTCAACGGCTTTGTCGCCCGGCGGTGTCCGGCGGTTCCCTGCCTGCCCGGGGGTCTGTTTCTGACTTTCTCCATTCTATGGGTTACTTACGGCATATTGCAAAGCGCCCTAATCGGGACAGGTCTGCTGGTCCTGTTAATCGGGGCTTACCTGGTAGTGGGGGCCGTGACCCTGAACATCCTTTGCAACGGTTTGATCGCGGTCAAGCAGGCAAAACAACTACAGGGATAACTGTTCCATTACAAAAAGGATGGCGTTGCGTATTGCGTAATATTGCGCTATTAACCCTGATCATACTGGCAGCCGTTATGCAACAAAACCCGCTGTGCAACCCTGGCGGATGCCGGGAGGTTTCATATCCCTATGAACAGCCGGCGAATTGTTTTAAAAACATAACAGGAATTATCGCAGGGCGGGACGGCGCTGAAGGGAAGCGGGAAATCACAACAAAGGCTACAAACAACCCCGGACTGCCTGCTTTTAGCACCAAGTTTGGCGAAATAGCTTTCTTCTACCTGGCTGATGACGATATTAACTTAGCCCTGTGTGGTCTAAGCGGAAAAACAAAGGTGAGTGGATGTCCGATAAGGTAAGTTTTTACAAAAAAAAGAGCAAAATATATTTTGATAAAAGGGCATCGGATTTTTTTAATACCTGGGACGGCAGGTTCTGCATTTTAATGTATGAAGAGGTAATGCAAAGAATAAAGGAGCAGCCGTTTAAATCAATTCTGGATCTTGGCTGCGGGACGGGCGCCGTGCTTTCGCTGGTGCTCACGGAATTTGCCGGCATCAAGGCCTGCGGGATTGATCTTTCTGAAAAAATGATTGAGAAGGCGGCGGAGACTTTGGACCGGGACGTGCAACTTGTCGTTGGCGACTCCGACGACTTGCCGTGGGTGGATAATTCTTTTGACCTGGTTGTATGCAATTCATCTTTCCACCACTTCCCAGAACCACTAAAGGTGCTGAGTGACATAAAACGTGTTTTAAAACCGGGCGGTAGAATCATCATTGCAGACCCGTGGTGGTCCAAACCAAAAAGATTTTGCATAAATTTGTTTTTGAAATCACCGGTAAATTACCTGGGGGACGTAAGGATTTATTCTGAAAAAGAAACCCGGCAGATGCTGCGGGACTGCGGCTTTGCATCTATCAGCTGGGAGCTGCTCGATAAGAAATATTTTATTGCCACCGCTTTAGCCAAAAGTCAGGACAATGGTCATGATTATGTCGAGAAATAATGGCATTACCTATAAGTGGGTGTATTAAACATGAAGTTTATTATTATTGGCTGCCTAGCATTTGTATTCTTTTACATATTCGATCTTAATAAGGTTAGATTGCGGAAAAGTGGCTTTAACTACAGTTTTGCTATGGGCATCGCTGTTTTATTTGCCTCAACCGCAGGTATTTTGCTGGGGGATTACAGGAGTTTTGCTCTTTCAACCACACTAAGGGTTATTTTCGGGTTGCTAACAGTTGTATCGTTTTGCGGGCTTCTTTATACCTTATTTATCGCTTTGCCTTTTGACGCCGCTTATGGCAAGGGACAGGAAAACACTGTAGTCGACCGGGGAATGTATGCCTGCTGCCGGCATCCGGGTGTGATCTGGTTTTTCTTTTTTTATTTTTTTCTCTGGCTTGCCAGCGGCAAAATGATCATGGCCTGGGCGGGAATTACCTGGACGGCCATGAACATAATTTATGTTTATATTGAGGATCGCTGGTTTTTTCCTGCCATTTTTAATGATTACGACCTATATAAAAGCAAAGTCCCATTTCTGATTCCCAGCCTGATCAGCATTAAAAAGTGCGGTGTCCTGAAACAGGGGGATTTGAGATGACTCTGGAAGAAATGCTCAACAAAAAAGAATATGATCAAATCTGGCAGCGTTATTGCGGTTTTTTAGATATTTCACTAGCTGAATTTATGGAAATCCAAAACAGGTTGATGCTGGAACAGCTTGAACTGTATGCGGATTGCGAGCTCGGCAGACGTATCTTTCAGGGTAAAAAGCCGGCCAGTGTGGCTGAATACAGAAGCATGATCCCCCTAACCAGCTATGAAGACTATGCGGACATTTTGCTGCCGAAGGTTGATTCAGCCCTTCCGGCTAAGCCCGTGTTGTGGATAGAAACCACCTGGGAAGGCGGCAGGAAACCGGTTAAAGTGGCGCCATATACGGAAGGTATGCTAAAAAGCCACAAAGCCAACACGATTGCCTGTATGCTGCTGGCCACGAGTAATAAAAAGGGTCATTTTACCTTAAGGGGTGGAGAAAATTTTCTCTATGGCATGGCCCAACTGCCTTATCTAACCGGCTTGGTGCCCCATCTCGTCTCCAGTGAATTGTGGATAAATTTCATGCCGTCAACCAAGGAAGCGGCGGCGATGAGATTTTCTCAGAGAAGCAAGGCCGGTTTTAAGATGGGACTGCAGAGCGGTGTTGACCTTTTTTTTGGTATGAGCAGCGTTATTGCCAAAATCAGCGATACCTTCACACTGGGCAGCGGCGCCGGTGAAAAACTTAATATACTAAAAGTTAGTCCTAAGATGGGTTACCGCCTATTCAAAGCGCGGATGAATAGCAAACAAAAAAAGATTCCCGTGAAGCCAAAGGATATCTGGACGCTCAAGGGACTAATCTGCGCGGGCACAGATACCCCGGGCCTGAAAAAGAAGATCGAGAACTACTGGGGGATCAAGCCCCTGGAGATATTCGGCGGCACGGAACCCACCTGTATAGCCACAGAGACCTGGAGCAAGGACGGCCTGGTTTTTTTCCCCGACGTTTGTTTTTACGAATTTATTCCAAGGTGGGAGCTGGAAAAGAATATTGATGACCCGTCATATATCCCCCACACCTACCTGTTAGATGAGCTGGTTGCGGGGAATGAATACGAACTGGTGATTTCCAGCTTTAAAGGGGGGGCGTTTGCCCGTTACAGGATGGGCGACATTTTTAAATGCCTTTCGCTGAGCGAAGAAGAAGACGGTGTTAACCTGCCGCACTTCTCCTATGTGGATCGCCATCCCAGCGTCATCGATTTGGCAGGTTTCACCCGCATTACAGAAAACACAATCAACGAAGCCCTGGCGCTTTCCAAGCTTGACATAGCCAGGTGGTTTGCGGTTAAAGAATTTGATGAGGGCAATAGGGCTTTTTTGCACCTGTACGTCGAGGTTGGGTTTTGTGGGCCGCACAGCGCCCTGACCAAAGATATTATCAAAGAGCACCTTTCAATCTATTTCCGGTATGTTGACACAGATTATAATGATTTAAAATACCTCCTGGGAATCGACCCCCTGGTGATATCCATTATACCCGCAGGGACAATCAGCCGTTTTTCTGACAAATTTGGAAGAAATCTGTGGAAAATGAACCCTTCGCATTTTGATGTGATCGAGGTATTAAAGATCGCCCGCGGTGAAAGTGGGAAAGGTGAGTTATAATGCCGTTCTTGGAGATATTTTTCTGGGCAGTGCCGATAATAGCGCTAGCCAGTTACAGTGTACTGATGCTGTTTTTATCTCTGTCCAAAAAGGATAAATTCATTCGCATTTTCATGCTGGTTTTAGCCGCGCTGATCCTGTGGACGGCATCTTCCCTGTTTATGGCGCTGCAGCTTTATCCCGGGGTGCTGTTTTGGGACAGGGTCATGGTTATGGGAATGATCGCCGTGCCGTTTCTACTGTATTTCTTTATTTCAGTATTTACAAACACCTTTAACCTTTTTCAGATAGTTTTCTGGGGTATCCTGTCGGGCATCGCCATGGCTTTAAACCTGCTGGGCTATGTGGTCATTGACGCCAGCGTGGTTACAAGAACAGTGAGCTATTACGGAAAAGGGTATACTTTGGCAGAGTTTCACTATGTACTGGGCATAGCGGCGATACCAATGTATATATTCACATCCATCCTCATTTCCTCCATTGTGATCAAAGCGCACAACAGCGTACGTGCGGGAAAAACAACCTACGGACGTGTCGGCCCAATCATGGCCGGCATCACGCTCCTGTTTATAGGCGGGCTATTAAATGTTGTGCCTGCTGTGGGCAGGTATCCTGTAGATATCCTGGCCTGTTTTATAAATGCCGTCCTGCTGATGTATGCTATATACAAACACCGTATGCTGGAACTGCGTTTAATGGTGACAAAAGGCATCGTATATTCCGTATTTGCCGTAATGCTTACCGCTATATATGTTTATACCGTGTTCTTTGTGGAAAGAAGCATCAGCAACTCTTACCAGCATATTACACCATATTTTGTCACCCTTTCAGCCCTGCTGGTCGCTGTTGTGTTCCAGCCGTTATACAGGTTTACCTGCAAACTGGTGGACACGATGTTCTATCGGGCGGAGTATTCCAAAAGGCAGGCGCTGAAAGATTTCTCTATCAGCATCTCTAATAAACTTGACTTGCAGGACATGGCAGACGGGTTGATTGAGGCCGTCCAGCTGGCTATCCACGCCAGGGAAATACTGCTGTTATTAAAACATGAAGAAAATGATTATTATTATGTCTTCAGAACATCCTCTGAAATTTTTAAACCGGACGTTATTATTCCCTTTGACAACCCGATTGTTAAATACTACGAGAGCAATAACAACAGCCTTTCCGGGGAGGAGCTGCATTTCCACCCTTCCTTTAAATCCATGTGGGACAAGGAAAAGAAGGTTATCAGCAATCTGGGTATTGAGGTGATCACGCCGATAAAGAGCAGAAACAGTCTCATCGGCATACTGCTGCTGACCGGGAAAAGCAAACGTACCGCGTACACGCTGGATGACCTGGACCTGCTCACTTACCTGGGCGCCTCCAGCGCTGTGGCCTTTGACAATGCCCGGTTGTTTAACCGTGCCCAGACAGACGCGCTGACCGACAGCCTCACCAGGTTATACAACCATAGGTATTTCAGCAAAGCGCTTTTGGAGCAGGTGAAAAAGATAGGATCCGCGGAGCTTTCCCTGCTGCTTTTCGATTTGGATCTGTTCAAGCTCTATAATGACCTGTATGGCCATTGGGAAGGGGACAAAGCGCTGGAGAGGGTTGCAGCGATCATGAGCAGGATTGTTGGGGAAAAGGGTATTGCCTGCCGTTATGGAGGTGAGGAATTTGCCGTTATCCTTCCTTATATTGATGCCGGCAGGGCGTTCGATCTGGCTGAAAAAATACGACAGGAGATACAGAGGGCTTTTTTTAATACCGAAGATGTGACACAGCGTTTTTTGACTGCCAGCGCCGGCGTCTGCACCTATCCCCATGCCGCCGCCAACGCCGAGGAGTTGCTGAAGCGGGCCGATCTTGCTCTCTATACCGCCAAGAACAAGGGGAAAAACCAGACGGTCGTCTATACCCCCCGTTTTGATTCCTCGCCTGCTGGGGCTGAAATAAACGATTGCCCGTCAACTGTCCGGCAGGCTAATACCGCGACAATATACGCGCTTACGGCGGCTATAGACGCCAAAGATCACTATACCTTCGGGCATTCGCAGCGAGTCGCTGAATACGCCACTGCCCTGGCGGGCGCCCTGGGGCTGGATAAGTCCCACCTGGAGATCATCAGGGAAGCGGCTCTGTTGCATGACGTGGGTAAAATTGGCATACCGGAAAACATTCTGACCAAGGCGGGCAGGCTGACTGCGGAGGAGTACGAAGTAGTCAAAAAGCATGTGGAAGCGTCCATCACGATAATTAAACACCTGCCCTCCATGAACCATGTGATCCCCGCTGTTATTGGACACCACGAAAGGTGGGACGGCAAGGGCTACCCCAGAGGACTGAAGGGAGAAAATATTCCTTTGCTGGCCAGATGCCTGGCGGTAACCGACACGTTTGACGCGCTTACCTCAGATCGCCCTTATAAAGTCTGCTTGAATGTCAATTCAGCGCTACACGAGATAGAAAACCATAGCGGGACACAATTCGATCCGCGGGTGGCGGGCTTGTTTATTAAACTGGCCCGGGAAGGCGCCGTCAAAATTGAACGGGGCACAATGATAAAGAACGCCTTGTAAGGAAAAAATATAACAGCTTTGTTTGGGTGAATCTGTGTGACGTAAGGTTTGAATTATCAGGCATTTTAAGAAATCTATTGCTATCAGAGATTCTATGTGCTATAATTTTAACGAACGTTAGATATGAACTGCGAGGCATAATATGGATTTGAGAGAACGAATCAAGGAAACAGCGGTAGAGCATTTTAATAATCACGGTTATCATGGAACAAGCATCCGTAATATAGCAAAGGACGTAGACTGCTCCTTGCCCATGATTTATTACTATTTTAATAACAAGAAAGAGTTGTTTGATGAGATTATAAAAAAGGAATATTTTGATCTGCTAAAAAGGCAGGCTGTCCTTTTGAAAAAAAATAACATGATAGATTTTTATACTAAGTTTGTATATGATCTAAACTCTCTAAGTGATTACGATAAAAAGGTTTATCGGCTTGGAATCAAGGTCTATCTATGCTTTGATGGTGATGATGAGCTGAGGGATCTCATGGATGAGTGGGAGAAAACAATATTTCCCCGGCATCTTGAAATACTCAGACCTCATCTGAAGAATGCCCGCAATGATATAGTGATTACCCGAACACTGGTGCATTTGTTGGAGAACCTGATTCAGAATATCGTTGTTAAAAATAGATTTCTACCGGAAGAGGAAATCCGGGAAGTAATCTCTGTTGTACTTCATGGTTGTGAATGATTTGGAACTGGTAAATTGCAGCGTTTTGATTTGCGCACTAACTAACGAACGTTATGAAAATACCCCATCACCTATAACCTGAACTTTCATATTGTGGCATCGCTTTATGAAGCATTTTCACCGAAAGGGTATACCATGCCTTGTGGAAGCATCTCACCTCATTAAATATTGATACATTCCGCCCCAACTGAACGCTGCCTTCGTTGCTTGCATGGAAAACGTCTTGGATCTGTATCAGAAACAATATTGTAGACTATATCCGGTCATCTGCATGGGTGAAAAGCCATACCAGCTTCTTGCCGAAACCAGAACACCGATCCTGATGAAACCGTGAAGGCCCGAGTGTCAGGACGGTGAATATGTCCGCAACGGAACCTGCCGCATCTTTGTCTTCACTGAACTGCTGGCAGGCTGGAGACATGTAGTGGTTTGTAAAGGAGAACCTCGGATTGACTGCCGTTTGGCTCCCTCGCTTTGTTATCACTTGTCGAACATACCCCATTGCTGAAGGTAAGGTCTCCCGAGTTGATGCATCATCGCGCTGTCGAACATGCCAGGTTCTACGACCCCGGAGCGCCACACGCGTCTCACCATTAATGAAACGTGTTTATGCCACAAAAAATATATTGACACAAGAATTCGATCAGCATATATTTAATGTATATGCATATATTGCATATACATATTTGGGGTGGGACAATGTTTGATTTTAGGGAATCCATGGGATTTCTTATGGGCAGGACTAATCAAAAACTAATCAATAGTCTTAGCAGGGAGTTGAGGGAATATAGCATTACCCCGGAACAATGGGCGTTGCTTAACCTGCTTATCGATCAGGATGGGATATCACAAAAGGAACTGGCATTCAAGTCTGCAAAGGACCAGACAACCATAACCCGGGCACTGGATAATTTAAATAAGAAAAATTATATCAAACGACAAAGCTCACCTAATGATAGAAGAGTTTTCTTAATTTATTTGACGGATGAGGGAAGAAGGTTAATGGAGCAATTAATACCGGTTGCTCAAAATTTATTGAAGGAGATTTTTAAAGATTTCTCTCCAAAAGAAATAATTGAACTAAAAATATTGCTTAATAAACTCTATCAGGCAATTGAATAGGATTATTTAACAGATCTATCCTTTGTATTCCGAACAGGGTTCAATTAAAGAATGAGTTACAGATAAAGCGGGTTTTTCCCGTAAAGCTCATGTGTATTATTTTTTAATTCAATGAAAATGGGGATGGGAAATGGCGGGGGAAGATAAAAGCATTAAGAAGAAACGCATGATTGGTATCGGTGTTATAGTGGTTATTGTAGCTATTTCAGGGTTTGCTTGGTGGTGGTTCTTCGCCAGGTCTGTTGTATCTACTGATAATGCCAAAGTGAATGGCGATCTGGTGGATGTCAGTGCGGAAGTTTCTGGGAAACTCATTCAATTGAACGTGGTTGAAGGGCAGCAGGTTGAAGCCGGGCAAATATTGGCCAAATTAGACGATTCCCAGTATAAGATCAATTTACAGCAGGCACAGGCCGCGCTGGACCTGGCCAAGGCCAATTATGCCAAGCTGCCTGATGACATAAAAGCGGCGGCAACCATGGTAGACCAGACAAACAATAACCTTTCCGCCGCGCAGGCCCAACTGAAATCGGCTCAAATTGCCCTGGCTGATGCCAAAAGGAACCTCGATCATGCCCAGGCGCTATTTGCTGCAGGCGCCATCTCACAGGAGGCAATGGATATAGCCCAGTCCACCTACGACAAAGCGGAATCGGGAGTTGAGCAATCAAACGCTGTCGTGCAAAGCAATGAAGCCGCTCTGGCTAATGTTCAGGCCAAGCTAGACGCGTTAAACAATTCCCAGGCGGCCATTTATCAGGCCCAGTTGGATCAGGCGCAAGCAGTTTACAATACTGCCAAAAGAGCGGAAGAAAAAACTACCGTTATTGCGGACACCAGCGGCGCCATACTGCGCATTCCGGTAGCGGTAGGAGAGACCCTGGCCGTAAACCAGATCATATTAACCACCTGCAACCTGGACGCAGTATGGATCGAGGCCAATATAGACGAGGACAAGGCGGGAAGAATCAAAGTGGGGCAGAAAGTGGAGGCCAGTATAGACAACTATCCTGGGGTATCGTTTTACGGTTCAATTATAGAGGTGAAGAATTCTTCTCAAGCTTTCTTTGCCTTAATCCCAACGGAGAACACTTCAGGTAATTTTACCAAGATTACCCAGCGCATTCCGATTAAAATCAAAGTGGAAAACAATGGATATATTCTTAAACCTGGATTATCTTCGGTAGTTAAGATATATCTTACATAATCGTAGAGGGTATAAGCTTATGGAGTCTGATATCGAACGCACTGGAAAAGTGGATTGGGCAGCCATTAGTGTACTTATCCTTGGTACTTTTATGGCAATGCTCGACAGCAATATTGTAAACGTTGGCCTTCCCAAAATGATGGCTGTCTTTGGCGAGTCTCAGGATAATATAGAATGGATTTTGACAGCGTATATGCTTACTTTAGGGGTGGTAATGCTCCTCTCGGGTTATTTGGGTGATGCTTTTGGATATAAAAAGGTTTTTATGGCATCACTGACTTTATTTGTAGTGGGATCAACCTTATGTGGAATGGCATGGAGCCTGAATTCCATGATCATCGCGCGAATCATTCAAGCAATTGGCGGGGGCTTGATGCTGCCTCTGGGGAATGCGCTCCTGTTTAAGTACAGCCCACGAAAAAAAATTGGGATGGTTATGGGTATTTTTGGGGTATCCATCATGTTTGCCCCAGCTATTGGACCATGCTTGGGCGGATATATAGTTGACAACATGAGCTGGAGGATGATTTTCTACATAAATCTCCCCGTCGGCATCATTAACCTCATTCTTGCCAGTGTCAACCTAAAAGAAACAGATATTATAAAAGGCAAAAATTTTGATAAACTGGGGCTTTTATTTTCTACACTTGGATTCTTTAGCCTGCTATTAGCCTTGAGCAAGGCGGCCAGCGAAGGTTGGAATTCTCCTCTGATCATCGGATTGTTTGTGGTGTCTGCAGTCGGTTTGAGCATATTTGTTATCATTGAACTGCGTCATCCTGAGCCGATCCTGGAATTACGGGTATTTCAAAACCCTGTGTTTACCATTTCGATTCTGATTATGTCTGTTGTATCAATCGGCATGTTTGGCGCGATGTTTTTAATACCACTGTATATTCAAAATGTTCTGGGGTTTTCGGCTACTACTTCCGGTCTTATAATGTTTCCGGCAGCTGTCGCTTCAGGAATTGTGATGCCGATAGCCGGACGGATCTATGATAAAATGGGAGCTCGGTTGGTGGTTTTTGTCGGTCTGGCTATTATGACCTACACAACCTACATGTTACATGTGCTTGATCTGGCTACTTCTTTCGCTGTATTAATATTCTGGTTTGCGTTTCGCGGGGTGGGAATGGGACTTTGTAATATGCCGATTATGACAGCGGGACTGAATACAGTGCCACAACCTTTAATCGGAAAGGCCTCGTCAATATTTAATGTAATGAGGCAAGTGTCGGCTTCAATGGGAATTGCCATATTCAGTACCATTCTTCAAAACCGCTCAGTTTTCCATTTTACCAGCCTTGCCGGGACTATCAACATGGACAGTGATATATCCTTATCGGCCAGTAAAACTCTATCCACCATCGCAACCGCTAACGGTATGTCCGGACAAACTATGCAAATCGTTTTTTTCGGGGCTCTAAATGGTAGGATTCGCCTTGCATCTGAAGCATATGGGATCGGTGATTGTTTTATAATATCTGCGGCTGTGTGCTTAATCGCTCTGGCTTTATCTCTATTCTTGAGGGAGAAGAAAAAATCGGCGAATGGTGATCACGCAAAGTCCTCCTCCCTAATACTTGATTAGGTTTATTGTTTTACTTGCCACCATTTTTTTGATTTATTAAACTAGCAGTCAGTATGGGGAATTTCATTAAATGAATAGGATAAGATAAAAATTTTAGGAGGGAGAAATAGTGGAGGATATATACTGCAGGTTAATTGGGATACTCCTGATATAAAAGCAATATTACCTTCACTAGAAGGGGAAATATACTTGAACCAAGGAGGTAATTAACATGGAAAGCAGGCTGGTCGACGCACTGAATTTAAAAACGCAGCCGGTTGCAGTTATTTGGACTAATGATAAACCGGCGCAAGGGACGAAGTTTAAAGAGAATAATATGAGAGGGTGTACGGCTTCTATGCTGCTAGCAGCAAGCAAGGGGCGCACGGCATTTTTTGACCGAAAGAGTTTTGGATGCCCCGGAGGGGGAACCGCTTTGGGTTTTGGAGATTGTTATGGTAGTTTCCCGATTCACTGCCTGCTCTCTACGGGGGATGAAGGCTGGGCTCAGCAATCGGGAAGACTTGGCTTCTCTATGGGAGAAGGTGAGCGGTTTTACAAAGATCCTGGTATTGCCCGAAAGTGGTTTGAATCGTTGCCTATCACGGATGTTCCAACTGATTATGTGGTATTTAAGCCTTTAAATCAGGTTACTGATCAGGATGATGTCCAGGTAATTGTGCTTTTAGTCAATGGAGATCAATTATCTGCTTTGACAATAATGGCTGATTACAACCGAGGAACAAATCAAAGCATAATAGCTCCTTTCGGAGGTGCCTGCCAGTCAATCATATTTGCCTATGCTGAAGCCCAAAAGGAAAGTCCCCGAGGGGTTATTGGCTTTTTTGATATTTCAAAGCGCAAGTTTGTAGATAGAGAAATATTGTCCTTTACTATACCCTACAAGATTTTTAATGAAATGGAGAAAAGTATCGAAGGGAGCTTTTTAGAAACGGAAGCCTGGCTTAAATTAAGGGAACGTCAGTGAGTTCTTTAAAAGTGTTTCGTATTTGTGCTTTGAAAGCCATGTAGTTCTTGTGCTGCACGTGTTACATTTTCCAATCGAGCCACAACCTGAAAATATTTCAAGGGAAGCCGAAAACGGAAAGTATTATACCCTTATTCATATCATTACCAAGGTAACCTAATAAAGGAATGGACAAGAATAAAACACCGATATTATTCACTCACCGCCCCAATGGAAATAAAAAAAACCGTTGTTGCGGCGGATGAAATGTTGTGTCAAACAGTAAAATGATGCGCCAAACGGCGGTTTTGAGAAAATCAAAGCCGCCGTTTTCCTTGACAATCCGGCTGATAAAGTAAACCCGATCTCCGGTGAGGTGCAAATACTATTTACCGACTTCCAGCTGGAATGACTGGAGATGACCAAGCACAATGTGGAAATGACCACCACCTACGCCTCTTACGCTATGTGCATCAAGAGCTGCATTATTCCTTATTTTAAGGACTTTAAGCTTACATTGAAGGATGTTACGCCAAGCACATCCAGGACTATTATCAGTACGAGCTGAACGAAAAAGGCTTAAGCGCCTGCACGGTGAACACACCGCTACGCCAACATTTGCAAGGCCTTGCAGTATGCTTACAAGTTGGGCCTGATCGCCTCTAAGCCCGCCGACCGGATCGAGCGGCCCAAGACCACAAAATTCGTGGGCAGCATTTACGATGCCGGGGAACTGGAAGCCTTGTTCGCCGTCGTGAAAAACAAGCCGATAGAGCTGACCGTTATCTTAGGCGTGTTTTACGGACTGCGCCGCAGCGAGATCGTCAGACTGAAATGGGACGCGATCGACTTTGAAAAAAAGACTCTGACCATCAAGCACACCGTAACTGTTATACAAGTCGAGACAGAACAGCGAGTTATAACAACCCGTCCCTACGCTATAGTCCGCATCCAGTTGGTAGCCAAGTTAGCTCCCATAGGAAGGTAAATGCTAAATTGAGTATTTGTTGCCGTTAGTCCGTGAGAAATATTCAATTAAGAATTTGCTGAAATCACGGGCTGCCATTGACAGGTAATGCTCCTTAAACCACGATAACCAAATGGTTCGCTGACAAATCGGGCTTTCTATATGTAATTTTACCATTGAGTCCGTATTAATTTTGTCCCACCAGCACGCGGGTATAAAGGCATTGCCGAATCCGGTTTTTACCAGACTGCATATTACTTCAGGCGTAGTGCTTTCAAAGGCAATATTTGCCATATTGGGAACAAATCCCGCTTGATGGCAAAAATTATTTGTAATCTCTCGAAGTCCATACTCTGTTGTCTGGTGAATAAACGGCTCATCAGCAATTTCTATCAATTGTATGCTATTTCGATTGGCTAAACGGTGTCCTGCAGGTACAGCCACAAAAATTTCTTCAATCATTAAGGGTTCACAATGAATTTCAACATGGTCAATAGGCAGGGTAGAAATACAAAGATCGATTTCGCCGTTCAAGAGCCGTTCTTGTATTTCTATATGCTGTGTTACCTGAAGCAGGCGAAATTTAACGTGTGGGTAACGCTTTAGATATTCCCTGAAAATATGGGGCAACTGCTGCGGGATTATAGCGCCCACTGTAACGCTGCCTTGTTCAAGACCTGCCAAGTCTGTTACCTCACGCTGCCCTTCCTCTAATTCCTTAAAACTTCGTTCTACCCTTTTAAGAAAGGTTTGTCCAAATTGATTAAGTCGTATTCGCCTTCCCTGGCGGTCAAACAAAGGAACACCTATGCTTTCTTCCAACCGGGCAATTGTTTTGCTAAGAGATGGTTGTGCAATGTGTAGTTCTTCAGCCGCGCGCGTTATATTTTCCAATCTGGCAACAACCTGAAAATATTTTAATTGAAGTAATTCCATAATATAGCACCTCCATAAATAGCTTTCAGTCTATGATAACACTATAAATTGTATATTTTTCTTTATAAACAGTCAATGTTAAAATTATTATGTAGGTTGTGTCAAAATTTGTGATCTTATCATAATGGGGAGCAGGGGATTAAGTGGTATTAAAGAGTTTTTGGGCAGTCTCAGCCATACGGTTGTACAGCGTTCTCAAATACCTGTTCTTATTATGAAATGAGCAATTATTAAAGATAATTTTGATCAAAAAATATACATAGAAGGGTATTCTGGATTTGGAAAAAACGAAATTATGGACTAAAGAGTATATAATCATTGCTTTGGTAAACTTTTTAGCCGCTATGAACTTTTACTTATTAATGATTATTGTTTCTGAATATGCAATGAATAAATTTAACGCACCGTCAAGTCAAGCGGGCTTTGCCGCCAGTATTTTTATAATCGGCGCGCTTGTCGCGCGTCTCTTCGCCGGGAAGTGGCTTGCCCCGGTTGGCTATAAAAAAATGCTTTGTGTTGGAGTCATTGCAAGTATAGTTATGACACTGACCTATTTTGGAGTTAACAGTGTTTTCCTCTTGCTTGTTGTCAGATTATTTCATGGGGCGACATTTGGAATTATTTCTACGTCAGCGGCGACAATCGTTGCTGACATTATTCCTAAAGAAAGAAGCGGCGAAGGCATTGGCTATTATTCTTTAAGTCAAACGCTGGCAACGGCAATAGGTCCGTTTTTCGGAATGCTCCTAAGCATGCATGGCAGTTATAGTATGATTTTTGCTGTCTGTGCAATTGCCTCTGTAATCAGTCTTGTGATCGCACCATTTTTACGCCTGCGTAAAATAGAACTCACGGAAGAACAAATGAATGGCATACAAGGGTTTAAACTCAGCAATTTTGTTGAATCCAGGGCGGTACCAATTTCAATCATATGTCTGCTTATTTATCTTTGCTATTCAAGCATAGTATCTTTTCTTACTGTTTATGCGAAAGCAATTAATCTTGTTGACGCTGCCAGTTTCTTCTTTAGTGTATATGCCATATTGGTATTGATTACGAGACCGGCTGTCGGCAGACTGTTTGATTCCAAAGGCGAAAATTCAGTCATGTATCCGGCAATTCTTATATTTGCAATTGGCATGTTTCTGTTCAGTCATAGCTATCATGGCTATACCCTTTTATTGGCTGCGGCTTTAATTGGTCTTGGATTAGGGGCCATACAGTCCAGCACTCAGGCTATTGCAGTCAAGATTACCCCGCCGCACCGGCTTGGACTGGCAAATTCAACGTATTTTATGCTTGCCGACATTGGAATGGGTATCGGCCCTTTGTTTGTCGGATTTATAATACCATTTCTTAATTACAGAGGAATGTATGCAGTTGTGTCAATTGTTGCGCTTATATGTCTGTTGCTCTACTATTTGCTACATGGAAAAAATGTAAAACCCGGAGAACATGTTGTCATGAGGAGTGAGCACTAAAAGGTTTTTTATTTTTATCTTAGGGGGTGGATCAATATGAAATCAGCAAAACAGTTAATAAGCACTACAATAATGAATGAGGCTTATAACTATAGGGAAGGGAGAATGAGATAATGGGTG
>CAYMJG010000043.1:0-22671 GCA_964390855.1 uncultured Eubacteriales bacterium | reverse complement strand
ATTCGGCGGTCAATGACATTTAACCACAGCCTTTCCTCAATTTTTTGGGAGCCTTATTGGCTTTGATTATATCATAAGCAAAAATTGAAGACAAGAAAGTTTACAGAAATATAGCGGCCCGCCTTTCCGGCGGCTGAGGTAAAAAGCGTGTAAAATCAACGGACGCCACGCTGCCTTAAGGTTTCGTAAAGCATGATGCTGACAGATATTGCCACATTTAAAGATTCCGCCCGGCCCGGCATCGGTATGCGCGCCGTTTCATCCACACCTTCCCGCAGCGCCGCCCCGGCCCCGGCGGCTTCACTGCCAACAGCAAGAGCACAGGGAGCCTGCAAATCTATTTCAAATAAAACCCTTTCCGCCCGGGGATCGCCGGCAACAATTTTTATGCCCCGGCGGTTCAGATAAGAAATAACTTCATCCACAGCAGCGCCTTGCATTACCGGCAGGTGAAAAATTGAGCCCATCGTCGCTCGCAGTGTTTTAGGATTATAGAGATCCGCCGTCCCCTTGCACAGGATCACTGCGCCCGCGCCCGCCGCGTCTGCCGACCGAACTATAGCCCCCAGGTTACCCGGGTCCTGCACGCCATCGATCAGCACCAGCAGAGCGGGATCGTTTATCTGACCCAAATCCTCCAGCGAGCAGGTGCGCTGCCCCGCCACAGCCATTATTCCCTGCGGCGTGGCAGTATCCGCCAGTTCGGCGAATAAATCCTCAGCCACCTCCAGCAAAACGGCTTCTCTGTCGATAGCGGTTGTGAGCAGTTTTTTGGCCCGCGGATTTTCCATCGATTTTCCTGTGTAGATCAGCATTTCCACCCGCCAGTCAGCGGCGAGCGCTTCTTCCACAAAACGGACACCTTCCACCAAAAATTTTTTTTCCCGCTCCCTAAACCGCCCATTTGCCAAACGGCGCACATATTTTATCCGGGGATTATGTATACCGGCCAATTTTTATCCCTTTCTTAAATAATTAAAAAGCATGGTAATTTACCATGCCGCCGGGGGTCAGATTCTCAACTTGTTTACTTCAGAAATATTGCTATTTGGGCTAAGAAAATGACCCCCTTTTTTTATTCTATAGTTTTTCCTTGGCCACCTCGACCAGCCGGCCAAAAGCATGGAAATCATTTACGGCCATGTCGGCCAAAATTTTACGGTTGATATCCACGCCCGCCAGCCGCAGGCCGTTCATCAGCCTGCTATAGGAAAGCCCGTTCATTCTGGCTGCCGCGTTAATCCTGGTAATCCACAATTTTCTAAAATCACGTTTTCTAACCCGGCGATCCCGGTAGGCATAAACCAGCGACTTCATTACCTGCTGGTTGGCCACACGAAATAATTTACTCTTGGAGCCCCGGTATCCCTTGGCCAGTTTTAATATTTTTTTGTGCCTTTTTCTTGAAACCACACTACTTTTCGCCCGTGGCATGTTTAATTCCTCCTTTATGTGACAGCTTAATCTAGGGCAACAGCCTCTTCAGGCGACGAGCGTCGGGCGCGCTGGCGATGGTAGCCTTGCGCAGGCCCCGTTTCCTTTTGGCGTCTTTTTTCCCCAGGATATGGCTATGAAAGGCATGGGAGCCCTTGTATTCACCGCTGGCTGTTTTTTTAAAGCGCTTGGCGGCGCCACGGTGAGTCTTTATTTTTGGCAACTTAAAACGCAACTCCTTCCTAGATGTCCTGTTTCGGCGACAGGATCATGATCATGTTTTTACCTTCCAGCTTGGGCTGTCTTTCCACCTGAGAAATTTCCTGCACACTCTCCGCCAGGCGTTTCAACAGTTTTTGGCCAAGCTGGGTGTGAACAATTTCCCGCCCGCGAAAAATGATCGTGGCCTTGACTTTGTCGCCGTCCTTTAAAAACCTTGTGGCATTTTTGGCTTTTACCTCAAAATCGTGATCCTCAATATTCGGCCTTAACTTTACTTCCTTGACGCTGATAATTTTTTGTTTTTTTCTAGCTTCCTTTTCACGCTTGCTTTGTTCATATTTGTACTTTCCAAAGTCCATAATCTTGCAAACAGGTGGTTTGGCGGCAGGTGAAATTTCCACCAGGTCAAGCTGTCTTTCCTCTGCCAGCCGCAGCGCGTCCCTCGAAGAAAAGATGCCGAGTTGGTCTCCGTCATTGCTAATGACTCTTACTTCCCTCGCTCTGATCTCCTCGTTAATACGGAAATCCTTTGTAATAACCGGTTCACCTCCCCGTGAATATAAAAACAAATTTGCCGGCAGCGGCCTGCAGGCCGCTAACCCATATCTTTGGAAGAACATTATTCCCTTACAAAAGAAAAAGACGGGTTTTCCACCCGCTTAATAAAGTTAAACCTGTCTTAGTTCACTTAAGATACCCAGCAAACAGTAAACTCATTGGCCCACGTCGTTGGGTGAGAAGCGGATGGCTTCTTCTTGACAGTATTTGTTATTTACCGAATGGTATTATAGCATGCCGGAGTGCTGCGCGTCAAGTAGCACAGCCAATAGTTCCTGAAATCTGGAAAATATTTTGCGCCGCAAGTGGTCAAAAATAATACAGTAAAATGGTACCGCTAGTACGCTTTGGTCCTTATTTCCTCCAGCAGTTTGTTTTCAAACCCGTCCAGCGGCATGGCGCCCAGGTCGCCCCCGGATCTGTGACGCACAGCCACCGTCCCCTGTTCCGCTTCTTTGTCACCGACAACAAGCATATATGGTATCTTCTGGGCCTGAGCCTCGCGGATCTTGTAGTTGATTTTTTCGTTGCGGGCATCGATCTCCACCCGGATCCCTTTTTCGTCCAGACTTTTTTCCACCTGCCGGGCGTATTCGGCGTGACGGGCGGCAATGGGCAGCACGCGTGCCTGCACCGGCGCCAGCCAGGCCGGGAAAGCCCCGGCAAAGTGCTCGGTGAGGATGCCGATAAACCTCTCAATGCTGCCGAAAACCACCCGGTGGAGCATTACCGGCCGGTGCTTCTGGCCGTCTTCGCCTACGTAGGACAGGTCGAACTTCTCCGGCATGGTAAAATCCAGCTGGATGGTGCCGCACTGCCAGGTGCGCCCGAGGGAGTCTTCCAAGTGAAAGTCAATTTTTGGCCCGTAAAAAGCGCCGTCACCCTCGTTGACCTTGTAGGGCAGTCCCTTTGCCTCCAGCGCTTCCCGCAGAGCGTCGGTAGCCAATTCCCAGATCTCATCGGAACCGATGGAATTTTCCGGCCTGGTGGAAAGCTCCAGGTGGTAATCAAAGCCAAAGAGCTTGTAAAAATCGTCCTCCAGGTCGATTACACCGATTATTTCATCTTTTACCTGGGAGGGCAGCATAAAGATATGGGCGTCGTCCTGGGTAAAGCAGCGCACCCGCATCAGGCCGTGCAGAACGCCGGAAAGCTCGTGCCGGTGGACCAGACCCAGTTCCCCCATGCGGATGGGCAGCTCCCGGTAGCTGTGCAGCCTGCTTTTATAGATAATGATGCTGCCGGGACAGTTCATCGGTTTGACCGCATAGTCACCCTCATCGATTTTAGTGAAGTACATATTTTCGCGGTAGTGATCCCAGTGTCCGGACTGCTCCCACATTGAGCGGCTTAAGATAATCGGCGTACGGATCTCCTGGTAACCTCGTTTTTTATGTTCTTCCCGCCAGTAATTTTCCAATTCGTTACGCAGGACCATCCCCTTCGGGTGAAAAAAGGGGAAGCCCGGCCCCTCATCCTGGATGCTGAACAAATCAAGTTCCGCGCCCAGCTTGCGATGGTCCCGGCGCTTGGCCTCCTCAATCCGGAAAAGGTGTTCGTCCAGCTGCGATTTTTTGGGGAAGGAAGTGCCGTAAATGCGCTGCAGCATCTTGTTTTTTTCACTGCCGCGCCAGTATGCACCGGCCACGCTCATCAGCTTTACGCTTTTCAAACGGCCGGTGGAAGGCACGTGCGGTCCCATGCAAAGGTCCGTGAAATCACCCTGCTGGTAAATTGAAAGCGGCACATCCTCCGGCAGGTCCTCAATCAATTCGGTTTTATAATTCTGCTCAGCCTTTTTGAACAAATCCAGCGCCTCAACCCTGGAGAGTTCAGCCCTTTTGAAGGGCAGGTCGGCCTTGATGATTGCTTCCATTTCTTTTTCGATTTTGGCCAGGTCCTCCGGCACAAACGGCTCGCGGGTGTCAAAGTCATAATAATACCCGTCGGTTATAGCCGGACCGATGGCCAATTTAACACCGGGAAACAGCTTCTGCACGGCCTGGGCCATCACGTGCGCTGTGCTGTGCCGGTAAACCTGCCGGCCCTCTTCATCGTCGAATGTGAGGATTTCTACGGCAGCGTCACCCTGCAGAGAAAGCCCCAAATCCGCCGGGCGGCCGTTCACTTTTGCCGCTAGCGCCTCCCGGCCCAAACGGGGGCTGATGCTTTTTGCTATATCAGCCAGGGTAGTGCCGGCCGGGTACTGCCTGACACCGCCGTCAGGCAGGGTAACCTTAATTTGATTAATCTCACTCAATTAAAACAACTCCTTTATTAAGCTCCGCCGATAACAAAGCGCATTGGCTAAATAAAATTAAAAATCCCCGACTATCTCAGTCAGGGACGGGATTTCCGCGGTTCCACCCTATTTAGAAAAGATACCTTCTCTCGCTTTACGGCAGGATAACGACTGCCCCCCGGCGCAGCTTACTGGGATGTTTCAGCGGCACGGCTCCAGGGTGGTTTTCAGCCGATCATTAGCTTAAAGGCGCTTTCAGCCGGGGCGCCCTCTCTCTTTAAAGCCTGGTCAAACCTACTCTTCCCGTTCATCACCTGTTGTAACCAATTGTTAGTTGTCAGTTGCAATTATATTAAAATATCGTGTTTTTGTCAATAAATGTCCCGCTGATCTAATGGGTCGCGCACAAATTGCATCCCCGGCATTCCTTAACCCGGCCGGTAAATACATTTTTTATTGTATCCAGAGGCACGCCTTGGCTGTTATTATCCTGATAATGAAGGGTTATTTCCTTCGGGGCAATAGTAATTAAGGCGCTGATCAACAGGTCTTCATAGTTTATTTCATTATCAGCCAGGTTGATCAGGTAACCCTCCAGATAATCGCTCCTTACAGGCCGCATGTGGCCGTCAAAAAGTTTAAAAACCCCGTCGCCTTTGATCAGCACATGGATTGATTCTATTTTTGGCTCCTGAATATCAACAAAATATTTCAGAAGCTGGACAAATTCCCGGTATTCCCTTTCTATTAAAAAATCATCAACCGCCCGATCCGCCGCTTCCTTAAGTTCTCCGATATATTCTTTTAACCTGAACCTGATAAAACCCTCGATGACGATACGGTTATTGCTGTGCAGAAAATCCAGCACCTTTTGCAGTATCCTGCCCTTGCGCCTTAACCAGTACAGGGTATCCCTGGTACTTTGCCCATCCCTGTTGATGTGCCGCAAGGCATAATGATAGATTAAATCCTTCTCATCTTCATCGAAATAATAGTAGTTTTCTCGAATGATATCTTTAAGCAGAATATCTTCCCAGTGGTTTAAAATAATATCTGAGATGCTGTCGGCCAGGTAATGTTTAAAGGTGGAGGCGCCGTTTTCGGAAACACTGAAGGCCAGAAATGTAAATTGACCGGCGGGATTTTCCTCGAGATCCACCTGGAAACCATCATCCCTAAGGAACCTTAGTTCCCGTCCCATTTTGGCCTTGAGCAAATCAATAAGCTGTGTTGAGCCAATGGAGATAGTCTGGGCCACGGGACTGTTCCCCCTTTATCTGTTCAACTTCTTCTTCAGTATAGACAAAACTAATTGGCGCTATGCCAAACAAATTATTATAAAAACATCACCTCTTTCTAAAACTGATTGGCTTTATAAAATATTTAAATAATTGTATTAATAAATTTTAGCAAGATATTTATCTGAATATTTAAAAATTATGATATAATTTTTATATCCATTAAATATACAGCCATGTCATTTTTGCAAATTCTGCTAAATAAATCCAGAAGCATTATAATTTCTCTTTAATTTTGCAATTTAGAATTGAAGGGGGATTTCACAATGGAGCGTCTGGGGGTTATCAGGGAAAACACATATTCATACGGCAAAAGGACCGCTACAATATACAGATTTAACAACGGGATTAGGATTATCGGCTTCAAGCAGGGCGACAGCTTTGATTTGAGGGTGCTGACCATCGGCTTCAACCCCAAGCGGGTCGGCCTTGGCAAATGCGCCCTGACACTGGTGCGCCCATTATTCAAGATCATATCCGTCAACGAAATCAGCGAAGGCGCCCTCCCCTTCTGGGTAAAAATGAAGGAACGGGGCCTGGTGAACAACCTGGGGACAATAAGATGGGAAAGCCATTATGATACTATGATTTCCTAACCCTCTCAATCTTAATAAAAAAACAACAAGCCCCACGGCGCCGCAGGCAAACCGTAAAGGCTGATATTGCTGGTGGGCGCTACTGGAATTGAACCAGTGACCCCTACCGTGTCAAGGTAGTGCTCTCCCCCTGAGCTAAGCGCCCAATATTATTTTTTTCCGCCCGGTAATATATACTATCACCGACGTTAGTTAAAAGTCAAGGCTATCCGGCTTTTTGCCAATTAATTAAACACCCGGTCCCATATCTGCCTGTGCCGGCCGGGCCTCCTTATTTCTTCAGCGGCCTTGAGACCAACCCGGCCCAGTTCCTGCCCTTGAAGTATGTATACACACTCGCCGAGCCGCTGTCCTTTTTTTAATGGAGCGGCAACAGGTCCTTTTACTTCGATTTGTTTTTCCAGATTGGGCAGATCGTCCGGATCCATCCTTATTTCCAGTGAGTTTTCCGCCATCAGATCCACATGGTCTTTAACCCCGCCGGTCACAGGGACAGCCGTTACCGCGTCACCTGCCTGGGTTACGGCAACAGGCCCGACTACCTGGAAACCATAATCAAACATATTGATGCAGTCACGGTAGCGGTCGTCGCTGTGCAATGCCACAGCGATCAGCCTCCGGCCATCCCTGCTGGACGAGGCAATCAGACAATTGCCGGCCCGTGGCGTGGTGCCTGTTTTCACCCCGTCGATCCCCTCATAAAGCCCAAAAAGCAGGCGGTTGCTGTTCTTTAACTTTTCCTCCCTATCCGCCGGTTCAATCCAGTGTATTGTCGCTTCCCTGGTCTGCACCAGCTCATTAATTTTTGAGTGGCCCAGGGCGTATCTGGTCAGTTTTGCCAGATCATAAGCAGTGGTGTAGTGGTTCGGATCATGGTAGCCGTTGGTATTTGCAAAGCGGGTCCCGTAAAGGCCCAGCGCGGCCGCTTTGGTGTTCATCATGGTGATGAAACGGTCGTGGCTCCCCCCCACATGGCAAGCGATGGCTACGGTGGAATCGTTGGCGGAAGTGACCAGCGCCGCCGTAAGCAGTTCCCTCAGGGTGATTCTTTCACCCTTGCGCAGATTTATTATTGAACCCTCGGACACAGACGCAGAGTTGGAATCTATCTTCACCACGTCGTCCAGATTGCCGTTTTCCACGGCGATAACAGCAGTCATAATCTTGGTTAAGCTAGCCGGCGCCGCCCGCCGGACATGATTTTTGGCGAAATAAACCTGCCCGCTTTCCACATCCATCAGCACCGCCGCATCCGCGGTCACCCGTGGAGTGGCGGCAGGCGCCGCCGCGGGGAAAACTAAGTAAAAAAGATACATAACCAAAAAAAATAACCTTATTTTAACAGCCAAGGGGCTGACCCCCACCCCATCAATTGTTTTTCCTATTTGCTTATAAAGGCTATTATTTCAAAACACAACAATGTTATTCCACCTAAAAAAATAAGAAAACCGCAACGTGCCGACGAAGCGGAAATACCCTGCGGTGTAAATCAAAAAATATTAAAATGGATAAAAAATGTTGTCCCATCCAGCCCGGTAACAATTTCAATTTTCGCATTATGCCTTGCCACAATGCTATAGCATACCGCCAATCCCAAACCTGTCCCGTTATCTTTGGTGGTAAAAAAGGGGGTGCCTATTTTTTCGAGCACCTCGGGTTCTATCCCATTCCCCTGATCCTTTACGGCCATAATCACCTGATCCCCTTCTCTAAAGGTTTTGATCAGCAGTTTGCCTCCTGTAGGCATAGCCTCCAACCCGTTCCGGACAAGGTTTAAAATCAACTGGCACATCTCTTTTTCTTCAAGCATTAAATCCGGAATATCACCAAGCTCTTTTTCGGCATATTTGCCGGCGACGGTTGCGTCTGCTGTAATTAATGGGTAAAGCCTGAGAATTATTGAATTCAGATTCTGACTTTTTAACCTTACAAACCTGTTTTTTGCTAGAGACAGATATTCCGTGATTATCGAATTGGCCCGTTCCAGTTCCTCTATCATCAGGTCAAAGAACTCTCTTTCCTGGAAATATTTATCCCTTTCCCTGAGAATCTGCAGCAGGCCTTTTATGGTGGTCATCGGGTTCCTTATTTCGTGACCGATCCCCGCGGCCATTTCCCCCACAAGGTTGAGCCTTTCAAGGCGAGCCATTTCCGCGTCTACATTTTTTGACATTGTCACATCTTCGGCCATTTTAATCAGATGGGTCATATCGCCATTTGCATCCATAAAAGGTGACAATAACATGCGCTCCCAGTAATACTCGCCATTTTTTTTCTGACACTGGCGTTCCTCTTTCCATTCCTCCCCGGCCTTCATCATTTCTTTGTATTTTTCAGGAAACTGGCCCCAAAGCCCTCCAAACATATTCCTGCCAATCATTTCACCGGGAAGGTATCCTGTGACATCGCTAAACTTTTTGTTCACATATTCGATATTCCCCACAGTATCCATAATCACAGCTATGCTGGGGCTTTGTTCCAGCGCGCTGGATAACATGCTCGACCGTTGTTCAGCCTCTTTCCTTTTTTTTATTTCTTCTTTCAGCACCTGGCAGTTGTTCTCCAGCATCCCCCTGTGTTTGGCTTCAATGCCCCTCAAGCCGCCGATAAACCAGCCGACTACATACATAATCATCAGGAGAATCAGGTCGTGCTCCACGGCTCCCATAAATGACAGGCCTTTTTTTAAGATGCCGTTCATAATCAGTAACACGCTGCCTGCGGTGGCGGCAGACAGGCCGGCGTATTTACCGATGCTGGAGGCAGTCACAATAATTGGCAGTAAAAGAATGGAGTCGATATTGGGTACCCTGTCCCCAACCGCGTATATAGCAAACACCGCCAGCAGGAAGGAAACCCCCAGGTAAACAGAATCTATTAAGGTAAAAGACTCGGGATTCCTGGCAAGCAAAATTTTTTTTGAATTGTACAACAAAACAACAACAAACCCCACAAGGCCAACTAACGCGAAAATCCTGAAACTAGTCACAGGATAATAGTCTCTGCTGCTAATAATGTCGTGACCAAGAATTAAGGCGCATACGGCGACGAGAACACACAGTATATGGGTAGTGGTAACAAATTCATACAGTTCCGTCTTTCTGCCCGGGTTGTCGTCCAAAGCATCACCCCGCATGGTCAAGGGGTGGACAGTCCACCCCTTTAGTTCCAACTATTTTTTTAGCGACTCGGGTACCTCGGGCTGATAATGGGTCCATATGCAGGCTGAGGCCGATGCGATGTTTGCCAGGAACAGTAACAACGTGGTGGTGAGGATCAAAACCCTGCCGGCAAATTTTTTCAAATCAGTCACCTCCCTCCTTTTAAATTTTTATCCGATCTATTAATGACATCAACCGGTGGCCCGGTTTACTTAAATTGAAACTTGTCCATAGCAGACTCAAAACTAGACAAAGTTGTATTTCCCCGGCACAGATCCAGGCACTTTTACGAAAAAAGGCTGCCGCAATTGCAATCAGCATAAAAACAAGTATTGAAAGCGCCTTGAGCCTTTTCCTTCTGACAGGAGACACAACCGGAGCGGCCGGTGTGTCCGCCGGGGCCAGGACAGCAACAGAAACAAGGCCAATGAGAAAAGCTGCAAGAGATAGAATATCCGTGTAGATCAGCTTCAACCCGGATAAATAGGATGCCAGTAAAGCCAGCGCAGGGAACAGGGCAATAGTAATTAACGCGCAGCGCCAGGGCGAATTGGAGTGGGCGCCGCCGGCTGTATGACGGAACATTACCGCGGCAGCGATACAGGCGGCTGTGCCGGGCAATACACCGAGTGTCCATCCCAGCAGAAGGGTAAACAAGAGGTTGACCGCATTTAAAAACAATACTTCGATAATATAAGCAAGAACAATTTCATTCTCTCGATCAAGCCCCGTACCTGCCGCCAGATAACCGGCCATGCGCCTGCTGATATGAAGGTAACTCATATTTTCCACTCTTCCTGCCCGGGTTTTATAAACCGTGCAACTATTAGGGCAATGATAAATAATGCCGCAACCTGTGGCAGCCCCAATAAGGTCCATAGCAAACCGTTTTCAGCCACCTGCTGCAGTTCCAGTTTGAGAAGAGAAAAGAAAATCTCATGAAAAAACAATTCTATAAACCCGAGAATGATTACGCCCGCCAGGACAACAACAAAGGCTTTGGTGGGTGGGATACGGGTGACGGCAGTGATTATGATAACGGCGGCCAGAAGGCTGGCCACTGTATGCAAACCGGCGGGAAATGAGGATGCCCTAATTAAAAATACGACTACCGCCGGTATTATTCCCATGGCTAAAATCCGTCCCCAGCGCAGCCGTACCCCGGCCAGGGCAAGAGCTACAGCGATAAGCCCCGAGGATTCGGGAATACCTTGTAAAAAAAACGCCAATAACCTGTCGATGACTATCACTTCCTATATTCTTTTGCCGTATTCGCAAATATTCTATTATTATATAGTCAGTCTGTCAATTGTTTCATATATATCCAACAAGTACTACTATTTATCGACATTATTTTAAGAAGAACTAGTTCGAACCAGAGCTCGATATCACCTCTAACGTAAGTCCGCAGGTCACTTATCCACAATCTTCACCTTCCTAAACAACAAAAAAACCGCCACAAGGCGGTTGCAACCAGAAGCTGCTCAGGAGGGTTTCCTGTTCCGGCGCCAGAGGTAAATAATTAGGGCGGCAATGCCCAGGACGATCACGAAGTCCAACCTGTGGAACCATGGTTTAATGGACGCCCAGTTTTGGCCTAGTTTTAAACCCGCATAGACCAGCAGGATGCTCCAGGGCAGTGAACCCAAAAAGGTGTAGATTAGAAACCTTTTAAAATTCATGCCGGAAATGCCGGCAGGCAGGGATATAAAGGTCCTGATAATCGGCATCAGGCGGGTGAAAAAGACAGTGGCTTCACCATAACGGTTAAACCAGCGGTCGGCCACCTCCAGGTGTTTCATGGAAAAACCGAAATAGCGCCCGTATTTCACCAGAAAGGGCCGGCCCCCCCACAGGCCAAGATAATAAGACAGTACAGAGCCAACTGTGCCGCCGATGGTGCCGGCCATTACAGTCCCGTAAAAATTAAGCCGTCCGGCAGAAACCAGATAACCGCCAAAAGGCAGAATAATTTCACTGGGCAGCGGGATATTTGCGCTTTCGATGGCCATACCAATGCCCACTCCCCAATACCCCAACGCCGCTATATAACCAGTTATGAACTTAACTACTATTTCTATTAACTCAGTCAAATAAAATTAGTTCCTTTCCAACACGATATCATTTATATCATAATTATGATTTTTTCTCAATGATCACAGCATTTCCCTCATAGCGCACAAAGGCGTTAAAAAAAGGCAACAGGGATTCCGGCATGTAGACGCTGCCACCGAAAGATAACGGGGAATCAACACCCGCATATGCCTGACCGTTGATTATGCACCGCCCTTCCGCCGGATAGAAAAAGGCTTCAGATGGAGGCATTACAGCCCGCACGGCCCCTTCGCCCGGCAGCCAGTCAACCCGGTAGCCGAGCCACTCCAGCAGCAATCTCAGGGGCAGGTAGGTCCTGCCCGACAACTGCGGCGCCCTGCTGTTCCCGATAACGATCCCATTTATAGTAGCTTCATCCTTATCTCTGTCAAAGGAAATTGTGTCTCCCGGATCTCCATTAAGATAGGCATAGGCCACTGCCAAAGAAAGGCCGGGTGTGAGCACCTGGACGTCGGGCACAAGTCCCGTGCCGTCAATAACCCTTTCTTTGGGGGTGAGGTATCGGGCAACGGTAATTTTTAACGCGCCGCCTGTTTCCAGCGGCACTACCGCCTGGACAGTGCCCTTGCCATATGTTTTTCCACCAATCAGGGTGGCCAGCCCATAGTCCTGCAGCGCGCCTGCCAGCAATTCAGCCGCGCTGGCGGAATATTCATTGACCAGCGCCATAATGGGCATGCCTTTCACAACGTCGGTGTCCCGCTCCGCCAGGTACTCTTCTCTGCTGCCTGCACCGTCACAGGTGCTTGCCACAACACGGCCCGGCTCGATAAAGTTGCTGCCTACGGCAAGGGCCGAGTGGATTATCCCACCGGGATTGTCCCGCAAATCGAGGATTAGCCCGGCTGCCCCCTGCTCAGTCAACCCATCCAGTATCTTCCTAAACTCATCCCCGGTTGAGTCCCCAAAGGCGCCAATGTAAATGTAGCCGACGCCGCCATCCAGGATTCTGCCCGACACTGTGGGGCTGGTGATGGCGGCCCGTTCCAGTTGAATATCAAAATCCGCTGCCCCTTCCCGGCGAAGGGTCATGGTCAATTTTGTACCCGCCGGGCCACGGATATTTTCCACAACTTCTCCTAAAGGCTTATATGAAATATCGCACCCGTCAATTTTGATGATCATGTCCCCGGCCCTGATGCCGGCCCTGCTTGCGGGGGTATTCTCAATAGTGTTCAGGATCAGCGGGTATATTTTACCAGGCTGCACCTGCACGCCGACACCCACATAGCTGCCTTCAATCGTATTCCGCAACTCCCTTAGTTCTTCCGGTGTCAGGTAAACGGTATATGGATCATTCAGGGTATCCAGCAGGCCATCGATAGCGCCCTCAATCAGGGTCTGGCCGTCAGGGCCGCTGATATGCAAAAGCTGTACATCCCTGAAAATTTCCTCCAGGCCGGCCAACCCCTGGGCCGGGCGCTCTGCCGCAAAAGCGGGCGCCCCCCCGCCAAAGGCACAAACCAGCGATATAACCAGGAGAAAATGCAGTAGAAAAATTTTCTGCCTGCGCAAACAAAACACCTTTCCCTTCGTTGTTGGTGTTACGGAAAAATATTTCGCCCGGGAATTCCCGCTTCACCAGTATCCCAATTTATAAATAAATAACTTTCGCCCCCGGTGTGTAAAGTCCTGCACATTCTTCCAGAAATGTGATTTCACCAGTACATGCAGGTATTTTGTTTTGTTTGGTGAAATACTACAGATTATTCGCACTTTAGGCATTGCCGTTCATGGCAAACCAGACAAGGCAGGTGCAAACAAAAATGCCCGACTTGATCATTATCGACGGCAACAGCCTGGTCCACAGGGCTTTTCATGCTATCCCGCCGCTGTCAACCAGCGGGGGTTTGGTGACCAACGCGGTCTACGGCTTTACCAACATGCTGATGAAGCTGATTGAAGACGAGTCCCCGGCCAGGGTAGCGGTGGCTTTTGATAAAGGCAAGGTGACCTTTCGACATGCAGATTTTGCTGACTATAAAGCCAACCGGCCGCCTACGGCTGAAGATCTGAGACCGCAGTTTCCGTTATTAAAAAATCTTTTAAGGGCCATGCGTATACAAATATACGAAGCAGAGGGCTATGAAGCGGATGATATAATTGGCACAATAGCTGAAAAAGCCGAACTGAGCGGACTGAAAAGCATCATCGTTACCGGGGACCGTGACGCCCTTCAGCTTGTTTCCCCCCTAACCAGGGTCAGGCTTACAAAAAAGGGGATCAGCGAGCTGGACGAATACGATGAAGGCGGGGTCTGGGACCGTTACGGCGTCACGCCGCGCCAGTATACAGATTTCAGGGGGCTGACCGGCGACAGCTCGGATAATGTGCCGGGCATACCGGGCATAGGCGAAAAGACCGCTTCGCGCCTGCTTAAGGAATACGGTACCCTGGATGAAATCTTAAGCCATGCCGCTGAGCTTACCGGACGCACGGCGGGTCTGGTAGGCGCCGCTAAAGAGCAGGCGGCCCTATCCAAAAAGCTTGTCACAATCAACCGCGCCGTGCCGTTAGAAATTAATCTGGAAGAATGCCGATTGCAAAAACCGGATTACCATGATCTTTTGGAAATCCTTAAAAAACTTGAATTCAAGACGCTGATCAAGTCCATCTATCATGACAGTGTCCGGGACGCCGCGAAAAAAGACGGCAGGTTAAAGAGCCCGGCACAAAAAAAGGCAAAACAGATCTTGCCTGAACCCGATCTGGAAATTTACCCCGTCACATACACCTGCCTGGCTACTGCCGCCCAGTTGAAAGGTTTTGTCAAAGCTGCCCAAAAGGCGGGCCGCGTGTACCTGGCCTTAAGTGATGAAAACGGCATAATTAAAGAAGCAGGGTTTGTTTTGGATGAGGACCGGGCTTACTATCTTGACTTGCAGTTGACGGAAGCCGGCCCACGGGAAAAGGGCCAGGCCTGCCTATTCCCGGATATGGGCGCGGAAACAGGCGCCGCCACGGACCCGCAGGGTAAGCGTATGGCGGCATTAAAAACTATTTGCGAGGACCCGACTGTAAAAAAATACTGTCATAACGCCAAAGAAATTATCCGGCTCCTGCATAAGCAAAAAATAACTTTAAAACACCTGGCCTTTGATACCATGCTTGCCTCCTATCTCTTAAATCCCGCCTCCGCCAACCGTGAACTAGCGGACGTCGCCCTGGAACACCTGGACGCCGTTCTTCCCGGCGGTGCGGATGAACTGCCGGCAAGGGCCCAGTGCATCTTTCAGCTTGTCCCCCTGCTGGATAAAAGCATGCGCCTCTATGAGCAGGACAGGCTTTACTACGATGTGGAACTGCCCCTGGCGGAAGTCCTGGCGGTGATGGAGATCACCGGTGTGGCAGTTGATCAGGCAGGCTTGAAATCGATGTCGGAGGAATTGGGGCGCCAGATTAAAGATCTAGGGGAGCAAATTTACCGGCTGGCCGGAAAGGTGTTTAATATTAATTCTCCCAAACAGCTGGGGGGGATATTATTTGAAGATCTGAAGCTGCCGGTGATTAAGAAGACCAAAACAGGTTATTCCACTGACGCGGCAGTATTGGACGAGCTGGCCGCCTCCCATGAAATTGTAGCCAAGGTGCTGGAATACCGCCAGTTGATGAAACTCAAATCGACCTATACGGACGGCCTGGCCGCCCTGATCTGCCAGGAAACCGGCCGGCTGCATACCACATTTCACCAGACTGTTACCGCCACAGGCCGGCTCTCCAGCGCGGAACCTAATTTGCAGAACATACCAATCCGGCTGCCGGTGGGGCGTTTGATTAGAAAGGTCTTTATTCCTTCCCGGCAGGGAAACCTTTTGCTGGCGGCCGACTACTCGCAAATTGAACTGCGCGTACTGGCCCATGTAAGCAGGGATCCGACACTGATAGACTCCTTTATAAACGGGGAAGACATCCATACCCGGACGGCGGCGGAGGTTTTTGCAGTCCGTCCGGAGGATGTGACCCCGGAGATGCGCAGCCGGGCTAAGGCGGTCAACTTCGGTATTATCTACGGCCTCAGCGATTTTGGCCTGGGACGCAATATCAAGGTAGGACGGCAGGAAGCCCGCCTTTACATTCAAAATTATTTTAAACGCTATGCCGGGGTTAAAGATTATATCGAGCGGATCGTCCGGGAGGCCCGTGAAAAAGGCTATGTCACCACGCTCCTAAACAGGCGCCGCTATTTGCCGGACCTGTTCAGCCCGAACCGCATCCTGCGCAATGCCGGTGAGCGCACGGCCATGAACACGCCGATCCAGGGCAGCGCCGCTGATATTATCAAGCTGGCGATGGTAAATATTTATCGCGAACTGGGTGAACACGGCTTTAGGGCAAAAATGCTCCTGCAGGTGCACGATGAACTGATCTTTGAATCCCCGCCTGAAGAAATGGACCGCCTCAGGGAACTGGTTAAACACTGTATGGAAAACGCCCTGCTGCTGGACGTCCCCCTGGTAGTCGATATTAAAACCGGCGAGAACTGGTACGACGTTAAATAGGCCTGAGGGCGCCGGAAAGGCCTAAGAGCATTAAGAAGATCTAAGGGGTGAAAGAATGCCGGAGCTGCCGGAGGTGGAAACTGTAAGGCGCACGCTGCAGGAAAGGCTTATAGGGTTGACATTTACAGGTGGGCAGGTGTTGCTGCCCAAGGTTGTGCGGGCGCCGGGCCCCGAGGAATTTGCGGAACTGATCATAAACAAGAAAATATTAAAGGTCGGCAGGCGCGGCAAGTATCTGCTGCTCGGCTTGAACGGCGGTTATACACTGGCGGTGCACCTGCGCATGACTGGCGCTCTGGTTTATTGCGTGGACGACCGGCAGCCGATCAAGTATACCCATGTAGTCCTTCACCTGGACAACGGCCACAGGCTTTTTTTTGCGGATATGCGGCAGTTTGGCGGAATGTGGCTGACACCCACGCCTGCCCTGGACAGCCTGTCCGGTTACAAGGATTTGGGACCGGAGCCACTGGACGGATATTTCACCAGGGATTCCCTTAAAAGAAAACTCCGGCACAGGCACGTCAGGATCAAACCTCTGCTGCTAGATCAAAAATTTTTAGCGGGACTCGGCAACATATACGCGGACGAGGCCCTGCACCGGGCCGGGATAAACCCGGAGCGCCCGGCCGACACACTTACCGCCCGTGAAACGGCCAAGCTGCACCGGGCCATCAAAGATGTTTTGATGGAAGGCATCGAACACAGGGGGACGACGTTCAGGGATTTTATCGACGGGGACGGCAGGGCGGGCAACCACCAGGATCATCTGCGGGTCTATAACCGGGAAGGTAAACCCTGTCTTCATTGCAGCCGGACTATAATCAGAAAAAAAATAGGCGGGCGCAGTTCTTATTACTGCCCCTCCTGTCAGAAATAAAGCCTCATGAATAGCTGGATATGGCTTTTCAGTAAGGCCGCCTGGGAACCGGGCAACAGGGGAACCATAAATGAATGAAGGTAGAAACAAAAAGCCGGCCCCATTATTGTGACCGGCTTTTTGTTTTCCACTAGTTAAATAGCCGGCGGCGGTATCTATTTTGTGACAGCGTTTGGCAGTAACCAACTTCCCATTCCCCCCATAAATTAAAATGCGGCGGATAAACGCAACGGGAGGAATGGGGTTGGAACTGCTTTCGTACATTTTTTTCGCACTGGCGCTTAATTTGGATTCCTTTGGGGCAGGTATGGCCTATGGTTCAAGACAGATCAAGGTGCCTGTAAGCTCGCTTTGTATTATCAGCTCGATTTCGGTGGCCGCCATCAGCATTTCTATGTTGGGAGGGCAAATCCTGCTTGCCGCTCTTCCAGTCTCGCTGGCCCACAGGGCAGGTGGAATTCTCCTGATGCTCATCGGGTTATGGGTGTTATATCAAACCTGCCGGAGCGGGCGTCAAGTGCCAGATAATGCGGTCCCTGACGCAAACGGCGCCGTCAAAACGATTAAAATAAGTATCAAACCCTTAGGCCTGGTGATTCAAATTTTAAAGGAACCGGCTAGAGCCGACCTTGACAGTTCCGGCGTGATTTCATCGGGTGAAGCCTCGATATTAGGCATCGCTCTGGCGATGGACGCCTTCGTGGCCGGGTTTGCCGTCTCCATGCTGGGCTTTTCGATCATTTTGACGGCAACGGTGGTCGGCCTCGGCCATTTTTTCCTTACTTACCTGGGCCTGCTGGCCGGGCGGTCGATTACCAAATTTCACCTTGGCCGCCAGCTTACAATACTGCCGGGATGCCTGCTGATTGCCCTGGGTCTGCTAAAATTGCTTTTCTAGGGACCATAAGAATTATATATAAATTTTTTAAAGGAAGTACATGATTTTGCTCGAAAATAATTAGATTATGCTTATGCGGGGGAAAGATATGATTGTCATCGGACTTACCGGAAACATCGGCAGCGGTAAAAGCACAGTGACCCGCCACTTAAAGGAACTGGGGGCGCAAATAATAGACGCCGACCTGGTTGCGCGGCAGGTAGTACTACCCGGCACACCCGCCCTGCGGGAAATTGCGGATCATTTTGGGCCGGAGGTTTTGGACACCGGCGGGGGCTTGGATCGCAAAAAAATGGGATCCATAGTATTTACCAACATGAAGGCAATGGAAAAACTGAATAACATCACCCATCCCAAAATTAAAGCGGAGATAAACAGGCAAATAGAATTATGTAAGAAAGAAAACAAAAATGTCCCCGGTGTACTGGTTGTCGACGCCGCTCTCTTAATCGAAGTGGGGCTGGAGAAAAATGCTGATGAAATCTGGGTGGTAAAAATAGATCGGGACAAGCAGGTTGGGCGTCTGGCAGCAAGGGACGGGCTGACGCCGGTGGAAGCGCTGAAGCGTATTTCGGCGCAGCTGCCCCAGGATGAAATATTAAAATTTGCCACCAGAGTGATTGACAACAGCGGAGATAAAAACGAAACCATAAGGCAGGTCGACCGCCACTGGGAAGATCTGATCAAAACGCATTTCCAGGCAACAGACGGAATATAAATCTAAAAAAAGCGCGCAGAAGTATAGCGGAGTGAAGTAATTGGGCGGAGTTCGTTACAGGTGGAAAAATGATAGAATTTATGCCAGGCGCAGGGCTCTATTGGTTGTCGTCCTGATTTTGCTGGCGGTGTTTTTTAACGCGGAAAGTATCCAGCGTTTTTTTTACCCGCTGCCTTACTATGATTTAACATCGAAATACGCTCAGGTATATAATCTGGACCCCTGCCTGTTGTCCGCCGTGATCAAGGCGGAAAGCAACTTTCAGCCCCGCGCCGTTTCTAAAAGAGGCGCCCGGGGACTGATGCAGGTTATGCCGGAAACCGGGCAGTCAGTCGCCGCCCAGTTGGGCTTCTCTGACTTCAGCGCCGACCAGCTGTACATCCCGGAAATTAACGTTAATATCGGCGCCTGCTACTTGGCCGGACTGGAAAATGAGTTCAACGGCGATCTGCTCCTAATGCTGGCGGCCTACAACGGCGGTATCGGCAACGTTATGGAATGGATTGGGGCGGATAAATCAGGCAGCATTAGCAGGGTTGAACAGATCCCGTTCCCTGAGACAAGGCACTATATCAAAAAGGTCCTCAGGTACCATAAAATATACAGCCGCCTGTACGGCGGCGGCTTTCCCTTATAGTGCAGGCATTGCTCTCCGGCTACCGGGGTTGGGATGTCTTTGTTCTTAGAACACCCCCACCCCAGGTGCAAGAAGAAACAGCTACCTGGCAAATACATGATTGCCTATTTGTTTAACCACTGGGCGCGACCAAACCCACTTATTGGAGGTTTTGGACGGGTTCCAGAAATAGAGCGACCCACCGCTGGGGTCGTTCCCGCCTAGCGCCTCCACCGCAGCCCGCATGGATTCCCCGCTTAGCGGCCTTTGATACTGGCCGTTGCTGACCGATTCAAAAGCGCCCATCTGGTTGATAACCCCCGGTACTGAATTGGGAAATTCCCTATTTTCACAGCGGTTCACAATTACGGCCCCCACCGCCACCTTGCCTTCGTAAGGCTCATCTGCAGCCTCGCCTTCAATCACCCGTGCCAGGATATAGACACTATAGCGGTCGGTATCGCCGCCCCTGGACACAGGCCTAATTCTTTCCCCGCCTGTCATGGCGAAAGTCTGTGACTCTCCGGCGTTTGAAACAATTGGTTCTTTCCTGGCTGCCACCGATTTCTTTACCGTCAGCGTGGCGCTGATTAGCGCTACCGCGAGCATCGCTAATAAACCGATCAGTAAACATTTAATTTTTTTATTTTCTAGTATTTCACACCATTTTCTCATGTTTTCACCCCATTTTCGGTAATTTCCCGCAGGCATGAACATGAGTATAGACAAACATCCCATCCAGGTCAAAGGTATATTTTGACACCAGGCAAAATATCCTTGAATGGCGCCTGCCCCCGCCATGTGCGCAGTTGTTGGCATGGGGCGCAGCCATAATGTTTTGCAATCGCTGCCAATATACAATCTTGCAATGGACTTTCCAACAGGGTATGATATAGTCTAGATATTTATGAGCACGTTGCGCTGACGGGAGGAAGGTTATAGATTGGCGCCCGGCAATAAAAACAATTTACCCGGCAGGATCGCCCTTACCCTGAAACTTACCTGGCATTATTTGCTGATTCTTGCCGGGTTGCTTGTTGTTTTCTATTACACTGCCCCAGTGTTTATGCTCCTGCCTGCCCTGCTGATCACATTTATCATATATTTTTTCCGCAATCCCAAAAGGAATATACCTGCTGACGAAAACTTGATCCTCTCTCCTGCTGACGGCGTAATCATCGGTATTGACGAGGTATATGAGGAAAATTTCATCAAGGGCCGGGCGATCCGGGTTAGTATATTTTTATCGATTTTCAACGTCCACATTAACCGCTCACCGCTGCAGGGAGAGGTAAGGTACAGGCACTACCGACCCGGTAAGTTCATCCCGGCATTTAAAAGCCATGCCTCGGAAATCAACGAAAAAAACTATATCGGAATTGAAAATCAATCCTATAAACTAATGGTCTGCCAGATCACCGGCTTTGTCGCCCGCCGGATCAAATGCTGGGCTGATGAGGGAAAAAGGCTGGCCGGCGGGGAAATCATCGGCATTATAAAATTTGGTTCAGGCACTGAGCTTTTTATTCCAGTGGGATCCAGCCTGGTGGTAAGAAAAGGTGATCGGGTCAGGGCAGGAGAAACAATTATCGGGGCACTGCCCTTTGACTGAAATATTACCATGGGACGGGATTATTTAGTTGATAAGATGCAGTGTCATAAATGAATAAAGGTGATCTTCCCCTTATCTTGAGAAACGGGGTGTGTTTGTGAGCAGGATTGAAATGCTACCGAACCTTTGTACGGGCGGTAATTTGCTGTTTGGTGTACTGGCCATCGCCGCCATTTTTAATCATAATCTGGCGCTAGGCGCGGTGTTTATTATTTTGGCCGCTATGCTGGACAGGCTTGATGGCCACCTGGCCCGTCTTTCCAATACCGCCTCCGCCTTCGGCAGGGAACTGGATTCACTGGCAGACCTGGTTTCGTTTGGTGTTGCGCCGCCCTTGATGTTATACGTCAGCATGACCGAAAGATTGTCCTACGCCGGACTGGCTTGTTTTGCCTTCTTTACCTTATGCGGCGCCTTCCGCCTGGCCAGGTACAATATATCATCCGGCAGTAGCACCCACTTCCAGGGCTTGCCGATTACCGTCGGCGGGGCTATTTTGGCGGTGCTTGTGGCCCTCACCCAAAACCCCGGGGTAATATTGCCCGCCGGTATCATCATTGCCCTGGCCATGATTAGCGCCATCCGTATTCCTAAAATATAGCGGGCCACTTGGCGGTTAACAGCTGTAAGTGGTGGGATATCCCGGCAACACCCGCTTATTAAACTGCTTTTGGATCCATCTGCAGGTCTTTGATATTTTTTTGCACACTGCTGGCAACGTCTTCGAAAAACTGAAAAATATCAGTTGTCACACTTTCAGCAGCCCTGTAAATCAGGCGCGCTGTTTTTTTTGTGTCAATTTCCGTTTTGTGTTTAATCAGCATCTGCATCCTGTATTTTTGCGCCAGTGATTCCACGCTGGGTTTTTCAATCTCGATCAAACCGGTAAATTTTTCGACCCTTCCACCAAATTTGATATCCCTTTCAGGCCAGAGGAGATATAACACCTCGTTTACCTCCGAAACAAGGGCACGATTGGTAAAAGCACTTTTCAGCCGCTCGCTGTAACCTTCGTCAGCGCCGATCAGCAGTTCCACACCCATTTCGATAATATTATGGGCCTTCCACCAGCCCATTTCCGGCGGAATATTACACGCATCTATTGTTTTTTTAATTAAGGGCCTGGCTTTTTCAAAGCTGTAACCCTTCTCAAAATCAAGATATTTTTCGTCGCCGTAATAATCAAGCCCTTTGGGGACAAAACCGTGGGTCAGAACAGCCAACCCAAAGTCAGGCAGCAAGCGATTTTCCATAAGAAAATTGTAAATCTGCGCGCCTCTGCTATGTGCTTCAAGGTGGTTAAAATAACCCACCAGCATATCCGGCAGGACACTGCCCAGCGATATCTGAGCAGACTGCCTGCCAATAAGTCTCTCGGCAAAATAAACATGTGTTTGCGGATACAATATCTTACCTCCGGGTGGAATATTCCATTGAAAAATATTACTATAATAACCCAATAAAGGGCGGCATATGCATATTGTTTAGTACTTCGACACGGCTTGCGCCCTTACCTTCCCCGGCTTCACAGACCAAATGTTCAATTAGCAACCGGCCCTTGGGCAGTGAATTCTCAATAAAACCGGCGGCCCACCGGCAGTTGACAGGGGCTGCATTGAGAAAACTGAAAGCACTAATCTCGGGGTGTTACTATCACAGAACAAACACTTGCCTGTGACCTAACCCACTTGCTTTCAAAATAACACTCTGTTATAATAACTTTTGCGGGAATGCGGTGGGGGTACTCTTTTGTCGTCCATTTAGCAGGTCGGAGTGGCGGAATAGGCAGACGCGCACGTTTGAGGGGCGTGTGGGTAACCGT
>CAYMJG010000042.1:0-23574 GCA_964390855.1 uncultured Eubacteriales bacterium | reverse complement strand
GGCTCGCTCCTCCTGCCACCGCTTCCCCCGTCGAAACCATGACGCCCCCATATTTTAGCAAAGGTGACAGTTATTATTTTAGTATTTACTTTTTAATATTTTTTCATTCTTTCCCTGACCGCCCGTTCCATTTCCCTCTTGGCGTCCCTGGCAGCCAGGTCTTCCCGGCGGTCATAGAGTTTTTTGCCTTTGGCCAGGGCCAGTTCCACCTTGGCCAGGCCATTTTTAAAGTAAACCTTCAGCGGGATCAGGGCCAACCCCTTTTCCCTGGTATTGCCTAAAAGCCGCATGATTTCCTGCTTGTGCATCAGCAACCGGCGGGTGCGCTTGGGTTCGTGGTTAAACCGGTTGCCCTGTTCATAAGGGCTGATATGCATATTATACAACATCAGCTCGGCATTTTCAACGCGGGCATAGCTGTCCTGCAGGTTGGCCTTGCCGGCGCGCAAGGACTTGACCTCCGTCCCGGTCAGGGCCAGGCCGGCTTCGTATGTTTCCAGGATGTGATACTCATGCCTGGCTTTGCGGTTTTCGGTTACGGTCTTGATCGCCATAATTTGCTCCTGAAAAATAAACCCTTTTCCGGCCAAAAACTGGAATAAGGGATTTTGTGACAGTCATTTTAAATGCAATTCAATTATAACAGCGAGCCGCCTTTTGTCAAGGGGGCGCCAGGGGTGTCAGGGGGACGGGGTTGTTGACAACCTTTGTGTCAGGGGGACGGGGTTGTTGACAACTTTTGTCTCTTGTTTAATGGCGGGGTGAAGCCCGAACAGGAGAACCAGGACGCCCTTAATATGGGAAGATCCCTTCCCCGGAAGGTCGTATCTCCGGACGCTCGCTTCCGCTAGCAGTGTTCCGCGCCTGCTAGAGTTTAAGCTCCGCGGCGATGCCCTGCATCGCTTCCAGGCCCAGGCCCATGAATTCCTCCAGACTGAGGCCTGTTTCCGTGCAGGCGGAGATTGTTTCCCGGTTGGCGCCGCGGGCGAAGGCTTTTTCCCCGAAGCGTTTGAGCAGAAAAGGCACGTCAATCACCGCCAGCTTTTTCTCCGGTCGGATCAGCGCTCCGGCCACGATCAGGCCGGTTAGGGGATCGGTGGCGAAAAGGGCCTTGTCCATCAAAGAAATCCTTGGCAGGCCGTGGATGGAGTTGTGTACCTTTACCGCGTACACAATGTCCTCGGGCAGCCCGATTTCGGCCAGCATTTCCGCTCCCTCCATGCTGTGCCGCGCATGGTCGTCCTTGGTCCGGTCGTAGTCGATGTCGTGCAATAGCCCGGCCAGGCCCCATTTCTCCACATCTTCGTTGAAATGCTCCGCCAGCCTGCGCATTACCGCCTCCACAGCAAGTGAATGGTTAAAAAGATTTCTATTTTTCAGGTTCTTTTTGAGAAGTGATAAAGCCTCTTCTCTATTCAAAACATCCACTCCTTTTCCCTTGACTTTTTTTGCCGGCGCCGCCCGTTTTAATTCGCTTCTCATGCGACTTTTTCTCTTTAGGCCCTTTCGCTATGCTCAAGGCGCAAAAGAGTGATTTTTCCCGCGGCGCTGCCGGTTCCGCCTCACTGATCATGGGGCTCCTTTTCCGGCGTCGCAGCCGGCTCAACCCTGAGAAATTTTGCTTTAGCCCGGGCGGCCATGGTTCCGTCAGGCAGGGTGACGCTGGCGGCCATCTCCAGCAGGCGGCGTTTTTGTGATATTAGGCGACCCTCGATGGTTAGCTCCGCCCCTACTGGCACGGCGGCGCTGTAGCGGACGGTCATTTCCGCCGTCATGGCCGTAAAGCCGTGATCCCACAGCCACTTGCCCATGATTTCGTCCATCATCGTGGCAATCAGCCCGCCGTGCACCACGTCGTTCCAGCTCTGGTGTTCCGGGCCGGTTGTGAAGCGCGAGCGGCACACCTCCCCGTCATGCTCAAAGACCATCTTCAGACCGATGGGGTTGTTGGGGCTGCAGCCAAAGCAGATATTGTGCTCGTCTTTCAGCGGCCTGATTATATCCAATCTTTTCTACCCCCTTCCCGCAGTTGCTGTTTATTAATTCACCGGCATTCCGATGAATTAGACCCGCACATACGTTTCCCGCCACAGGTCCGGTCCATTCCTCACTTGAGGGCGTTGTAAAAGCCGTGAATTTTCATAAAGTGAAAAAGCCGGGCTCCCCCGGCGTTTTTCTCTTGGCGCCCCGATTGACCTGGCGGGCCAAAGCCCGCCTACAGGGCAGTGTATGCGGCAGAGGGGAAAAAATATGGGCAAACCCGGCTTTTTTCTCCTAGTGAAATAATACTGAAGCGATAATCAGTGATATTGTGCCGGCTACTTTGATCAGCGGGTTCATCGCCGGACCGGATGTATCCTTGCAGGGATCGCCGACGGTGTCGCCGATAACCGCCGCCTGGTGGACCGGGTTTGGCTGGCCGTCGATCTTTTTGCCGCCCAGGTTGCCCGCTTCAATCCACTTCTTAGCGTTGTCCCAGGCGCCCCCGGCGTTGGCCAGGAAAAGAGCCATCAGCACGCCGGTAGCCGTAAGACCGGCCAGATAACCGGCCAGAGCCAGGGCGCCCAGGCCGAACCCAACGATCAAGGGCATAATTACTGCCACCAGGCCGGGGAAGATCATCTTTTGAATGGCCGCGCCGGTAGCAATGCTGACGCAACGCGCGTAGTCCGGTTTTTCGGACCCGTCCATAATCCCCTTGATTTCACGGAACTGGCGGCGCACTTCGTTAACCATGCCGAATGCCGCGTCACCCACGGCGCGCATGGTGGAAGAACCGATAACAAACGGGATTGAGGCGCCAATCAAGAGCCCCACCAGCACCAGGGGGTCGTTCAGGTTAACCACCAGTTTTCCGCCGGTCAACAGGTGCTGCAGTTTGGGATTCCTGACTATTTCATCGGCAAAAGCCTGGAAGAGGGCCAGCGCGGTAAGCGCGGCGGAACCGATGGCAAATCCTTTGGCGATAGCGGCGGTGGTGTTGCCCACGGCGTCCAGCTTGTCCGTCTTCTGGCGCACTTCCGGCGGCAAACCGGCCATCTCGGCAATGCCGCCGGCGTTGTCGGCGACGGGGCCGAAAGAGTCCATGGCCACTACGATGCCGGCTGTGGACAGCATGCCCATCGCCGCCATGGCAATACCGTAAATGGCATGGCCGGGCTGTACCCATCCGGCGACCCAGAAGGCGAAATAGATGGCTGCGGCAAAAAACAGCATCGGGAAGAATACTGACTCCATGCCTACCGCCAGGCCGTGGATCACGTTTGTAGCCGGGCCGGTCTTGGAAGCCTCGGCGATACGCAGGCAGGGAGGCTTATTGTTGGCGGTATAGTATTCGGTCAGAGCGCCGATGGCCACGTTGACAATCAGGCCGGCCGCCACAGCCAGAAAAATACCCAATCCCTCGTTGCCGAACGTCCAGCTGGCCAGGAAAAATACACCGACGGCGGTGATCACGTTAGTCGACCACAGGCCCACGTTCAGGGCCGCCTGCGGGTTGCCGCCCTCGCCGGTGCGGACAAAGAAGGTGCCCAGCATAGAAGCGACAATGCCGATAGCGCCGACTATCAGGGGAAACAGCGCTCCTTTAACTCCAAAAATTGTATTGCCGATGATCATCGCGGCGATAGTGGTAGCCGCGTAAGATTCGAACAGGTCGGCGCCCATGCCGGCAGTGTCGCCCACGTTATCGCCCACGTTGTCGGCGATGGTGGCCGGGTTGCGCGGGTCATCTTCCGGGATACCGGCTTCTACCTTACCGACCAGGTCGGCGCCCACATCGGCGGCTTTGGTGTAAATTCCGCCGCCTACCCGGGCGAAGAACGCGATGGCGCTGGCGCCGAAGGCGAAGCTGTTAATCACCACGGGGTTTTTATAAATCAGGAATAATACCGAAACACCGAGCAGGCCCAGGCCGGCCACGGAAAGGCCCATTACCGAGCCGGCGCGGAAAGAAATTTTCAGCGCCTTGCCCAGGCCGACGCTCCGGGCGGCTTCCGCCGTGCGGGCATTGGATTTGGTGGTACTGTTCATGCCGATGTATCCGGCGATAGCCGAGCTGATCGCGCCCACCAGGAATGATACGGCCAGGGCGCCCCCCTGCACGCGCGGATCCAGCCGCGGCAGCACCAGGGCCAGTAAAACAGCGACTATAATGGTAAAAGGGATTAATGTTTTATACTGCCGGTTAAGGAAAGCCATGGCGCCTTCCTGCACCGCCTCCGAAATCTCCTTCATCTTGGGGGTGCCCATTGATTCTTTAAGAATACCGGCAAAGGTCACAAGCGCAAAGATCAGGGCTACAGCCCCGACAATCGCGCCGATTGCGGCCAGTGTCATTGACTCCTGCACTGACTTATTACCTCCTTAATAAAATATTTTTATCTCCAGATAACTAATGCTAAACATAACGCCCCGAATAAAATGGCTACCGCGACGGTGACCTTGCCCAATAGCTCGTCCAAACCTTTTTTCTTGCCGAACAATGTTTCCGCTCCCCCGGAAATTGTCCCGGAGAGGCCGGCGCTCCTGCCGGATTGCATAACAACAGCGGCAATCAGGGCTATCGCCAGAAGCACTTGAACAACGGACAAAATAATTCTTAGCACGTCCACTTAAATCCCCTCCTTATATTGAAAATAAAAATTTGAAAAATACCAAAAGGTATTATACCATATTGTGAAAAAACTAACAAACCGGGTTGTCATCCGGGTACTCGACGCGCTGCAAAAACAACCCGCGCGCCGGCGCCGCCGGCCCGCCCCGCATACTGTCGCGGCCGGCCAGAATTTCGGCCAGATCGCAGGGCTTGAGTTTGCCCAGGCCGACCCTGATTAGTGTCCCTGTGATCATTCGGGCCATATGATACAAAAAACCGTCCGCCCGCATTTCTATATCAATCAGTTCACCCGCCCTGCCTACCTCGATCCCGAAGAGGCTGCGCACAGTTGTTTTGACCGGTGTCCCCAGCGCCCGGAAAGCGCTGAAATCCCGCTTTCCCACCAGGCGACGGGCGCCGTCCCGCATGGCCTCCAGATCCAAAGCCCGGGGTATATGATAGCTGTAGAGACGCAAAATAGGGCACGGCATTTTGCCGTTGTAGATCACATAGCGATAAATCTTGGCTGTTGCCGAAAAACGCGCATGAAATGAATCCGGCGCCGCTGCGGCATTCAGGGCGACAATATCCGCCGGCAGCACACTGTTCAGGGCGAATGCGAGCCGGCCGGGCGGGATGCGCAAACCGTCCGGCGCAAAATTTACCACCTGGCCGCGGGCATGTACACCGGCGTCAGTCCTGCCGGCGCCGATAACCCTGAGTTCGGTTTCAGCCAGCCGGGACAACCTTTCTTCAAAAACGCTCTGCACCGTCGCCAAACCTGTGCCGCGCTGTTCTTGAAAACCATGATAATTTGTGCCGTCATAGGCTATCGTCACCTTGATATTAGCCATAAAACCCTCAAAAGAAATTCTCACAGGAATTGCAAGATTTTCAAGATTAACAGGATTAATAATAAAATATATAAAATAACTCCGGTCTAAAATAATTACCTTAAACTCTAACCCGCACCTTGCAATCCCATGGTCATTTAGTTAATCCTTAAAACCCCGTCAAGCCAATGATATTTTTTCATACAAATCTTAAGGCTACAACTGCCGCCAGCACAGCCAGTGTTGTCCCGATGGCCGCAAAATCCGCAACAGCGAATCTCAGGGCGTTCATCCTCGTCCTGTTGGCGCCGCCACGGTAACAACGGGATTCCATAGCCACGGCCAGATCGTCCGCCCGCCGCAGCGCCCCGGCGAAAAGGGGCACGAATAAAGGCAGCAGGCTCCTGGCCCATCCGGCCGGACTGCCGCCGGTAAAAGCGGCCCCCCTGGATCGCTGGGCGCTGATTACTATCTCCGCCTCCTGCAGCAGGGTAGGAATGAAACGCAAGGCCAGGGTCATCATCATCGCCAGTTCATGCGCCGGCACACCTAACCGCTGCAAAGGAGACAAAATACCCTCCAGGCCTGCTGTAAGCCTGATCGGGGGAGTTGTCAGCGTGGGCAGAAAAGCGATCAAAATCAGCAGCGTCAGGCGCAGCACTATTTCGCCGGCGGCAAATACGCCCTCCCGTGAAATTTTCAGCGGTCCCAGCGCGGCCAGTAAAGTCCCCGGTGTCAAAAAAGCCTGCAGCAGGAAGGTAATGGCCAGGAGCAGCCAAAGCGACCTGAGGCTGCCCAGTATGATTCCGGCAGGCAGCCGGGATACCAACAAAGCTGTCAAGGTGAACAACGCCACCAGGGCGAAACCCGGCCAGTTGGTAAATACTAAAATGGACACGGCGGCTGCCAGGACACAGATTACCTTTGTTCTGGGGTCCAAGCGGTGCAATGGGGAATCACCCGGTATATACTGCCCCAGGGAAATACCGCTTAACACGGCGCTCCTCCCGGCAGGGCGGCGATTTCTTCCACTGCTTCAGCCACCGTAAGCACATCGGTGCGGACCGGCTTCCCCAACAGCCGCAGGCTGTGCATCAAGCGAGCGGGAGCGGGCAGATCCAGCCCAATAGCCGTCAACTCCGCCCCACGGCTGAATATTTCCCGGGGCGCGCCCGTCATAACCAGCCGGCCCTTGTTCAGCACCGCCACCTGCTCCGCCATCAGCGCTACTTCTTCCATGTCATGTGTGACCAGGATAATGGTGGCGCCTTCCCTGCGCCGGTACTCCTCTACATGCCCCATCAACTGCCGCTTTCCCTGCGGATCCAGCCCCGCAGTCGGCTCATCCAGGACCAGCACCTGCGGCCTGAGCGCCAGCACCCCGGCGATGGCCGCCTTCCTGCGCATACCGCCGCTCAAATGAAACGGGGACATCCGCGCCGCCTCACCGGGGTCAAGGCCCACCAACCGCAGCGCCTGGTGCGCGCGCTCCTTTATCTCAGATTCGGCAAGGCCCATATTTCTCGGCCCAAAGGCCACGTCGGCCAATACCGTTTCTTCAAAAAGCTGCTGTTCCGGCTGCTGAAAGACCAGCCCCACGCTGCGCCAGAGTTGGCGCCGCTGCTTTTTGCCGGCGGTATTGATCCCGCATACCCGCACCGTGCCGGCGGCAGGCGTCAGCAATCCGTTAAAATGCCGCACCAGGGTTGACTTGCCGGAACCGGTAGAGCCGATAATCGCGAAAAAAACGCCCTTTTTAATATCCAGGGAAATACTGTCTAAAGAAGTAACCTGGAACGGCGTACCCGGAGAATATATATGTGTTAACTGTTCAATCTCAATAATAGTTGACATAAAAAGCGCCCTAATTATTTGCTAAGTAAGCCGCTAAATCCTCAACTGTTAAAATCCCCTGCGGCAGCGGCCGGCCCCTCTTTCGTAAACCATGCGCAATTTCAAGCGCCGCGGGCAATTGCAGGCCCAGTCCCGCCAAAAAATCAACCTCCGCAAACACAGTGGCGGGCGGGCCGGATAAGGCAATTTGACCGTCCGCCAAAACGACGACCCGGTCCGCCAAAACAGCCTCCTCCATGAAATGGGTAACAAGCACGACGGTCACGTTCATGGTTCTGTTCAGGCGGGTAAATATGTCCATCAATTCAACCCGCCCCGCCGGATCAAGCATGGAAGTGGGTTCGTCCAGGACCAGGCAGGCCGGACGCATGGCCAGCACCCCGGCAACAGCCAGTTTTTGCTTCTGCCCGCCGGAAAGCAGGTGCGGGGCATGCTGCGCGTATTGCGTCAGGCCGGTCAAACGCAGGGTTTCCGCCACCCGCTTCTGCACTTCCTCGGCAGGCAGACCCAGGTTTTCAGCGCCGAATGCCGCATCTTCCGCAACAAGGGAGCTGACAATCTGGTTGTCCGGGTTTTGAAAAACCAGGCCCACCCGGCGGCGGATCTCCCAAACATTTTCCGGATCCATGGTGTCCATCCCGGCTACAATGACACGGCCGCCCGACGGCTTCAGGGTCGCGTTAAAATGCCTGGCCAGGGTAGACTTGCCCGATCCGTTGGGGCCGGCAATCACCAGAAACTCACCCGTCCCGACCTCAAGATCTATGCCGGACAGAGCCTTGTGACCACCGGCTTTATCCCGGTCATAAATATGGGTCAGGCCCCTGACGGAAATAAATATGTCTTTCACTATATCAATTCTAAAATAACCATTTCCGCGGCGTCGCCCCGGCGATGCCCTGTTTTGATCAACCGGGTATAACCACCGGGACGGTCGGCATACTTCGGCGCAATCGTATCAAACAGTTTTTTGACTACTTCTTCTTCGTACAAATAAGCCAGCGCCTGGCGGCGGGCCGCGAGATCCCCCTGCTTGGCGGTTGTAACCAGTTTCTCGGCAATGCTTTTTACTTCCTTGGCCCTTGTTTCGGTCGTATTGATCCGTTCATCCCGGAAAAGGGATGTAACCAGGTTGCGCAGCATGGCCTTGCGGTGGTCCGTTTTCAGACCTAATTTCTGGTATCCCACTTTCAAAAAGCCCTCCCTTACTCGTCGTCCTTCCTTAGCGAGAGGCCCAGTTCACCCAGCTTGTTAATGACTTCCTCCAGGGACTTTTTTCCCAGGTTCCTTACTTTCATCATGTCTTCCTCATTCCGCTGGATTAGTTCCTCTACTGTATTTATGCCGGCCCTTTTCAAGCAGTTATATGAACGCACTGAAAGGTCCAGTTCCTCAATGGTCATCTCCAGGAGTTTGTCTTTTTGCTCCTCTTCCTTTTCCACCATGATCTCCACCTCGCTTACACTTTCAGTAAGCCCGATGAACAGACGCAGGTGTTCGTTCAGTATTTTAGCCGAAAGGCTGGTAGCCTCATCGGGTCTGATACTGCCGTTGGTCCATACTTCCAGGGAAAGCTTGTCAAAATCTGTAATCTGGCCGACCCTGGTGTTTTCTACATTGTAATTCACCTTTTTAACCGGCGTGAATGTGGAATCCATCGGAATCACCCCGATGATATGCTCACCTTTTTTGTTGCGCTCGGCGGTGACATAACCCCGTCCTTTGGATGCCGTGATCTCCATCACCAATCTGGCATTGTCGGCCAGGGTAGCGATAGCCAGTTCCGGGTTAAGGATCTCCACGTCAGCGTCGTGGATGATGTCGCCCGCCGTTACCATACCCTCTGTTGCCGCCTCAATTCTCATCGTCTTTTCTTCATCGCCGTGGATCTTCAAACAAAGGCTCTTGAGGTTGAGGATGATGTCTGTGACATCCTCGACAACACCGGGTATGGTTGAAAACTCATGCAGAACGCCGTCTACCTTAATGGATGTTACCGCGGCTCCGGGCAAGGACGACAGCAGGATCCGGCGCAGGGCATTGCCCAGGGTGATACCGTATCCCCTTTCCAGGGGTTCTACCACAAACTTCCCGTAGGTACTATCATCGTTCATTTCGATGATTTCAATTCTTGGTTTCTCGATTTCGAGCATACAGGTTCCCTCCTAAAGATGGTGTCCGGCAACAGGTAGTCGGTGTTGGTGTGAATGGATGGCGCCCAGTGTGACCAACCGATTGAAACCAACAGCCCACAACCGGTAACCAACAACCACAATCCTATCTGGAGTACAGCTCTACGATCAGGTGCTCCTGCACCGTAGCATCAATTTGATCCCGCGCCGGCAGGTCCACTACCCTGGCCCGCGCCTGTTCAGCCTCAAATTCCAGCCAGGCAGGTGGTGTGCGGTCGCCCGCTCTCTCCAACAGCTCCTTAATTTTGGGAGATTCCTTGCTTTTATCCCGGACGGTGATCACGTCGCCAACCCTGATTAAATAAGAAGGAATATTCACCTTGCGGCCGTTTACCAGAAAATGGCCATGCAGCACCAGCTGTCTGGCTTCAGCGCGGGATGAACCCAGGCCGATGCGGTAGATCACATTGTCCAGACGTCTTTCTAAAAGACGGAGCAGATTTTCACCGGTAACACCGGGTTGTCTTTCAGCTTTTTCAAAATATCTTCTAAACTGGTTTTCTAAAATGCCATAAATTCTGCGGGTTTTTTGCTTTTCTCTGAGCTGCAGTCCGTATTCTGAAAACTTTTTGCGTCCCTGCCCATGCTGCCCGGGGGCGTAAGCCCGGCGTTCAACGCCGCATTTCGGGGTAAAGCAACGATCCCCTTTAAGATAAAGCTTTTGGCCTTCCCGGCGGCACAGCCGGCAGACTGATTCGGTATATTTCGCCAAAAATAATCCTCCTCCTTAAACTCTCCGGCGCTTGGGCGGCCGGCATCCGTTATGAGGGATAGGTGTAACGTCTTTAATTATGTTTACCTCCAGGCCGGCGGCCTGCAGTGAGCGTATGGCCGCTTCCCGGCCGGCGCCCGGTCCTTTAACCATTACCTCTACCTCTTTTAGACCATGCTCCATGGCTTCTTTGGCGGCGTTTTCAGCTGCCTGCTGGGCGGCGTAAGGGGTACTTTTTCTGGAACCTTTAAATCCCACCCCGCCGGCGCTGGCCCAGGAAAGGGTATTGCCTTTTGTGTCTGTAATGGTTATGACGGTGTTATTGAAAGTGGATCTAATGTGCGCAACCCCATTTTCTATGTTTTTGCGTTCACGTTTTTTTGATCTGGCTACGCGACGCGCCATTGCCTAACCTCCTTTTTATCCTATTTTTTTCTCCGTACGCCGACGGTACGCTTCGGTCCCTTGCGGGTCCGGGCGTTGGTTTTTGTCCGTTGACCGCGCACGGGCATACCGCGGCGGTGCCGCAGACCCCGGTAGCAGCCTATTTCAATTAAACGCTTGATGTTAAGAGCAATTTCCCGGCGCAGATCACCCTCAACCTTGAGTTCCTTCTCAATAACATCCCGCAGCCTGTTTATTTCTTCTTCCGTAAGGTTTTTGATCCTGGTGTCCGGGCTTACGCCGGTCTGTTTCAGGATCTTTTGGGACGTGGGCCTGCCAATGCCGAAAATGTAAGTGAGGCCTATCTCCACCCTTTTATCTCTTGGCAGGTCGACGCCTGCAATACGTGCCATATTCTATTCAACACCTCCCGTTTTACCCCTGGACCTGTTTGTGTTTTGGGTTTTCACAGATAACCATAACCTTGCCGTTTCTGCGAATTATTTTACATTTTTCGCACATAGGTTTTACAGATGGCCTGACCTTCACCATCAATCCCTCCAATCTTGGTCGTGAGTCGTAGATCGTTGGTCTTTGGTCTTAGAATCCCGAAACCCCACTTTATGTCTGGAGGACGGGTTTCAACCCGCCAAATTATATGGACTGCCATAGATGTGCGGTTGAAGCCGCACCCTACGACCTTCACATCCTACATCCCACATCTTGTTTCTTACTTGTAACGGTAAACAATTCTGCCGCGGGTTAAATCGTATGGGGAAAGTTCTACCATCACCCGGTCCCCGGACAGGATACGGATAAAATTCATTCTAATTTTTCCCGAAACGTGCGCCAAAACCTTGTGGCCGTTTTGCAGTTGCACCCGGAACATGGCGTTTGGCAACGGTTCGATCACAGTGCCTTCAACTTCAATCATATCTTGCTTTGACATTAGAGATACAGTAAACCTCCTTATATTTAAAATGGACACTATCTCAACCGCCGCTGTATAAGGCCCGGGCCTGCGCTTGCGGCACAGCGGACCGGCCGGTGTGCAAGCGCCGCCTTTAAAAACAGTTTACAACGGCAGGTGGCTGACAAGACTCTTTAGTTCCTTCCGGACGTCCTCGTTAGTAACTCTTTTACCGATTTGCACCTTGGCAAAAATATTTTTTGCAACTGTGTCATAAAATTTTAGGTGTTTAATATTTTTACGCTTGGGTTTTTCCACTTTTCGCCCCTCGCCATCAGCAACCAGGACCCTGGACTGGCTATCATTCTTGATTACCAGGTAGAACATGCCGCTGTCCCTGCCCTGTAATGAAGACACCAGTTGCCCGATCCGCACCTCGTTTTCTGACATGGCCTATCCTCCTGAGACTGTCTCACATCCTGGTAAGTATCTCCGGTTGGTCGTCAGTGATTGCAATTGTATGTTCGAAATGGGCTGAGAGTTTTGCGTCTAAAGTTACCACAGTCCAGTTGTTCGAAAGAGTTCGCACTTCATAAGTGCCCATATTGATCATCGGTTCTATCGCTAATGTCATACCTTCTCTCAACCTGGGCCCTCTACCGGGCCTCCCGAAATTAGGCACTTGCGGGTCCTCGTGCGGTTTTTTGCCGATGCCGTGACCAACAAAGTCACGCACCACGGCATAACCGTAACCCTCCGCACAGGTCTGCACGGCATGAGAAATATCTGATAACCTGTTTCCCGCCCTGGCCATGGCAATCCCTTTATAAAGAGATTCTTCCGTGGCCCTGAGCAGTTGTAAAACTTCCGGGGCTACATCCCCCACCGGGTAGGTGGCGGCGCCGTCGCCAAAATATCCATTTACTTCCGCCCCGATGTCAATACTGATAATATCACCGTTTTCCAATTTTCTTAAACTGGGGAACCCGTGTACAACCTCCTCGTTTACAGAGGCGCAGATTGTATAGGGAAACCCATAGAGGCCTTTGAAGGCTGGTTTGGCGCCCGCTTTTAGAATAATTTCCTCCGCCAGCCTGTTCAGCTCTAAAGTGGTTATGCCTGCCCTAACCACCCGGGCCAGCGCGGCATGTGTTTTGGCCACTACCCGCCCGGCTTCACGCATATAGGAAAGTTCTCTTTTAGATTTACAGGTAATCATATCTTCACCTATTTAATAAAACCCTGATAGCTGCGCATTAAAAGGTGCGATTCCACCTGTTTCATGGTATCTAGCGCGACGCCCACAACAATCAGCAGGGACGTGCCGCCAAAGTAAATGTTGGGAATCTTGGTAGCCAGCAGCACAAAGTTCGGCAGGACGGCAATCAGTGCCAGGAACAGCGCCCCGGAAAAGGTCACCCGGCCCATGATCCTGGTGATATATTCAGCGGTAGGCCGCCCGGGACGCAGGCCCGGTATAAAGCCGCCGTATTTTTTAATGTTGTCCGCCACATCGTTCGGGTTCATTACCACCGCGGTATAAAAATAAGTAAAACCAATAATCAGCAAGGCAAAAAAGATTGTATGGGCCGCTGTACCCCAGCCCAGGTACGTGCTGTAAAAGGTCGCCACCTTGCTGCCCTGGAACACCTTGATGATCGTTTCCGGAAACATCAGCAGGGAAGAGGCAAAAATGATCGGCATTACTCCGGCCTGGTTTACCTTAAGCGGCAGGTGTGTGGTCTGCCCCCCATAGACCCGGCGGCCTACAACCCTTTTCGCGTAACGCACGGGGATGCGCCGCTGCCCCTCCTGCACGGCGACCACAGCGGCAATAACCAGCGCGGCGATCACAGCCAGCAGGATCAAGCTGATGATATTTATCGTTCCGGCGTTCAGATATTCGCCAAGCCTGGCTGCGCCCTGGGGCACACGGGATACAATACCGGCAAAGATTAAAAGGGAAATACCGTTGCCGACGCCTCTTTCAGTAATCTGCTCACCCATCCACATCAGGAAAGTCGTCCCGGCTGTGATCGTCAGGGCGGTGGTGGAATAGGTCAGCAGGCTGGGGTTCTCCAGCGAGCCGCTGACTCCCACTACCATGCCAAAACCCTGGATAAAGGCCAGGACAACGGTCAGGTAACGGGTATATTGGCTGATTTTTTTGCGTCCTTCTTCGCCTTCTTTTTTAAGCTTTTCCAGGTGCGGTATGACCACCGTAAGCAGGCTCAGGATAATGGACGCGGTGATGTAGGGCATAATGCCCATGGCAAAAACAGAAAAATTCTTTAAGGCGCCGCCGGAGATAATATCAAAAAATCCGAATATGACCCCGCTGTTTACCAGGTCGGCAAACCGTTCCGGGTTAACCCCCGGCACCGGTATATGCACGCCCAGCCGGAAAATGAAGAGCATACCCAGTGTATAAAAAAGTTTCGTCCTCAGTTCAGAGACCTTAAACGCCGTTTTAAAACTTTGCAGCAATTTAAATCACCTCGGCTTTACCACCGGCAGCCGTAATCTTTTCTTCAGCCGACTTGCTAAACGCCTGGGCTTTAACCGTCAGGGACTTTTCCAGTTGGCCTTCACCCAATATTTTAACACCATCGGCTGTTTTTTTGATCACCCTGGCGGCCAGCAATGTTTCTGGTGTAACCACGTCTCCGTTTTCAAAGCGGTTCAATTGGCTGATATTTATGGCGATAATTTCTTTTGAAAAAGGATTGTAAAATCCACGCTTGGGCATGCGGCGCTGCAACGGCATTTGGCCGCCTTCAAAACCCGGGCGCACGCCGCCGCCGGACCGGGATTTTTGACCCTTGTGACCCCTGCCCGCCGTTTTACCCAGTCCGGAACCGAGACCCTGACCCTTGCGGGTCGATCTGCTCCTGGCGCCGGGGGCCGGCTTTAAATCATGCAGTTTCACCTGTCCCACCTCCCTATGCTTCCTCGACTTTAAGCAAATGGCTCACCTTATTGATCGCACCCCTGATTTGCGGTGTGTCTTCTTGTATGACAAAGCGGTTTGTCCTGGTCAGGCCCAGGGTACGCACGGTAATCCGCTGGTCTTGCGGGCGGCCGATTAGGCTTTTGACCAGGGTTATCTTCAACTTAGCCAAAATCTTCCCTCCTAGCCTAACAACTCTTCTACAGTCTTTCCCCTCAAGCGGGCCACTTCTTCGGCAGTTTTTAAATTCATCAGGGCGCTCATAGTGGCGCGCACCATATTGTTTGCATTATTTGATCCTAGCGACTTAGTCAGGATGTCCCGAATTCCGGCCAGTTCCAATACACAGCGTACCGGGCCGCCGGCGATCACTCCCGTACCGGGGGCGGCAGGCTTTAAGAGGACCTTGCCCGCTCCAAACACGCCTGTAATTTCATGGGGAATGGTAGTACCGGTAAGAGGAATCTTGATCATCGATTTTTTGGCGTCTTCAATACCTTTGCGGATCGCCTCCGGCACCTCCCCGGCTTTGCCGAGTCCGGCGCCCACATGGCCGGCGCCGTCTCCGACCACCATTAGCGCTGAAAAGCTGAACCTCCGTCCACCCTTGACCACCTTGGCCACACGGTTAATATAAACTACTTTTTCGCTCGTTTCCAGTTTGCTGGCGTCAATCCTTGCCATCTATATCCCTCCTTTTCACGCAGAAGATTTAAAATTCCAGCCCGCCGGCCCGGGCAGCCTCCGCCAGGGCCTTAATCCGGCCGTGGTAAACATAACCGGCGCGGTCGAACACCACCTGCTTAATCCCGGCTGCCAGCGCTTTTTTTGCCAGCAGCTCTCCTACGGCAGTCGCCGCGGCTGAATTGCTGCTGGAAGGCATCTTGCCTTTTAACTCAGGCGCCAGGGTGGAGATGGCCACCAGTGTCGTCCCGCTATGATCATCAATAATCTGCGCGTAAATATTTTTCAGGCTGCGAAACACATTCAGCCTGGGCCGGTCGGCGTCGCCGGATATTTTCTTGCGCACCCTCTCGCGCCGGACCTCACGCAGCGCCTTGCGGCTTGGTTTTTTCAGCATGTCATCATTCACTCCCTTTTAAGGCCGTATGCAATAGCCTTACAAGTCCGGTTGTTAACCCCGTCCGGCTACCTACCTTTTGGCGCCGGCTTTGCCGGCCTTGCGCCTGATGGCCTCGCCTTCGTATTTAATCCCTTTTCCCTTATACGGTTCAGGCTCCCGCACCGCGCGCACTTTTGCCGCCAGCGCGCCGACCTTTTCCTTGTCAGTGCCCTTGATGTTGATTTTAGTCGGCGTGGGCACCTCGATCGCCAGGCCCTCTTCCGGTTCAATTTCCACCGGGTGGGAATAACCCACTGCCAGCACTAATTTATTGCCCTGCTTGGAAGCGCGGTAACCGACCCCGACCAGCTCCAGGTTTTTTTGAAAACCGGCGGTTACTCCCACCACCATGTTGTTCAGCAGGGTGCGGGTCAAACCGTGCAATGACCTGTGCAGTTTATTATCAGACGGCCGTTGTACAACAAGCTGTCCTTCTTCTTGCTTAATTACCATATCCCGGTGCAGTTCCCTTTCCAGCTCACCCTTGGGACCTTTAATCCAGACTTTCGCCCCGTCAATTTTCACCTCGACCCCCGGGGGCACTGAAATGGGCTGCTTACCAATTCTAGACATCCATTACACCTCCCAATTAAGCCGTCGTCCGCAGATTACTTCTTTGCTACCAAACGTAGCAGATTACTTCCCCGCCAAGCCTTTCCTGGCGAGCTTTTTTATCGGTCATGATCCCTTTGGACGTGGATATTATCGCAATACCGAGGCCGCCAAGGACCTTCGGCACCTCGTCTTTTCTGGCGTAAACCCGCAAGCCCGGCCTGGATATGCGTTTTAGACCGGTAATCACCCGCCCCTTATTAACGCCATATTTAAGATAAACTCTAATAATACCCTGCTTGCCGTCTTCGATGTACTCATATTCCCTAACAAAACCTTCATCCCGCAGGATGGCGGCGATGGCCTTTTTCATCCTGGAGGCAGGCGCTTCTACTCTATCATGATAAACCGTGTTGGCGTTGCGAATACGGGTTAAGAAGTCTGCAATCGGATCAGTCATAACCATGCAACTAACCTCCTTCCTTAATACAAAGGCATTTTTACCAGCTGGCTTTGCGGATTCCCGGCAGTTCACCCTTATAGGACAACTCCCGGAAGCAGATGCGGCAGATACCGAATTTCCTCATATAAGCATGAGGCCTGCCACAAAGTTTACACCTGTTGTATGCCCGTACTTTAAATTTTGGAGGACGTGCCGCTTTTAAGACCAGTGATTTTTTTGCCACAATCTCCCCTCCTTTATGCCGCCTTGAAAGGCATGCCCATTAACCTTAGCAGTTCTTTGGCTTCTTCATCAGTTTTTGCAGTGGTGACAAAAATGATATCCATACCGCGGATTTTATCGATTTTGTCATACTCTATTTCCGGGAAAATAAGCTGCTCACGGACACCCATGCTGAAATTGCCGCGCCCGTCAAATGATTTGACCGAGATGCCGCGGAAGTCCCGCACCCTGGGCAGTGCTATACTGAAGAGCTTATCCACGAACTCGTACATCCTTTTGCCGCGCAAGGTCACCTTGGCGCCCACGGTCATGCCGGCACGCAGTTTGAAGGCGGCGATGGATTTTTTCGCTTTTGTGGTAACCGGTTTTTGGCCTGTAATGATCATCAGGTCACCTACGGCGGCGTCAATGATTTTGGAATTCTGGATGGCTTCACCAAGGCCCATATTGACGATTACCTTTTCAATTTTAGGGGCCTGCATCACGCTTTTGTAGCCAAATTTCTGCATTAACGCCGGTACAACATCGTTTTTGTATTTATCCTTAAGCCTGGACACTTCGCAACCCTCCCCACCTCTTATATGGTCTCACCGCATTTTTTACAAACGCGTATTTTTTCGCCGCTGTCGAGGATCTTCCTGCCGACCCTGGTGGGGTTGTTGCATTTGCCGCAGTAAAGCATCACATTTGAACTGTGGATGGAGGCTTCCTTTTGCGAAATGCCCCCTTGCGGCAGCTTTTGTGTGGGCCTGGCGTGACGTTTGACAATATTAACGCCTTCGACAATGACCCTGCCGCCGTCAGGAATCACCTTCAGCACCTTCCCCTTTTTGCCGGCATTTTTACCGGCTATAACCAGAGCCATATCACCTTTGCGGACATGGACCTTACGTCTGTTACTTTGTTCAGCCATATGTTGTTCACCTTCTTACATATTAGAGTACCTCGGGCGCCAAAGAGACGATTTTCATAAAATCGCGGTCTCTCAGCTCCCGCGCAACCGGACCAAAAATACGGGTGCCCCGCGGACTCTGGTCATCCTTGATCACCACGGCGGCATTTTCGTCGAATTTGATATAGGAACCGTCCGGGCGGCGGATTTCTTTCTTGGTACGCACCACCACAGCTTTCACTACGTCACCTTTTTTCACAACGCCGCCCGGGTTGGCTTCCTTAACGGAACAAACAATCACATCACCCACACTGGCATAGCGCCGCATGGCCCCGCCCAGGACTCGAATACACAAAAGCCTGCGCGCCCCGGTGTTATCCGCAACGGTAAGCATAGACTCTACTTGAATCACAACTACTACCTCCTAACTGACAAAGGCCTCTTATATTTGCTCCGCTCTTTCCAGGATTTCGATTATACGCCACCGTTTTTCTTTAGAGAGGGGCCTGGTTTCCATCATTTTTACCTTGTCGCCGATACGGCAGGAATTTTTCTCATCATGCGCTTTAAATTTTTTGGTGCGACGAATGGTGCGCTGATACAGGGGATGCCTGACCAGGGATTCAACGGCCACAACCACGGTTTTATCCATTTTATCGCTGACTATTCTGCCGGTAAGCACTTTGCGCATACCACGATTTTCCATATCATTACCCCCTTTACGCCCGCTGGATCCCCAACTCGCGCTCCCGAATTATTGTCTTGACCCGCGCAATTTTGCGCCGCACTTCTTGTAATTTCATCGGATTATCCAGCTGTCCCGTGGCCATCTGGAATCTCAGCTTAAAGAGCTCGTCCTTGGAATCGGTCAGTTTTTTACCAAGCTCGGCATCGGTCAATTCCCTCAGCTCTTTAACCTTCATTGACCTCACCCACTTCCCCGCGTTTAACAAACTTGGTCTTAATCGGCAGTTTGTGAGAAGCCAGACGCAAGGCTTCACGCGCTGTGTCTTCAGTAATGCCCGCCAGTTCGAACATGATCCGGCCCGGCTTAACCACTGCTACCCAGTATTCCGGCGCGCCTTTGCCCGAACCCATACGTGTTTCGGCCGGCTTGGCGGTAACCGGTTTGTCCGGAAAAATCCTGATCCAGACTTTCCCACCCCTTTTAATATAACGGGTCATGGCAATCCGGGCGGCTTCAATCTGCCTGTTGGTGATCCAGGCCGGCTCAAGGGCCTGCAACCCATATTCACCAAAACTAATATCCTTGCCGCCTTTAGCTTTTCCGGCCATGCGGCCGCGGTGCTGTTTGCGAAATTTAACCCTTTTCGGTAAAAGCATTCTTGCTTATTCGCCTCCTTCACCTGCAGCCGGTTTCCCTCCCCTGAGCGGGGTTTTCGCGGGAGCCTTGGCTGCCGGTAAAACTTCTCCTTTATAGATCCAAACTTTAATGCCTATTTTCCCGTAAGTTGTGTTGGCCTCGGTAACCCCGTAATCGATATCGGCACGCAGGGTATGCAGCGGCACCTTGCCCTCGCTGTACCATTCACTGCGGGCGATTTCCGCGCCGGCCAGCCTGCCGCCGCAAGCAATCTTGATTCCTTTGGCGCCCATTTTCATGGAACGTGATACCGCCTGCTTCATAGCACGCCTGAAGGCGATCCTTTTTTCCAGCTGGGCAGCCACGTTTTCGGCTACAAGCTGGGCATCGGTTTCCGGGACCTTGACTTCAACTATGTTCACGCTAACCTGTTTGCCGGTTAGTTTTTCCAGCTGCTTGCGCAGATTTTCCACTTCCGCCCCGCCCCGGCCGATGACTATGCCTGGTTTGGCGGTATGGATAGACACCTTTACCCGGTTGGCCGCCCGTTCAATGATGATCCGGGAAATACCCGCCGCGAAAAGCCTTTTCTTGATGTACTGGCGAATTCTTATATCCTCGTGCAACAGACCGGCATAATTTCTCTTATCAGCAAACCATTTGCCTTCCCAATCCTTGATTATCCCGATCCGCAGGCCGATAGGATTAACTTTTTGCCCCACCTGGGTTTACCCCTCCTTTTTTTCGCCAACCATGACGGTTATGTGGCTGGTACGCTTCATCTGTATGTCCGCCCTGCCTTTGGCCCGCGGCTGGTAGCGTTTAAAAGACGGGCCCTGGTCCACATAGCATGAGGTAACGAATAATTCGTCACTGTCCATCTGCATATTGTTTTCAGCATTGGCAGCGGCGGATTTAACCACCTTGGTCACTACCTCCGAAGCCCTCTTGGGTGTGTATCTTAAAATAGCCAGGGCCTCGGTTACCTTTTTACCCCGGATTAAATCCACTACCTGGCGGACCTTGCGCGGGGATATTTTTACATATTTGACAATGGCCTTAGCTTCCACCGGTATTACCTCCCATTTTGGTCGTTGGCCGTGGGCCGTGAGCATTTGGTAAAACAATACTTGCATCTCATATCCCACGACTCGCTCCCAGGTCTATTTCAGCGCAGTTGATCTTTCGGTATGGTGCCCGTGGCCCCTGAAAAGTCTGGTGGGCGCAAATTCGCCCAGTTTATGTCCAACCATATCCTCGGTTATATAAACGGGAATATGCTTCCTTCCTTCATGTACCGCGATCGTGTGGCCTACCATCTGCGGAAAGATTGTTGAAGCCCTGGACCAGGTCTTAATAATTCTTTTTTCTCCCGTTTCATTCATCTTTTCTATTTTTTCAAGAAGCCTTTGCTCACAAAACGGCCCTTTTTTTAATGAACGGCCCAATACGCAACCTCCCTTCATCAACCACTGGTTTTACTTGGTCCTTCTTTTGACGATCATCCTATTGCTAGGCTTATTTTTCCTGGTACGGGCGCCCAATGCCGGTTTACCCCAGGGTGTTACCGGGTTGCGGCCAATAGGTGAACGGCCCTCGCCGCCGCCATGGGGGTGATCAACGGGGTTCATCACCACACCCCTGACTGTGGGACGGATGCCCAGCCAGCGTTTGCGGCCGGCTTTGCCGATGGTGATATTTTCATGTTCGACGTTCCCCACCTGGCCGATGGTGGCGCGGCAATCCTGCAACACCAGGCGCATTTCGCCGGACGGCATCCTGATATTGGCGTACTTGCCTTCCTTGGCCATCAGCTGGGCCGAACCGCCCGCGGCGCGGACCATTTTGGCGCCACCTTTGGGATATAGTTCTATGTTATGGATCATCGTGCCCAGTGGGATGTTCCTCAACGGCAGGCAATTGCCCGCCTTAATGTCTGCTTTAGGGCCGGACAGTACCGTTTGGCCTACCTTAAGTCCTACCGGCGCGATGATATACCGTTTTTCCCCATCCGCATAACTAAGCAGCGCAATACGGGATGAGCGGTTTGGATCATACTCAATGCCGGCCACCTTCGCCGGTATGTCGTCCTTATCACGCTTAAAGTCAATTATCCTGTACATCCTTTTGTGTCCGCCACCGCGGTGTCTTACCGTCATTTTGCCCTGAGTATTTCTTCCGCCGGTCCTCTTTAAAGGCTCGACAAGTGACTTTTCAGGTTCTTTTTTGGTTATTTCAGCGAAATCAGAGACGGTCACAAAACGACGGCCAGGTGAAGTGGGCTTAAATTTCTTTATTGCCATTGGGTTGCACCTCCTTCATCTCCGCCTTATAATTCTTCAAATATTTCTATCTTATCGCCTTTTTTCAAAGTGACAATGGCTTTTTTGGTGTCGGCTGTGTAGCCGGGAATATTGCGCACTCTTTTCTTTTTGCCCTTGACATGCATGGTATTGACCTTTTCCACCTTGACTTTGAATATACTTTCAACAGCCTTTTTTATCTCAGTCTTGTTGGACCGGGGATCCACCCGGAAGGTGTATTTGTTATCCTGGATCAGCGCAGTGCTTTTTTCCGTTATCAACGGCTTTTTAAGGATATCATGCGGGTCTTTCACTGGGCGAACACCTCCTCGATCCTGGCCACAGCGTCTCTGGTCATAACCAGTTTGTCGTAAACCAGTATGTCATAAACGTTCAGGCCGGACGCTATCAACGGCTTGATATTGGGGATGTTGCGGGCGGATTTTTCCACGCTTTCATCCTTGTCGGCCGTGACCAGCAAGGCGTCATCAATTTTCAGGTTATTCAATATCCGGGCCATATCCTTAGTCCTGGGCTGCTCCAGTTTGAGCTCATCCAAAACAAGGATGTCCCCTGAGTTCACCTTTACAGACAGGGCCGACTTCAGCGCCAGCCGCCTGATCTTTTTCGGCAGGCTGTATGCGTAGTCTCTTGGGTGGGGTCCGAAAACGACCCCGCCGCCGCGCCAGATGGGTGAACGGATGGAACCGTGGCGGGCCCTGCCGGTCCCTTTTTGGCGCCAGGGCTTGCGACCGCTGCCGCTAACCTCGGACCTGGTTTTGGTATCATGCGTACCAAGGCGGCGCCCGGCCAACTGCATCACAACAGCGTCGTGCAGTACCGACTCATTTACCGCGACGCCAAAAACCTCGTCTTTGAGCGTCAATTCGCCGATTTGCTCGCCGCTGATATTGTACAACGCTACTGTTGGCATGTGCTATATCCTCCTTCGATTAAAGCGTAAAATTTAAGGCTCACTTAAGGCAGCTCAAGACCTTGTCGATGGTTTGACCAGGACCAGGCCGCCTTTAGGCCCCGGGATCGCGCCCCTTACAGCAATCAGGTTCCGGTCGGTGTCAACCTTAATCACTTCCAGGTTCTGCACAGTAACCCGATCAGTTCCCAGATGGCCGGGCAGTTTTCTTCCCTTATAAACCCTGGCCGGGCCCTTCGCTCCCAGCGAACCGGGGCGGCGGTGGTACTTGGAACCGTGGGACATCGGGCCGCGGTGAAAGCCGTGGCGCTTAATACCACCCGCAAAACCTTTACCTTTTGACGTTCCTACCACGTCTACCTTTTCGCCCTGGCCAAAAATATCTGCCTTTATTTCCTGGCCGACCTGATAGGCTGCCGGGTCTTCAACAGTGAGTTCCCGCAAAAAACGCAGCGGCCGGACAGCAGCCTTGGAAAAATGCCCTGTTAGTGGTTTAGTAAAAAGGCGTTCCCTTTTCTTGCCAAAACCGATTTGGATAGCGTTGTAACCATCTTTAGCTGATGTTTTAATCTGGACAACAGTGCATGGGCCGGCTTCTATAACAGTGACAGGAATGGCCAGGCCCTTATCGGTAAAAATCTGGCTCATGCCGATCTTTTTCCCGAGAATTCCTTTGGGCATATTTTTCACCTCAGTTTTCTGTGATAAGAGGTTGGAGTCGCCCCCAACATTACCTCTAATTTTGAAAAAGCCCTAGAGCTTAATTTCAATATCTACTCCCGCCGGCAAATCCAGGCGCATCAAAGCGTCAACGGTTTTCGGCGTGGGTTCTAAAATATCAATCAACCGCTTATGGGTGCGCATTTCAAACTGCTCCCGAGAATCTTTATTTACGTGCGGGCTGCGCAGAATCGTGTATATATTTTTTTCTGTGGGCAGCGGCACCGGTCCGGCCACAGAAGCCCCGGTCCTTTTAGCCGTATCCACAATTTTTTGCGCGGACTGATCAATCATGTGGTGGTCAAAAGCCTTCAGCCTGATCCTGATTTTTTGGCTTTTCATAATATTTCAGGTCCTCCTTAATCGCCCGATTGGCGGACTTTCTCGGTGAAAATTCCCCATTTCGGCAGTCGGCTTCCTGCTGCCGGCAGCCGGGTTGCTAATCGATATTCGCTTCTACGAATACCTTTTAATATCCCGGCTACTGACTACCGACTTCTGACTACCGACTACTGAATTGGCAACCTTTCACCTCATCGCATTTATTTCTATATTTACTCGTTGATCCCGGTCACCACACCGGCGCCCACAGTGCGGCCGCCTTCGCGA
>CAYMJG010000041.1:0-23719 GCA_964390855.1 uncultured Eubacteriales bacterium | reverse complement strand
GGATGATGGGACTTGAACCCACGACCCCCAGAGCCACAATCTGGTGCTCTAGCCTGCTGAGCTACACCCACCACGTTGTTGCGGGAAAATCCATGGGGCGCTAATATCCCCATTACCCGCACAAAATATGTTAACAAATAAAAAGAATGTTGTCAAGAAAAATGCGCAGACTTAAAATGTTATCAGCAGCGGCAGCAATAATTACCATCATTTTTCCAATTGATAAGGAACCACGGTAACGACTACATTTTTTTTCAATACCAGCAAATTTCTTAGTAAAAACCCTGTCTGGTTATGGAGCAGGCGATGCCACCACCTGTGTGTCTCAAATTCCGGGACAAGTATGGTAATGTAATCGTCCGGCCCTTTTTTATTCTCCACCTTGGCAATGAACCTGAATAGCGGGCCGAAAATGGAGCGATAGGGAGAATACAATATAATCAGCCTCACTCCCGGGTTCCAGATATTCCATTTCTCTTCAATTCTCTTGGCGGATTCATTGTCGGTGGCTACAAATACAGCCACGCTCTGACTAGAAATTTCTCTGGCATATTTTAAGGTGTTGGCTACAACGCGAGTAATCCCGGCTACCGGTACGATAACGATGTTGCGCCCCCTTGGAGCAGTGGCTGAGTCATACGGCGGCAGCGCAAGCTGCGACTGTATATCCTGGTAATGGCTTTTAATCCGTTTAAAGGTATAAATAATCAGCGGTATGGCGATGAGGATTAACCAGGCTCCGTATAGAAATTTAGCCGCCAGAATCACTAACACGACAATTCCGGTGATAATGGCCCCGATGCAGTTTAAGAATGCCCGCGTAAACCAGCCTGAGCTATTTTCCCGGCGCCAGTGCACCACCATGCCGGCCTGGGAAATAGTGAAGGACAGGAAAACCCCCAGGGCGTATAAGGAAATGAGGTGCTCCGTATTGCCGTGGTAAATAACGATAAAAACAGCGGCGATGGCGCTTAACAGGATAATCCCGTTGTTATAGGTCAGCCTGTCTCCCCTGTTTGCCAGATAGCGGGGCATGTACCCGTCCCGGGCCAGCAGGGAAAGAAGCGGCGGAAGCCCGTTGTAGGCGGTGTTGGCGGCAAGATATAACACGAGCATCGTCGCGAACTGGATGTAATAATACATATAGTTCCTGCCGAACGTAGCCTCGGCCAGCTGGGACAGCATCGTTGCGTTCTGTGCGGGAAGCAGGTGATTATGGATGATCAAAAAGGTTATGCCCGTGAACATGACAATCAGCACAGATGCCATCATATAGGTAGTTAATTGGGCATTTTTGACCTCAGGCGGCTGAAACATGGGCACACCGTTGGAGATTGCCTCGATACCGGTCATTGAGCTGCAGCCGCTGGCAAAAGCCCGCAGCGCTAAATACAGTATCGTCCAGTCCAGGGGCTGCCTCTCCAGTGATGCCTGGGGCAGTACCGCCGCACTGCCGGGGATCATCTGAAAAATGCCCGCTGCGACCAGCGCCAGTATACCGAATACAAATGCGTAGGTAGGGAAAACAAAAGCATTGGAGGACTCCCTCACACCCCTCATGTTGATCAGCATCAGTATCCCAAACAGTACAAAAAGGTTTAAAGCCATCCTGTGGTCAGTAAGGGCCGGCAAAGCCGACACAATAGCGTCGGTGCCGGAAGATATGCTGACCGCCACAGTAAGGGTGTAATCTATAAACAGGGACGCCGCCACTGTGAGCGCGGCTAATTCACCGAGGTTTTTTTTTGCCACGGCATACGAGCCGCCGCCGCCCGGGTTTGCCCTGGCGACCTGGGCGTAAGAGAGCGTGATGATGCCCATCAGGACAACAATGGCTGCCGCCGCATACCAGGCATACCCGTAGGTAACGGCCCAAGGGACTGTCAGGATTAATATGATTTGTTCGGGGCCGTAACCGACAGAGGAGAGCGCGTCGGATGAGAAAACAGACAGGGCTTTCCATTTGGGCAGTTTTTCCCCGGTCATTTCTTTGTTGTGTAATGGCCTGCCGATTAACAATCGTTTTAGCTTATTAGCCATCTTTAAAACCTCCGCAAACAATTCAACAAAATAAAATTCATTCGGTTGTCTTAATAAAACAAAATAAAAAGCCCGGGAAATGCAAAGCAATCCCAGGCTTCAAAATTTACATAATGAAACACCTTTCCTTTCAACGCTTACGAGGTTAGCTGACGGATTCGGGCCGAAAGATTTAGCCCTACAATTTGGCCCACGACCAAAATGATTCACCCCAAAATATTGGGTCCCCCGGTTCCCTCTCGGGAATTCAGCGAATATACGAAATGACTGTTTATATTATATTCTTTCTCTTTAATAAATCAATACTACAGCTGTATTACTTGAAGCTGCCCTGGATCTCCTCAATCCAGAACTCCTGATCGGGTTCATACTCCGGACATCTTATTTTCCCGCACTCCAGTCCCAAACCACAGGAAAATTCGCCGGGAAGATCATCAATAGAACCAACCAGTTTAACACATGGAATATTATTCTGCACGCAGGATCTTAACTCTTTTTTGCTTTTAATCAGCAAAACACACCCCTTTTCCCAGTATGTGCTTTCTCCCCTTGCTCCTTCAAATATATCACTTTTGGATCAATTAATTAAGTGCTTTTTATTAAAACAAGATTTGCCGAAAACACTTAATAGGACTGCAAAATAATACTTCAAAGAACGCCATGCTTTAGCAGATTTATAATTATCAAAACCGGCGGCAGGTCATATCCGACATTTGTGGAAAGGATAAATAGAAGGTTTTGATTTGATTGATAAGGGGGCCAGGACATGGGGGCAAAAAAAGACCGGCTATTGAAAATGCTTGTGGGGAAAAATGAAGCAGGTGTTTGTATTTATATCGAGGGCGGAACTGAAACGGGAGAACGCGTCCCTTCCAAAGTGTCAATAAAGCTAAAAAATGACCTGCTCATTTTAAACGATATGATACCGGTCCCGGTGGACGACAGGTATATAGCCGCCCTGGGTGAGGATCAGGCGGAAATAATATTCACGGACCCGGACAGCCAGATCGTCCATATTAAAATATATGTCTAATGAGGGATATTCTTGGCCGTTAAGGTGACCTGGGACAGGGCCCCTTCTTGTACGGACCAGGAGATCACCTGCAAAACCAGGGTGCGCGTGACAGTGAAAAACACTGGAAGGGCAGCTGTTAAAATAGTTGAAATAGGCGTCCGTTACCCCAGGCGGAACCAGGTCCAATTTGCCACGCTGGAACCGTTGGAAGTGGTTTTGGCGCCGCGGGAAGAGGCCTGCGCCTACTTTGAGATCCACCAAATGAGGGGTTTGACCCGCTATGATATTATTTTTGCAGCAGATTGCAGCGGTAAAAAATACTACCCGGATTTGCGCCCTGCGGCTCGTATCGGCCGGTTTTTATGGTGGCAGTTTGGGGCTGTTTAAGGTATTATTGAGGAAAGGGACTGCAACGGGGAGGAATATTTATGGATTCAGCTGCAATGCTGCAGTATTTACAGAGCAACCCCTGGTTGCTCACAGGGTTGATTGCCTGGAGCCTTCTGTGGAAGGCCATTGCGCTCTGGCACGCGGCGCGCGGCAGCCAACTGGTCTGGTACATTGTGTTGATCCTGGTTAACACTCTGGGAATACTTGAAATAGTCTACCTTTTGTTTTTCCGCAGGAGAAGGCCCAGGTTCTAAAAAAACGAGTCAACCCCACCAGCAGGGGGGTTGACTTTATTTATTATAATTATGCCGCAGCCCGCTGCGGTTTATTTTTATTCGGGGGTCACTGGGTTTATGTTTGTTTACGACGCGGGCAAATCTACCGCCGCGCAATCTACCTCCACCAGCACCGGCTGATCAGACTCCAGGGCCCTTTTTATCCCTTCTTCGATCTCCCCCGGGTCTTCAATGCGGAATCCCTCCGCGCCGCAGGATTTCGCATACTGGACAAAGTCCGGTGCTGTCAACTGATAACCAAAGGGCGTCAGTCCTTCGGCAGACATTTTATTTTTTTCAATACTGTAGATTTGATTTTTTACCACTATTATCGTTATAGCCAGGTTATAGCGGACGCAGGTGAGCAACTCGCTCAGTGAAGCGATCATTCCGCCGTCACCGACTAATGCGATAACTTTCCTCTCCCCACCGGCAAGTTTGGCGCCGATAGCCGCCGGCAAACCGCTGCCAATGCTGCGCCACATGCTGGAGATGAGGATTTCCTGATTCTCCGCCATAAAACCCAGGTCAAACCAGTGGGTGAATTCACCGATATCCAGGGCGATCACAGACTTTGGCGGCAAGACCGCGCCGAGGCTGGACATCAGTCTTAGCGGCTGCAAAGGCCTGCTGTTGTCCCCCCGGGCCTGCTCCACAATTTGCTTAAGTTTCAGCGCTTCTTCCTTCACCCTCCCCACCCATTCCTGGTTTACGGCATAGTTCTTCAGATCATGCATAATTGCTTCAATAAGCAGCCCCAGGTCCCCGCTGGCGGCCGCGTCCGCGTTCACGTTGATGTCCCCGGGATGCTCCGCCAGATGGATTAGCTTAGCGTTTGCAGGAAAATATTTCTTTTCATAGGACGCGCTGCCGATCTGGATAATGCAATCCGCTTCCATAACAATCGGGGGCAGATAGGCTTTCCCAATGCCCCCCAGGTTTCGTTTAAAGGATCCTCTGATAACCCCCTTGGCTTCCTGGGCCACAACCAGGCCCGACCCAATATGATGGGTTAAGGCTAAAACCTGATAGATTGCTTCCTCCGCACTCTGCCCCACGAAAATCAAGGGTCTGTGCGCATTTTTCATGATCTCCAAAATTTTATCATTACTGCCGGAAAACACTGGAGGCTTTTTAACTTCTACTATTTCCGCCGGGGAAGTGTCGGCGGATAAGGGCGCGGCCTGCACATCTTTTGGAATGGTAAGATGCGCCACGGAAAAATCCATATAAGCCTTCCTGGCGGCAGAAGCAAGAACTTCTGCCGCAGCAGCCGGGTTGACCAGTATGGAAGTATATTTTGAGAAATTCTGATACAGTGGCTGCTGGTCAAAATATTGTTTGCTCATGGCGCCGATTTTTTTTGTTTCGACCTGGCCCGTTATGGCTAGAACGGGGCTGCCGTCCAGGTATGCGTCGGCCAAACCGCCCAGCAGGTTAACTGCGCCCGGCCCGGCTGTAGCGATACAAACGGTAAGCCTGCGAGTTAGCTTGGCCTCGTATGAAGCCATAAAAGCAGCGGCAGTTTCATTCGTCGCGGCGATGAATTCGATGCTTTTCTGGCGGGTAAAAGCATCCATTAAAGGGAATATGGCGTCTCCCAGGACACCGTAAACCCTTTTGACGCCCCATTCCGCTAATTGAGCCAGAATAAAATCGGCTACGTTGCCACTTACATGCAAATTGTCCACCCTTTCCGATCAATAATGGCTAATACTTGTCCTTTTCATCCTATTCTTTTCACCAAGGATCAAAATTATCCCGCATCAGGGGACAATAGAAATTATTTGGGAATTGATTCGCATATATGTTATAATTTTTTTAACTTTGAGGAGGAATTGCGCAATGTCTGAAAAAAGAAGGGCAAAAAGAAAGTTAAACATTTTTCGCTTGCTGATCTTTCTTGTAGTCCTGGTTGTGGTAGTCGGCGGCGGCATTTCTATCGGCCTCGTCTTTGCCAGCGTAAAAGGCATGCCCACGCTCAGTCCTGCCTTGCTGGAGTCAGGCGCGTCAACTATGATTTATGATAAAGACGGCAAACTGATCACCCAAATCGGCATTAGAAACAGTGTGCCTGTCGACCTTGAGGATGTCCCGGAGCAGGTGCAGAATGCCTTCCTGTCTATTGAGGATCCCAATTTTCGCCGCCACTGCGGGATCAGCGTGCGCGGCATCGCCCGGGCTGCTGTAAACAATGTTATCTCCAGGTCGAAAAGGGAAGGCGGCAGCACCATTACCCAGCAATTGGTAAGGATATCCATGTTATCGCCGGAAAAAACAATTAAAAGGAAAATCCAGGAGGCTGTCCTGGCCATTCAGGTGGAAAGGCGCTATACCAAGGATGAAATCCTGGAAATGTACCTGAACAGCGTATACCTGGGTGAGGGAGCCTATGGGATCCAGGCCGCGTCACAGGTCTACTTCGGCAGGACAATTGACCAGTTAAATTTGGAAGAGGCGGCCCTGCTCGCCGGCCTGCCGCAGGCGCCCAGTGTTTACTCGCCGTACAATGATCCCGAGGCGGCAAAATTCAGGCGCAACGACGTGTTGGACAGCATGGTCAGAAATAAATACATCAGCGCCGAAGAAGCCGAAACAGCAAAGGGCAAGGAAATAAAGCTCGATTCTAAAGAAGTGGCTTCACAACAATATCCTTATCCATATTTTCTGGATTACGTCACTGATCAGCTTGTTGAAAAATACGGGGAAGACGAGGTCTTTAAAGGCGGACTAAGGGTATATACAACCCTGGACCCTGATATCCAGTTAGCCGCGGAAACAGCCATGGCTAGAACGGCCAATTTCCCGGCTTCCAGCACTGATGAAAACGGCATGTTGCAGCCCGAAGGCGCCGTTGTGGTATTAGAACCCGGGACAGGTTATATTAAAGCGCTGGTCGGCGGGCGTGAGCATACCCAGCGCAGACAGTGGAACAGATCCATCCATACTGCCCGCCAGCCCGGTTCCGCCTTTAAACCTATCGCGGTTTACGGTCCGGCCATCGAATACATGGGACTGGGTCCCGCTTCTGTAGTAGACGACGCGCCGGTAAGCTACGGTTCATATGCGCCCCGTAACTCTGACAACCGGTACCACGGCGTTATCACCTTCCGGACGGCGCTAGCCGGTTCCGTTAATGTTGCCGCTGTCAAGGTAATGATGGACTATGTGGGCATTGATAAGGCCATAAAATTTGCTTCTACCCTGGGTATCGACCTGGATCCCTCCGCCCATGGCGCCAGCATGGCCCTGGGGGGACTTGACAAAGGGGTCACACCGTTGCAAATGGCCAGCGCCTACGGCGTTTTTGCCAATTCGGGGATTTTAATCGAACCGACAGCAATTCTTAAAGTGGAGAAGTCTGACGGGGTTGTCCTCGGGCAGGCTATACCCAAGCAACAGCAGGTAATGAAGGCTACCACAGCATATCTGGTTACAGACATGCTGAAATCGGTTGTATCAGGAGGGACGGGAACGGGCGCCCAGATCGGCAGACCGGCGGCAGGCAAAACCGGTACTACTGACGAGGGCAAGGACCTCTGGTTTGTCGGCTATACCCCGGAACTTGTAACGGCGGTATGGATGGGTTACGACAACCCCACACCGATGCCGCAGGCCTACGGGGGCACATATCCTACCAGGGTGTGGCAGGAAATTATGAGCAAGGCGCTTAGTGGCGTACCCGCGGCAAGCTTCAGTCGCCCCGCCGGGATAACGTCTGCAACCGTCGACAGCAAATCCGGCCTGCTGCCGGGCCCAAATACACCCGGGGACTGCCTGGTCACTGACTTGTTTGTCGAAGGGACAGTCCCGACAAAACAAGATAATGTGCATAATTACATTGAAATTTGCGCCGACAGCGGTTTGCTGGCGACGCCTTACTGCCCCAACCGGGTGATTGCTACATTGATTAAATTACCCTATGATGTATCCAATGCTGTTGAAGACTCCCAACAGCGGGCGCCAACAGAGTACTGTACGTTGCATGGGCCCGGCAAGGTGACGTCCCCTATACCAGGAGATACCGGCAAAAAAGCGGATGATCAGCAGGACAATAACAATGGTGACGCAAAAGATCCCCCTGACCCGGACAACCACAGCTTTATTCCCAAGCCGGGCAAGAAAGGGTAGTATTGAGACAACCCCGCCATCGTATACAAAGTGGCGGGGTCATTATTTCAGCAACATTAATCATGCAATCCAAAAATGTGCAGGAAGGTGCAACAGTTATTTTATCATGGTTGAGCCGTTCATGTTCCGCTGCGGGACGGGCGTCGGCCCCGCCATCCAAAAGGGCGGTTTGATGCAATTCCTGTGAGATAATTTCCTGTTACCGTAAAAAGCCCTCTAAAATAGTGTCTTCGGCTTCCTTTTCCGACAGCCCCAGTGTCATCAGCTTGATCATCTGTTCACCTGCTATTTTACCGATGGCGGCTTCATGCACCAGTTCAGCGTCGGCATGCTGGGCGGATATTTCCGGGATGGAGCGCACCTTCGCCCCATGCATGATAATGGCATCGCACTGCACATGGCCCCGGCAGCGGTTAAGACCGATTACACACGGGTAAAAAATTTGCTGCGAATTGTCCCTGGCCACTGAGCGTGAAATAATCTGCGTGGAGGCGTCCCGGCCTGCCAACTCAACTGTTATCCGCGAATCGGCAAATTGCTCCCCGTCGGTGAGCATCCGTTCAGTTACATACAGGTGTCCGCCGTCCTGCACCCGCGCCTCTGTTTCCCGCAGGGTGCTGTCCACACCGCTGATCTGTACCAGTTCCATCTCGGCGTAACCGTCTTCCTCCACGACAACGATGGTCTTCGGATTGAGAATTTTTTTTCCGCTGCCTTCGCCCTCGCCATAGTGCTTTTCCACATAACGCATCCTGGCGCCTTTGCGGATAATAAAGTTATGCACGCCGTCATGCTGGGAGTTTTTGTCGCCCGGGTTATGGATGCCGCAGCCGGCGACAACTGTCACGTCCGCTCCCTCGCCGATATCAAAAGTGTTGTAGACAAGGTCGCGCATACCTTCAGCCGTAAGGATCACCGGGATGTGCACCGTTTCCCCTTTGGTACCCGGTTTGACAATCACATCTATGCCGGGTTTGTCTGTCTTCTGTCTGATTTCAATATTGGCGGTAGCATTACGTTCGACCCCGACACCGTTTTTACGGATATTATAAGCCCCCGCCGGGGCGCCGTGCAGGCCTGCCACCATATCCAGCATGTGTTTATCAATATTACTGAGCATCTCTAATCCACCCTTTCACTGCAGTCCCCGCGGCATGTGCATGTAAAGTCCCGCATGATCAGAGGCCAGATCGCGTCTTTCTTGCCCCTTTGCTTGATGGCGCCGTCCGCAACCAGGATAATCTCGTCAGCCAGTTGGATAATCCTCTCCTGGTGGGATATCAAAATAATTGTTGTGTCGTACTGCCGGCGAAGGTTATTGAAGGTCTCAATCAGCCTGCTGAAACTCCACAGATCGATGCCGGCCTCCGGCTCGTCGTAGATGGCCACCTGCAGGTCTCTGGCCAGCAGCGTGGCGATCTCAATCCTTTTTACTTCCCCTCCGGACAGGCTGCTGTCGATCTCCCGGCCGATATAGTCCTGCGGGCAAAGTCCTACACTGTACAGGTAATTGCAGTCCTCGCATGTCCTTTCCTTGCCGCAAGCGAGTTCCAGCATTTTGCCGACGGTCAGACCCTTGAAACGGGGCGGCTGTTGGAATGAGTAGCCGACTCCCAAACGGGCCCGCTCAGTTATGCCCAGTGACGTAATATCCTGCCCGTTTAGCAGAATTTTACCGGCGGTAGCCGGGTAAATGCCCATGATTGCCTTGGCCAGGGTAGACTTGCCGCCCCCGTTCGGCCCGGTAAAAACATAGAGAAGATGGTCTTCCAGCTTTAAATTGATATCCTTTAGGATTTCAACAGTGCCGTTTTTCCCTTCCAGGGACACGGAGAGGTCCTTGATTTCCAACATCAGCATCACCTCGGTGTTATTTTTACATGAAAGGTTGTCAACAACCCCGTCCCCTTGACAGCCATGCGGCGCTAATTTGACAGTTCCACGATAGTTACGCCGTAGCCGCCTTCGCCGTGCTCGCCGAGACGGAAAGATTTTACCCGGTGGTGGCCTTTTAGCAGCCGTTGCACGGCGGTGCGCAGCGAGCCGGTGCCTTTGCCGTGGATCAGGCTGACCCGGGGCAGGCCGGCCAGGTAAGCGTCATCTAGATATTTTTCCACCTCCAGTATCGCCTCCTCGGCGTACTGGCCCCTTAAATCCAGCTCCACTGATATATCCCGGGCTTTATTCAAAAGCATGCCCGCCACTTCGCTCCGCCCGCCGCTGGTTTTGGGCTGTTCCACAGTGCGCAGATCTTTTAGCGGCACATTCATTTTAATAATGCCGACCTGCACCTGCACTTCTTTTTCCCCCGCACCAGGCGGTTCAATCACGTAGCCCCGCTGGTTGAATTTAGCCAGCAGTACCTCCTGCCCGGCACGCAGCACAGCCGGTACCTGCCCGGTAATAACCTTTTCGGGGACAGTGCGGTTTACTTTATGCTGCAGCCGGCCAAATTTATCCCTGGCCGCCCTAATCGCGCTTTCCCGTACCCGGGTCGACTCAGCGGCAATTTTCTCCCTAAGTTCTTTAACCGCCGACTCGGCCTCTGTCCTTGCCTCTTTTACCAGCACCCGGGCCTCCTCCCCGGCTTTGGAAAGGATTGCCTCCCGCCTGGCAGCCAGGTCAGCCGCCAGCGCTTCATGCTTCTCTTTGATCGCCTTTGCCTCGTCAGCTAGTTTGGCTGCTGCTTCCCTGTCTGCTTCCGCCTCCTGCCGGGCTTTTTCCAGGTTGCCTACCAGTTCGGCGAATTGTACTTGTTCCACGGATAAAAACTCTCTGGACCTTTCAATCAACCCGGCCGGCAGCCCCAGCCGCAAGGCGATTTCAAAGGCGTTGCTGCGGCCCGGTTTGCCGATTAAGAGCCGGTAAGTAGGCCGCAAGGTAGCCCGGTCAAATTCCACACTGGCATTTTCCACCCGCGGGCGGGCATAGGCAAAGTTTGTCAGTTCACTGTAATGGGTGGTGGCAATAGTCCTGGCGCCGGCCGCGTGCAACTTTTCCAGGATGGCCTGGGCCAGGGCGGCGCCTTCCACGGGATCGGTACCGGCGCCCAGTTCATCCAACAGCGCCAGGCTGTCCCGGCCGGCCCGGCTGACTATTTCCACAATATTGCTCATATGCGAAGAAAAGGTGCTCAGCGACTGTTCGATGCTCTGCTCATCGCCGATATCCGTAAAAACCCGCTGAAAAACCCCCAGCCGGGTATTTTCCCCGGCCGGCAGGTGCAGCCCGGATTGGGCCATCAAAACAAACAGGCCGGCAGTTTTCAAGGTAACAGTCTTGCCGCCGGTGTTGGGCCCAGTGATGATCAGTGTGTCGAAATCCTCCCCCAAACGGATATTTACCGGCACGACGTCCCCTTTCAACAGGGGGTGCCGGCCCTGCCTGATGTCCAGGATCGCTTCGTCCGCCAGGACCGGGGCCCAGGCGTCCAGCCTCCAGCTGTATCTGGACCGGGCCATAATGAAATCCAGCTCGCCCAGGGTGTCCAGGCTGGTTCCAATATCCTCCAGGGCCTGCGCCACCCCTTGGGACAGATCGGCCAAGATCCGCTGGATCTCCTGTTTCTCTGCCACAACCAGCCGTCTTAGTTCATTGTTCTTATCCACCACGGCCATCGGCTCGACAAATAAAGTGGCGCCGCTGGCGGACTGATCATGGACGATGCCCGGCACCTGGGCACGGTATTCAATTTTCACCGGCACCACATAGCGCCCTTCCCTGATGGTCACGATGGGATCTTGCAGGTATTTCTGGTAATTTGGGGAACGGATCATGTTTTCCAGGTAATTTTTTATGCTCAGCTGGGCGCCGGCCAGTTTTCTGCGCGTTTGCGCCAGTACGGGCGAAGCGTGATCGGAAATCTCACCGCCGGGCAAGATCGCGTTCTTGATCCGTTTTTCCAGATCCGGCAGAGGTGTAATAAAAAAGGCATGGCCGTACAGCAAAGGGTAGTTTTCCTGTCTTTCCGAGAAGAAATTTTTAATGATCCTGCCTGCAGTAAGCGTATCCGCCACAGCAACCAATTCTTCCGGTTCCAGGACGGCTCCCCGGCCTGAGCGCTGCAGCTGGCGCCTGATGTCTTGCCAACCGCCCATTTCCGCGGTGGGCTCCAGCCGCAGGAGCTTTTTCCCCTCAGTGGTCTCGTCCTGCCACCTGCCGATTACAACCGGGTCATCTACCGGCCTGAGCGCCAAAGACCGCTCCTTGCCCAGCGGTGATCCCGCAAAAGAAGCCAGTTGCTCCAGGACTTTATAATATTCAAGTCTTCTGAGCGTCTTCTCTTCCATAAAAATAGCCTTCCTGTAAAATTGCCAAGCAATACCATTGGGGACAAAGATTGGTGAATGAGACAAAAGGAACGTCCCTTTGTCTCACTTATACCACACCCCGGTAGTAATGTCCTTTGGTGAAACCCTGGGGACTGTGCCGGGCCAGGGTTTCTTTAAGAGCAGGGATATTCCGGCCGGGAGCGTCAAGGGCGGCGCGGTAGGCCCGCACGGTATCCCGCACATAACCATGTCCCTCGCGCCTGGCTTCGATGCGCAGCGCGGCCGGGCCGATCCCGGCAATGGTTCCTGCATCTTCAATAAGGCACAGGTCTTTTGAATTAAATATGTGCATGCGGCAGTACTGGTCCTGTTCAACTGGAAAAACTACGCCTTTCCGATCCTTCAGGCCATATTGTTGCTGCCGGCACACTCCCGGGCAGCGCCCCGGATTTTCGCCGCCCATGAGGCAGCCGGTTGCGCAGTATTCGGAGACCATTAAAGGCAATGCGCCGTGCACGATTACCTCGGCCGGCAGCGGCAAATTCGGGACAATGTCCCTAATCTGCTCCATTGTCAGTTCCGGGGAAAGGGTAAGCACGCCAACGCCGCATTCCTTTAAAAAATTGGCGCTTTCGTGATTGAAAATATTTAATGAAAAATCGGCGTATATTGGCTGCCCTGTAGCCTCCCGTATCTTTTTGATCAGGCCCAAATTCCCTGCCTGAACTCCGTCCAAATGACCCTTTTCCAGCTTTTTCAGAAGGCGGCAGAATTTTTCCAGGTCCCCATCCTGCAAGATGCGGGGGGAAGACAGGACAAAATTCACACCTGCAGCGGCGCAGATTTCGCTTCCCTTTAAAATCTGATCGCTTGTCAGCGTACCCCTGGAATGAAACTGTTCACCGCCAAAGTACACCAGACCGACACCCTCTTCCACAGCTGCCTGGAGAGAAGGCAGGTCTGTCACTGTCACTGACAGCAGGGGCTTTTCCACAGAACCTGCCGCCATAGCAGGTTCGGGGGTGACTGCGACCAGGCGGCGGCGGAAAACCTCCTCCGTCACTGGTTTATGCGCAAAAGCGCCCAGCCTTTTTTTCTCCAGGCGGGCCAGGGCGAGACGCCTTGTTTCATTAATATCGCTCACCGGTACCATTAAGTCGCCGGCCAGATCCAGCCGCAGCGCGGACAAGGCAAATGGCGTGTTGCCCAACCGGGAAAGCTGTTTTAAAAGGTATTCATAGGTCAGCGGGCGGCTCAGGGCCTGCTGGGCCGGTGTGGCCGACACCGCCCGCCCGGTATTGCCGCTATCGTCCGCCGCCACTATTTCCAGCGGCTCTCCCAGCCTGGCGGATACCTTGAAGGCCAGGGGGACCTTCTTCCCGCCGCGGGGAGAGGTAAAACTGGCCCTGGCTTTTTCCACAAGGGTGGAATCGTGTGTTTTAAAAACCCGGTCCCCCGGGAAAACCCGCCCGGGGATGTCCAGCTGTGCCACAGCCCCCGCCGGTGCGCTGTCCACCGGCCGGCCCCCGATAAACAGGCGGTTTACCTGCCCGGCCTTCCTGCCTCCATCGGTTACCCAGACCTCAATGCCGTCCCCGGTCCGCAGCTGTTCTTCTAAAGATATCTCCGCCAGGCGCAGCGCTTTATTAAAACCTTTTACCCGGCCCAGAAAAAGCCCCCTGTTGTTGGGCCGTTTGTAGCTCATCAGATCCGGACCCGGCCTGCCGTAAAAATAGCCGGTGGTAAAATCCCGGTTGAAAATTTGCGCCAGGTCCCGGGCTTCGTCCGGAGTAACGTGAAAATCAGCGCCTGCTGAAGCCCTGTCCAGCAGGGCGCGATAAACCCTGACCACAGTGGCCACGTATTCCGGTCTTTTCATCCGCCCTTCAATTTTAAAAGAGGTGATGCCGGAGCGGATCAGGTCGGGCAGGTGCTCGCTCATATTCAGGTCCCGCGGGCTCAAGAGGTACTTGCCGGCAGTCCCGGGGTCGGCCAGGGGCCTGCCGCGCCGGTCCACCAGGGCGTACGGCAGGCGGCAAGGCTGGGCGCAACGGCCCCGATTCCCGCTTCTGCCGCCAATCAGGCTGGACATCAGGCACTGGCCGGAATAACAGACACACAGGGCGCCGTGAATAAATACCTCCACCTCAACCCCGGACTGTCTGATAATCTCATCCGCCGCCTCCAGGGAGAGCTCCCTGGCCAGCACGATTCGTTTTATCCCGGCTTCTTTTAACAATAGCGCCGCGGGCAGGTTATGTATGGTCATCTGGGTGCTGGCGTGCAGCGGCAGTTCTGGAATGACCAGCCGGGCCAGGCGCAAAAGGCCCAGGTCCTGAATAATTACCCCGTCAGCGCCGCTGCCCTGCAGAAAATAAAGAAACTCCAGCGCCTCCGGCAGTTCCTGATCAGCCAGCAGGATATTAACAGTAACATAGACCCTGGCCCCCCTGACATGGGCGTACTCCACCGCCCTGACCATTTCAGAATCGTCAAAGTTACCGGCGGACTGCCTGGCGTTAAAACGTTTGCCGCCCAGGTAGACGGCGTCCGCCCCGTTTTCCACCGCCGCCACCAGGGACTCCCAGTTGCCGGCAGGCGCCAGCAATTCCGGTTTGCGGGACATCAAAAGTTACTCCTTCCGCTCATGCCGTAAAAGCCCGGCGCAGGGAATGATCTCAACGCCGCGGCGGGCCAGTTCGTCGAGAAACAGGTTCAATCCGATTGAATCGCTGGCCATATGCCCGGCTATTATAACGTTCACGTGATTTTTTTCTGCCTCCTTGCGGTGCTTCTCTCCCATGTGCATGACGATCAGCGTACCCACACCGGCTGCCGATAGTTTAGCGTAGGCTTCTTCGGAGCCGCTGGTCCCGCCGGTCATATCCACCATCACCCGGCCGGCCCGCTTGTCTTTGCTACCGATGACGATTGCCGGGCCGGCGTTAAGGTTCACTGCTTCCGCATATTCGGGGATTTCTTTTAACAGCTGCAGCACATCCTGCAGCGTCTCCGGTTTCTTTTCATCCATCAAACCCTGGATCAGATCGTTGACCTGGTTGTCAGCCGGCGTGTGCACGCACATGATTGGGATATCCAGAAGCCTGGCGGCATCCACCGCCCGGTTGTGGTTCAGCGGCATCAGGCCCAGTTTGACCTCGTTGATGCGTGAAGCCAGTATGCCTTCGGCCACGTTAATCGGCACACCGAATTTAGCCAGCACATCCTCCTGCAGACTCATCACCCGGTAGAGCGCCGACATGGCCTTGCCCTCGGGGTGGTGGGCGATAATCAGGTCTATCTTGCGGCCATGGCTGGAAATCCTGTCCGCCAGCAAAACTTCGCCGGTCTCCATATCTATGCCGGACAGCACCCGCGTTACCTCGCGCCCGGGGTCGCCATAAAGCAATCTGGTGTCGCCGTAGGGATTGAAAAGTCTATCTTGGTCGTATTCTTTTTTTTCGTCTTCTTTCATTTCGGCAAATTTTTTGTTTTCTTTCGCCAAAAGTCTTTCCAGCGCTTCCTTGCCGCGGGGATCCCTGGCCATCCCTTTTTCGACGGCCAGCTTGTAAATTTCACCTAATTTCATACTAGTCTCTCCTTTCACTTCAATCAGAAAAATCCCAAACCTTGTGGGGCAAGTTTTAACCCGCCATTCCAACCGGGACATTCCCCGGTTCCTAACTGTCCCCATTTTTCTGTCCAGATCTATACAATGACAAAGGTTGCCAATTAAACTGAATTCAGCATTGTTCTATTTTCTGGACACATACCCGCTTCCTTCCAGATAAAAACGCAGCGGCAGTTTTTCCACCTCAGTGATGCCGATCCTTGTGGTCGTAATGATATTTTCCTTTGGCGCCGCACCCTTTAGCAGCACCAGGGGCCTGCCCGTTAAATCCACACCGTTGTGCAGGCGGGTGATGCCCAGCGCCTGCACCAGTTTGGCCGGCCCGCTGCATAGATCGACAGCCTTTTGCCGCCCGCGGTTGGCCCGCATCACCGGCAAACCGGTCAGTGGCTCCAGCGCCCTAATCAGCACCGCCTCACCCACCCCCGGCTGAGCAGTAACTGTATTGAAGCAGTAATACATGCCGTATATAAAATAGACATAGGCGTGGCCCGGCGGGCCGAACATCACCTGGTTGCGCGGGGTCATGCCGCGCCAGGCATGGCAGGCCGGATCACCCTGGATATAGGCTTCTGTTTCTACAATCCTGCCGGCTATGGGCCCTGCCGGTGTATAATGAACAATGATGTTTCCCAACAGTTCCCGGGCTACTGTAACAGTATCCCGGGCGTAAAAAGAACGGGGCAGGACCTCCTCCCCACAGGCAAATTCTTGCAACGAAAACTCTTTTTCTGTCATTCCCAGATCTGTCCCTTATCGTTTATGCAGGAATTTAATCAGTTTTCCAGCCGGCATGGTATTCACTATGTCATCGGGTCCCAGCCAGGCCCGCCGGGCTACGGAGACGCCGCAGCGCATTTCATCCATCCTTTTCAGGTCATGAGCGTCGGTGTTTACAACCAGCTTAATCCCTTTATCTTTAGCCCGGCGGGCATTAACGTCGTTTAAATCAAGCCGGTCAGGCGAAGAATTTATCTCTAATATAGTACCACAAGCGGCCGATGCCTCCAACACCCTTTCCAGGTCCAGATCGTATCCCTGCCTGCCGGTCAGCAAGCGCCCGGTAAGGTGGCCGATAATATCCACATTTTTATTCTCGATAGCTGAAATGATCCGGGCGGTCATCTTTTCCTTGTCCTGTTTAAAAGCACTGTGTACGGAGGCGATAACCAGATCAGTGTCCTTTAAAATTTCATCGGGACAGTCCACTCCACCCCCGGGTAGAATATCGGCCTCGATGCCGGTCAAGATGGAAAGATCATCTGTTTGCTCGTTCAAGAAACGGATTTCTTTATGCTGATCCTTGAGCTGATCCAGGGAAAGGCCACCGGCAATTTTAAGAGACTGGGAGTGGTCCGTCACTGCGATATATTCGTAACCCTTTTCCCTGGCCCTGCCCACAACCTCTTCAATAGTGCAGAGCCCGTCGCTCCAAACAGTGTGAACATGCAGATCGCCCTTGATATCCGCCAATTCAACCAGGCGGGGCAACAGGCCCTGCGCGGCCGCCTCCACCTCGCCCCGGTCCTCCCGCAGTTCCGGCTGGATATAGGACAGGCCAAGCGAACTGTAAATTTCCCGCTCATCATGGAAATATTCGCCGGCCCCGTTTTCCGGCGCCTTTATTTTCATTCCCTTTTCTGCAAGAAAGGCCTCCAGCCTGCTGATATGCGCCCTGCTGCCCGTATTAAAAAACAAATTGAGAGCGAACTGTTCCTCCGGAACCACTGCCAGATCCACCGCAATACCCCATTTTGTCTGCAGTTTTAAGCGGCTTGGGGCCCGCTCCAAAATCTCTTTTACCAGCGGGTGTTTTTCCAGGGCAGCGAATACCGGTTCCGGATCGGCCGCCGCGGCAACCAGGTCGATATCACCGACAGTCTCCCGCCAGCGCCGCAAACTACCGCCAAACTCCACCCGGACAACGCCGGGCAGCGTCAATAGATAACCTTTCAGTTCCCCGGCCAGCATCCCGGCAGTGGACAGCAGTGCGCGGCCGCCGCGATCCTCACGCTCCCTGATGTATCTAATGATATCCTTTTCGCTTTTGCTCCCCATGCCCGGCAGGCCCCTGACCCGGCCTTCCCGGGCGGCGCCGGCCAGTTCGGCCAAATTTGTAACACCGAGCCTTTCTTTAAACATGGCCGCCCTTCTGGGCCCAATACCCGGCAGTGACATTACCTCCAGCATTCCCGGGGGAATCTCCAGCAGTAGCTTTTCCACCTTCTGCAAATGACCGGTAGCCAGGATCTCATCTATCTTGGCTGCTATTTCCTTGCCTATGCCGGGGATTTTTGTCCATTCCTTCCTCCGGCTGATTTTCTCCAGCGGCTCTTCCAATCCGGACAAGATCCGGGCAGCGTTTCGGTAGGCGCGTATCTTAAAAAAGTTTTCTCTTTTGAATTCCAGCAAATCCGCCAGTTCATAAAAGATCCAGGCCACTTCCTCGTTTCGCATATGCGTTGCAGCTCCATTCCCAGTAATAATATCCCCTAAAAGGGTATGTATAGTCCCAAAAAAAAACTCATGAACGACTATTCATGAGTTTTTCTAAGCATCATTACCTTCGGGCTCCAGCATCCTGATCAGGTTGTCATGTTCCTCCTGGAGCTTGATTAACTCATCCGCTATATTCAGCGCGGCCAGCACAGCCGTCTGGGATTTTGACAATTTGTTGTTCCGGGTCGCCAACTGGATCATTTTACGGTTGACATACCGGGCCAGCGCCATCATTTCTTCCCGGCTGCCGCTGCCTTTCATGGTATAGTATTCGCCAAAAATCTCCACATCGACCCTGGTTACTTCTTCACCCATAAGAAACCTCCGGGGTTTTTAAATTCTATAACATTTCGCTGCCTTTCGCCTTTTTTCCTGCGCTGGTAAATAAAAATCTCCATCAATTTCAATACAATCATTTTTCATGCAGGATACCCGGCCTGTCCCACAGAAATGAAACCCATCAAATTAAAGGAGGTGGGTTATTTTGCCCGGCTTATTTAGTTCCATCGGAATAATATTAATCATGCTGGTTATTGTTCTGGCTGCCCTGATAACGTCGGTGCGGATCGTCAACCAGTATCAGCGGGCCGTACTGCTGCGTTTCGGGCGGTTTATCCATGTGCTTGAACCAGGTTTGCGGTTTGTCCTGCCTTACGGCATCGACCGCACCATCTATGTGGATTTGCGGGTGGCCACCATCGATGTTTCCGGACAGGATATTATTACCAAAGACAACGTGCCCGTCTCGATCAACGCTGTGGTCTATTTCCAAGTCAACAACCCCGACCTGGCCGTTTTGAACGTCCAGAACTTCCGGCAGGCGACAACGCTTCTCGGACAAACCCTGCTGCGTTCCGTACTGGGTTCCCACGAACTGGACGACATGCTCTCTGAAAGAGATAAAATAAGCAAGGTGCTCCAGGAAGAACTGGATAAATCAACCGAGACCTGGGGCGTCAGGGTGGTCCTGGTGGAAATCAAATCTGTGGACCTGCCGGAAGGGATGAAGAGGGCAATGGCCAAACAGGCCGAGGCGGAACGGGAACGTCGCGCTAAAGTGATCTTTGCCGAAGGCGAGTATCAGGCCTCGAAGAAAATCCTGGAAGCCGCCTCGGTGATCAGCCAGAACTCGTCCGGACTGATGCTGCGCATGCTTCAGACGCTGACTGAAATATCGGTGGAAAAAAACAGCACAATCATCTTTCCGATGCCAATGGAAATCATGGAGTTTTTTAAGGCCAAGACTATGGAAATAACACAGAGTCAGGCTGAAAAAGACAAGAAATAGGAATAGAAGGGGGCGGTCCCCCAGAACAAAGAGGCCGCCCCCTAACAGGCTTACCTTTATAAGTGAACCCATAAGTTTCCTTAAACGATTTATAATCGTGAAACCATATTTCAAGGTTTTGTGTGTGATAATTTGGTTTAGCCTCGTAGTTCCGCCTGAAACTTTTCCGCCAGGGCCCCGGCGATGGCGCTCGTCTTTTCACCTGCTTCCGTGTCCGTAAGGGTACGGTCGGACGCCTGAAATTTTAGAGAAAATGCCATACTCTGCATACCGCCCGGCACCTGCTCGCCGGAATAAATGTCAAAAAGGGCCACGTCGCTTAAAAGTTCGCCGCCCGCTTTCCTGATCGCCTCAAAAATACTGGCGGCAGGGATATCTTTCTTCACCAGGATGGCCAGATCTCTTTCAATCCCCGGGTACCTGGGTATCGGGTTAAAGACAGACGGCCTGCCGGACAGGTCCAAAAGCCGGCCCAAATCCAGCTCAAAAGCGGTAACTTTGACCGGCAGCTCATATTTTTCCAGGACGTCCGGGTGGAGCTCGCCAAGTATGCCCAACCTGTCCCCCTGGGCTTCCAAAACGGCGGTGCGTCCGGGGTGGTAGCTGGGATCGGAGGGCTCCGGCCGGAATATGACAGGCGCCGTCCGCAGGCCCTTGAAAAGGTTTTCCAGCACGCCCTTCAGATAATAATAGTTGAATTCACCGGGCGCCAGGTTCCAGCTTCCGGGGGAATTGCCCATGCCGGCAGCGGCAAGGACCATCTTTTCCCGGGGCTGCGTGTCCGCCCCCCTGTTAAGAAATACTCGGCCGATTTCGAAAATGGCGCCGTTTTGTACCCGGCGGTTATAATTTCGCACCAGGATTTCTAACAGACACGGCAGAAGCATGGTACGCATCACCGCATGTTCCTCGCTCAAGGGGTTCTGGATATTTAATGTATTTCTATGGGGACTGCCGGCAGGCAAATTCATTAAATCAAAAACCCGCGGATGCACGAAACTGTAGGTCATTACCTCATACAGCCCGGAGGCGGCCAACCGGCTGCGCACACTGGAGACGGCGGCCTGCTCTTTTGTTTTCATCCCGCCGGTAGACACGCCGAAAGGAAGTGTTTCCGGCGCGTTGTTGTAGCCATACATGCGGGCCACTTCCTCAATCAGGTCAACCTCCAGGCCGACATCAACCCTGTGGGTGGGCACGGTCACCAGCAGTTCCCCGCCGGCTTCCTGGACCTTAAACTGCAGGCTGGTCAATATGTCCCGGGCCGTCCCACCGGGTATGTCCACCCCGAGCACATATGAGGCCCGGGACGGCCTAAAGCGGACCACCCGGTCAGTAATTGCTTCCGGCGCCATGTCCACCCGGCCGGAAACGGCCTCCCCGCCGCCCATCTGTGCAATCAACTGCGCCGCCCGGTCTGCGGCCCTGGCGCAGCCGCCGATGTCGATGCCTTTTTCAAAACGCAGGGAGGCCTCTGAACGAAGCCCCAGCGCCTTTGAAGTGCGGCGGACACTTACCGGATTGAAAAACGCCGACTCCAGCAGGATAGACTCCGTTTTATCTGTTACTTCCGTCGATTGCCCGCCCATGACACCGGCCACGGCCACAGGCCCTGAAGGGTCGGTAATGGCCAGCATACCGGGGGCCAGATCCCGCGCCACGCCGTCCAGGGTAATAATTTTTTCCCCTTCTCTTACCCGGCGCACAATGATATGGCCGTCTTGCAAAAGATTATAGTCAAAGGCGTGCATCGGCTGGCCCAGCTCCAGCATCACGTAATTGGTCACGTCCACAATATTGCTGATCGGCCTCATCCCCGCGGCTCGCAGCCGTTGCTGCATCCACAGGGGGGAACTGCCGGCCCGCACGTTTTTGATTAGCCGGCCCACGAAGCGGCGGCATAGGTCGGGATCTAAAATATCCACCTTGACCTGGCCTGTAATTTTTTCTGCCAGTTCGCCGGCAACCGGCTGCGGCGCCTTAAAGGGTTTGCCCAGCAGGGCCGCCACCTCCCGGGCCACACCGATTATAGAAAGACAGTCGCCCCGGTTGGGCGTCAGGTCCAGGTCCAATATGTAGTCGTCCAGCCCCAGTATTTCTTTGGCGTCCCTGCCGATCTGCGTACCCGGCGGCAGGATCATGATCCCGTTGGCCTGTTCAGCGGACATGGTTTTAGGGTCGATGCCCAGTTCCTGCCCGGAGCACATCATGCCCCGTGATTCCACGCCCCTCAGTTTGGCCCGCTTAATCACCAGTCCACTAGCCAGTTTCGCCCCCTCTACGGCAACAGGGATAACGTCACCGGCGCTGACATTGGTCGCCGCGGTAATAATCTGCAAATTTTCCGTCCCCACATTGACGGATGTGACCACCAGCTTGTCCGCGTTGGGGTGCCGGTCAATAGCGTCGATCCGCCCGGTGATCACCTTGCTCACGCCCGCGCCCATTTCCTTGACACCCTCTACGGTAATACCGGCCAAGGTAAGCCGGTCGGCCAATTCATGAGGCGATATATCTATCTCAACAAACTCCTGCAGCCATTTGTACGAAACCTTCATTGTGTAAAACCCTCCTAATGTAACATGTTAATCCTGTCAGATTGTTAATTGTTTTAGTTGCTTTTAATGTTGCTCTAGAACTGCCGCAGAAAGCGCAGGTCGTTTTCAAACAAAAGACGCATATCGTCAATGCCGTATTTCAGCATTGCGATCCGCTCTATCCCCATACCGAAGGCAAAACCTGTTACCTCCTCGGAATTGTATCCGGAAACCTCCAGCACCCGCGGGTGCACCATGCCGGCGCCGAGGATTTCCAGCCAGCCGGTATGTGAGCACACCCGGCAGCCCCCACCGCCGCATATCACGCAGGAAACATCAACCTCCGCACTGGGCTCCGTAAAAGGAAAATAGCTGGGGCGGAAACGGGTTTTGGTATGTGCCCCGAACATTTCCCGGGCAAAATGGGCCAGGGTACCTTTTAAGTCGCTGAAGGTAATGCGCCTGTCAACAGCCAGTCCCTCCACCTGGTTGAACATCGGCGAGTGGGTGGCGTCATCGTCGCGTCTGTAAACCTTGCCCGGTGCGATAATCTTCACCGGCAGCGCCGGCGCGGTTTTTTCCATCGTACGCACCTGCACGGGCGAGGTCTGCGTGCGCAGCAGAATTTCACCGCCCAGGAAAAATGTGTCCTGCATATCCCTGGCCGGGTGGTCTTTGGGCAAATTCAGCGCCTCAAAGTTATAATAATCCGTTTCTACCTCCGGCCCCTCGGCAATGCTGTATCCCAGTCCAAGAAATATGTCCTCGATTTCTTCCTGCACAATATTTAAAGGGTGCCTGCCGCCCTGTCTCCCGGGTGTTCCGGGAAGCGTTACATCTATCCCTTCACTGCGCAATTTCTGCTCCCGGTCCAGTTTCTTCAGCACCGCCGTCCGGGCAGTCAGTTCCTCTTCAATGGCGGCCCGGATCTCGTTCGCCATCTGGCCGATCCGTGGTCTCTCCTCGGCGCTGAGGCTGCCCATACCCCTTAATATCCGGGTCAGTTCTCCTTTCTTGCCCAAAAACCATACCCTTATTTCGTTGAGCTCCTCCAGACTGCCGGAACCAGCCATCTTCTCGCGCGCCTGTCTGCTCAGCTCATGCAACTTGTCCTTCATCCGATTACCTCCTGGGCTGTATTTTTAATAAAAATGCAAAAAAATAAAAAACCGTCCCCTCTACAGGGACGGATCGACAACTTTTTCCGCGGTACCACCCTCTAGTTTATACTCATTCAAGCATAAACCACTTAAAATCTGGGCCAATATCACCCACCAACACAACCTTCCAGATAACGGGGAAGATCCGGCTACACCTACTGGTTAAATACGTTCAGCTGCAGCTCCAGGGTGAATTTTGCGGATCCTGATTCCGGGAGGACTTCCAGTCAAACGATCCCCCTTCCCTGAGAAACGCCGGTCGGCTACTCTTCCCCTTCATTGCTGTTGTTTTTTAAATTCTCAAGTTTGTGTGGCTAAAATAGAATTACAAAGTTACATAAAACAACCAATACCTAGTGAACCGCCAGTCTCCGGTACAATATGTAGGCCCTTACCGATCCAGTCGCTTCAAACAGCCTCCAAAAAAATTCGGCGGTCAATGACATTTAACCACAGCCTTTCCTCAATTTTTTGGGAGCCTT
>CAYMJG010000040.1:0-24046 GCA_964390855.1 uncultured Eubacteriales bacterium | reverse complement strand
AGGCCTATATTGATACTGCGGAATGGGTCAACAATAATCCAGCGGAAATAGGTCCTATAGTTGAAAAACATGTTCCCGCCATGAAGGCCGCGGCAGTAGGCCAATCTCTAAAATACGCCCGTCTGCAGCCCCGGCACGCTGCCGACTGCCAGGCTGAAGTGGAGGCTTTCTTTAAAGAATTAAGCCGGACTGCGGATCTCCGGGCCTTTGGCGGCAAAATACCTGATGCAAAATTTTACTGGCAAGCTAACTAAGAGATATTACTATCTGGCCGGCGTATTTTTGATTGTACTGTGCTGGCAGGCGCTTTCAATGCGCTACAGCCGGGTGCTGGTTCCTTCGCCGGTTGAAACGTTGCAAGCGTTGGCGGCGTTATATAACAGCGGTGAATTAAAGGAAAACCTGTCCATTACCTTCCAGCGCCAGATAGCGGGTGTAAGTATGGGTATAACTGTCGGGCTGTTCACCGGCCTGCTGGCGGGCTGCCTTAAACGTTTGGAATTGCTGATGCAGCCGCTGATCAGCTTTTTGCTGGCCGTGCCGGCAATTATCTTTGTGACCATGGCTATGGTTTGGCTCGGCATGGGGACAAATATGACCATTTTTCTGGTAGCGTTACTGGTATTTCCGGTAATGCACACCAATACCGCGGAGGGCCTTAAATCTATTGACCAGGCTTTACTGCAAATGGCCCAGGTCTACCGTTTGCCCCGGCTGCTTACTATCAGCAAGATTTATCTGCCGGGCATACGACATTGCTTGATTGCCGGGTTATCGCTGGCAATGGCTTCGTCAATCCGCCTGACGATCATGGCTGAAATGCTTGGCGCCCGTGAAGGAATGGGCCAAAGGGTGGCCATTGCCCGTGCCTATCTAGAAACAGATCATCTTTTTGCCTGGATTATGGTGCTGCTCGTAATTCTAGTCGGCCTGGAGTTTGTAATCATTCGGCCATTGAAACGCTGGGCTGTTTACGAACGCCAGTCGGCTGAATGAAATGCGTGCAGCAGCAATCTATATAAGAAACGGAGGTAAGGTAAAATGGACGCCACAGCAGAGCAATTTGACCAACTCGCCCGCCAACTTTTTGCACCTGTTTATCCGGTGATAGCTGGACAATTTCTTGAGGCAAGTAAGATATCAAGCGGTTTATGCCTTGATCTTGGTTGCGGCGGCGGCTATCTGGGACTGGCCATAGCCGGGCTAAGCAATCTGGAGGTCAACCTCGTGGATAGCAACCCCGAAGTGTTGGCTATTGCCCGGAAAAATATCAATGATTGCCAATTGCAAAAAAAAGTGTCTGTTCTGTTGGCGGATGTACACCAGATTCCTCTGGCAGACGGTTCGGCGCAGCTTGTTGTAAGCCGGGGTTCTGTGTTTTTCTGGCGAGATTTGCCGGGGGCTTTCAGTGAGATATACCGGGTTATGGCGCCTGGCGGTAAGGCCTTTATCGGCGGCGGGTTTGGCACACCTGGGCTGAAAAAGCAGATTGATGAGGAAATGCGGCGGCTTCAGCCCAATTGGTCGGAACACCTGCGCAAAAATATCGGTGCGGCCGCGCCTGAAAAATATCGCACAGTAATGGCTGAAGCCGGCATCGCCGATTATTATATCGATCATAGCCCAATTGGCATGTGGATAGTTTTTGCGAAAAACAGTGCGGAAGCAGGCTCTTAAAAAAATATCTAGCTTTTATTTGAAAAGCATGGCAGGGTGCCAAAGGTAATCAACGTTGGGAAAGACACTTTTGAATAGTCTCTTTCTGTCATACTAATGTAAAGCAGTGTGCTCCGGCATAGGGGAACCCTGCTTTTTTGTTTCAGATATGTAGATGGGGTAGCGCTCTTGTGTACGGATAATCTTGTGGAGTAAATGAAATGGTCCAGGTTTATTGCTGCTGTACTCTTATTTATCCTCATTTCAAGAGGTTTGACTATGCTGATTTCTGTAAAAGCTAAAAAACGGGGTGTTTTTAGATGAAGGAATCATATGTAAATGTGGACGGCCATGAAGTCTGGCTGGCCAACCAGGTCTGCATTGAAATGCATGCCTGGCTGGCCAGGATAGAAAACCTGGAATGTCCCGATATAGCTGTTATGGACCTGGATCCGGCGGAAGGGGCCACTTTCGCTGATATACTGGAGATAGCCCTCCTGGTAAGGCATATCCTGGAGCGGTTCGGTATTGCATGTTTTCCCAAAACTTCCGGCTCCCGCGGCTTACACCTTTTTATCCCGCTGGAGCCTGTTTATTCATGGCAGAAGGTTACCGGGTCAATGAAGTATGTCGCCGAACTGGCGCAAAACGTTTACCCGGATAAAATCACGCTGGAAAGAAAAATAGAAAAGAGAGCGGGCAAGGTCTATCTGGACTACCTGCAGAACGGCAGAGGTAAAACCATGGCTTTTCAATACAGTTTGCGTCCCCGTCCTGGAGCGCCGGTATCAACTCCCTTGCTTTGGGGGGAAATAGAGGGAGGCGGTTTCCAGCCGGGTAATTACAATATTAATACCATCTTCAAAAGAATCGGCGGGCTGGGTGATGTTTTTACAGATGTACTGAGGAAAAAACAGAATATTAACAATTTACTGAGCATGATCTAATTTCGAGACAGGAAAAGAAAACATTTCCGACAAGCAGGAGGATTTTGCTTGTACCCCGAAAAGAATGGGATTAAAGATAACTTGAGGGGAGAATATCTGTTGGAGGATAGAATATACCTGCTCGGCTGGCAGTGCCTGTTGCCGGAACAGGGGAAAAAGCTGTGGTCGCTTTTAAAACATTTCGGTTCACCCCGGGCAGCCTGGGAAGCCGGTGTTAAAGAACTCAGCGAAATACCGGGAATCGGCGCCGGTGATCCGGAAAACCTTGCGCGCCGCAGGGCGGAATCTGATCCCGTTGAAGAAGCTGACAGGCTCCACCGTTCCGGAGTAAATTTTATCTGCTATAATGAACCCGATTACCCGGAAAATCTTTTGCAGATTTTCGACCCGCCTCCGGTTATTTTTATCAAAGGGTCACTTAATTCTTCGGACAAGCTGGCTATCGCGCTAATCGGCTCCCGCAGGCCATCACCCTACGGCCTGCTGGTTGCTGAAAAACTGGCCAAGGATTTAGCGGCGCTGGGCGTAACGGTGGTAAGCGGCATGGCCCGGGGTATTGATACAGCCGGCCACAAGGGGGCCCTGGCAGGCGGCGGCAGGACAATCGCCGTACTGGGCAGCGGCCTGGACGTGGTTTACCCGCGAGAAAACAAAAAGCTTATGGACAGAATTGTGGACAGCGGAGCGGTGATCAGCGAGTACCCGCTGGGCACTCCGCCGGAACCCTGGCATTTTCCGGCCAGAAACAGGATTATCAGCGGCCTGTCTTTGGGAACGGTAGTTACTGAGGCTGCTGAAAGGAGCGGCGCCCTGATCACAGCTGATTTTGCGCTGGAGCAGGGCCGTGACGTAATGGCTGTGCCGGGAAATATTGTCAGCCCCTTAAGTCGCGGGCCGCACAGGTTAATCAAGCAGGGCGCCAGGCTGGTTGAAGGCGCCGGGGATATTATAGATGAAATGGGATTGGAAAGGCTATTTCCGATCCAGAAAGAAAATACCGGCGGGAAAGTAAAAATGAGTGTTGAGGAAAAGGCATTGTATGATTTGCTTACGTTAGAACCAGTTTCTTTGGACGAACTGATTGACAGAACAGGATTTTTGCCGCAAAAGGTTTTAGCGGCCCTGGCCTACCTGGAAATAAAGGGTCTAACCAGGCAGATGCCGGGGAAATTGTACGTTCGTGCAAGCTGGAGTTCGTTCTAAAATGTTTTCATAATGGATAGATTTAAGGAAAATAAGCTATAATAGATGGCAATTTAAGAAGGGTAAATTAAAATGAGGTGTTTTTTTGTCTAGAATACTGGTAATTGTGGAATCGCCGGCCAAAGCAAAAACGATCGGCAAATTCCTGGGGAAAAAATATTTTGTCAAGGCCTCCATGGGCCACGTCCGGGATCTGCCGAAAAGCCAATTCGGGGTAAATGTTAATGAAAATTTTGCACCGAAATATATTACCATACGCGGCAAAGGCGATATCATAAGGGATCTGAAAACTGCTGTAAAAAAAGCTGACCAGGTGCTGATTGCCTCCGACCCCGACCGGGAAGGGGAAGCAATCGCCTGGCACCTGCAGAACATCCTGGATATTCCCGCTGAAAAACCTTGCCGCATTGAATTTAACGAGATCACTAAACAGGCCATTCAAAATGCCGCGCGCGAGCCACGCTCTATTGATATTAATAAGGTCAACGCGCAGCAGGCCCGTCGTATCCTTGACCGTCTGGTGGGCTATAATTTGAGCCCGTTGCTGTGGCGCAAGATAAAAAAAGGACTTAGCGCCGGGCGGGTACAGTCGGTGGCCGTGCGCCTGATCTGCGACCGGGAGGCGGAAATTAGGGATTTTGAACAAGAGGAATACTGGACCCTGACCGGTTTGTTTCTCAAGACCGGATGGGCGCCTTTTGAAGGAAAGCTTTTAAAATGCAAAAATAAAAACATTGAAATAAAGAATGAAAAAGGAATGCAGGAAATACTGGGAGAACTCAAAGGCGCCCATTATATAGTATCCAAGATTGTGCGCAAAGAGAAGACCCGCAGGCCCGCCCCACCCTTTACGACCAGTACCCTTCAGCAAGAGGCCTATCGCAAACTGAACTTTACCGCCAGAAAAACGATGATGATCGCCCAGCAGCTCTATGAAGGTCTGGACCTGGGCAAAGAGGGGACCTCCGGCCTGGTCACATACATCCGCACAGATTCCACAAGAGTTTCATCTTCCGCCAGGGAGGAGGCGCAAAACTACATCACCGAACGCTACGGGGCCCAGTATGTCGGCAAGGCGTCTGCTGCCGCAAAAGGCAAAGGCAAGATCCAGGACGCCCATGAAGCGATCCGCCCCACCGCAATACGAAGAGAACCTGAACAGGTTAAAGGCTACCTGACCAACGATCAGTATAAACTTTACAAGCTAATCTGGTCCCGCTTCCTGGCCAGCCAAATGAGCCAGGCGGTATACGACACAACCAGTGTGGATGTCAGCACCGGTGTATACGTTTTCCGCGCTACCGGATCGGTCATCCTTTTTCCCGGGTTTATCAAGGTCTACACAGAAAGCAGAGATAACGATGATAAAGAAGAAGAAGGTTTGTTGCCCGAGTTAAACGAAGGCGAGGAAGTCGAGGCTCTTTCCCTTGCCCCGAAGCAGAACTTTACCCAGCCGCCCCCCCGTTATACAGAAGCGACACTGGTCAAAATACTGGAAGAAAAGGGCATCGGCAGGCCTAGCACATACGCGCCAATCGTCGAAACAATTATTAAGAGGGCCTATGTGGTCAGGGAAAAGAAGCAGTTTTATCCTACGGAGCTTGGCGATATCGTCGTGTCTATGCTGAAAAATCACTTTCATGATATTATCGATGTCCAGTTTACCGCCGGACTGGAGGAAAGATTGGACAAAATTGAGGAAGGGGAGCAGGACTGGGTCCAGCTCCTGGACAATTTTTATCAGCCTTTTAGCCGGACCTTAGAAAAGGCTGAAGAGGAAATCGGCCATGTCAAGGTTCCCGACGAAGTTACCGATGAGATTTGCGAGCAATGCGGCCGCAACATGGTCATAAAGATGGGCCGCTACGGCAAGTTTTTGGCCTGCCCGGGTTTTCCCGAATGCCGCAACACCAAACCGCTTTTAGAACCGGCCGGGGTAAACTGTCCACGTTGCGCAGGAGAACTGGTAGCCCGCCGCAGCAAGAAAGGCAGGAAATTTTTCGGTTGCAGCCGTTTCCCCGAATGCGATTTTGTAATCTGGGACCAGCCCTCCAAGATCAAATGTCCCAATTGCGGTGGTTTAATGGTGGAAAAAAAGAAAAGTGGGAAAAATAGCTACCTTCTCTGTCAAAATGCTGAATGCGGTTATAAAACAGAACCGGAAAAAAAGGCGGCCACCAAAAAATCTGCAAAGCCGGCGGGGGCAAATGAAGGGTTGCCCCTGGCAGGTGAAACAAGGACATAGGATGGATAAGAGACCCGGAATAAAATATCCAATTGAAAAGCCGGCAAGCCTTTCTTATGGCGCAGCTTCACCGGCCGTCACCATTGTCGGGGCAGGTTTGGCCGGATCTGAAGCCGCCTGGCAGGTTGTAAAAAGGGGTATTATGGTCAGGCTTTTTGAGATGCGCCCTGGAAAATTGACCCCCGCTCACCTGAGCGGGGAATTCGCAGAACTGGTCTGCAGCAATTCTTTCAGGTCGATGGCCCTGGAAAATGCAGTGGGATTACTCAAGGAAGAAATGCGACGTTTAGGCTCGCTGATCATTAGCTGCGCCGATCAGTCGCGAATTCCCGCGGGAGGCGCCCTGGCCGTTGATCGAGCCTTGTTTGCCGGGTATGTGACTGAAACCCTTGCGGCTCACCCGCTTGTAAAGATCCAGCGGGGTGAGGTAAAAGATATACCTGATCACCAACTGACAATCCTGGCTACCGGTCCCCTTACCTCAGACGCCATGCAGGGGGCTATACGCCGCCTTACCGGCAAGGAATACCTTTACTTTTATGATGCTGTGGCGCCTATAGTCACAGCGGAGTCGATTAATATGGATAAGGTTTTCCGCTCCTCCCGCTATGGTAAGGGTGACAGCGCCTATCTGAACTGTCCCTTTACCAGGGATGAGTATGATCGCTTCAGAGAAGCGCTGGTTAATGCTGAAAGGGCGCCCAGAAAGGATTTCGAGCGGGAAACGCATTTTGAAGGGTGCATGCCGGTGGAGGCCCTGGCCGCCCGCGGGATGGACACGCTCCGCTACGGGCCCTTGAAGCCAGTGGGGTTGACCAACCCCCGCACAGGCAAGGGATCCTACGCTGTGGCGCAGTTAAGACAGGAAAACAATGAAGGGACGTTGTTCAACCTGGTGGGTTTCCAAACAAGTTTAAAATGGAGCGAGCAGCAAAGGGTGTTCCGCCTGATCCCCGGACTTGAGAAGGCAGAAATTATGCGCTACGGGGTGATGCATAGAAATACCTACATAAATTCCCCGGTTTTGCTGCAGCCTTCATACCAGAGCAAAAGCCGGCCCGGTCTTTTTTTTGCAGGCCAGATCACCGGGGTGGAAGGTTATGTTGAATCGGCGTCGTCCGGTCTGGTGGCGGGTATTAACGCCGCCAGGATCGCACAGGGGAAAAAACCTTTTATATTCCCCGTGGACACGGCCCACGGCGCCCTGGCCCATTATATAACGACAGCGGACCCCGCGCATTTTCAGCCAATGAACATTAACTTCGGTCTTTTTCCGCCTGGGAGAGGAAAATACCGGGATAAAAAAGAACGCTGCAGCGCCATATCGGATAGCGCCCTGAGATCAATTGACGGCTGCTGTCTTGATAGCTGATTTAATTTATGAAAGGCAGCCACTAGGGTAGGTGATATATAAATGTATAGCCATATTGACAATTTTTTAATCTATCTACAGGTGGAAAAAAATGCATCACCAAGGACGATAGAGAGTTACCAGAAGGACCTTTTTGATGGACTTGATTTTTTTTCCCCGCTCCTGGAAAAAGGGGACCAGGACATCACGCCGCAAGAAATAGACCACAGGATATTTCGCCACTACCTGGCCCACCAGCGCAAGCGCGGACTTGCCCGCGCTACTGTAGCCAGGAGACTGGCAGCATGGCGCTCTTTTTATAAATACTTGTTAAGAGAAAAAATAATCGTGGAAAACGATTTATCAAGAGTTCTCAGTCCCAAGCTGGAAAAGCGGCTGCCGCGTTTTTTATACGAAGGGGAAGCGGCAATACTGGTAGAGGCGCCGGATTTAGGACAGCCGCTCGGCGTTCGCGACCGGGCTCTCTTAGAGGTGTTGTATGGGGGAGGCCTGAGGATAAATGAATTAACGCAGCTTGATCTTTGGGACCTGGATTTAGGTGCAGGGTATGTGCGGGTTACGGGTAAAAGAACTAAAGAAAGGTTGGTTCCGCTCGGTACACAGGCCGTTAAGGCGCTGCGGAATTACCTTTCCGGTGCGCGACTGGTCCTTTTGTCCAATGCGCCGGAAAAAAAAATAAACAACGCGGTTTTTTTAAACCGCTGGGGTACACGGCTTTCCGCACGGGGAACCCGTAAAATACTGAATAAATATGCCAGGCAAATAAATCTCGAACGGGGGATCAGCCCGCATACCATGCGCCATTCCTTTGCCACACATCTTTTAAACGCCGGCGCTGATCTCCGGTCTGTGCAAGAACTGCTGGGCCATACCCGTTTATCAAGCACGCAGATCTACACCCATGTGACCAGTGAAAGATTAAAACAGGTTTACCGCAAGGCCCACCCCCGGGCCAAGGAGTGAAACAAAGGGACGTTCCTTTTGTTTCATTGCATGCGGGGCCGCTAAACCACCATTGAAGGGAGAACAATATGTTTCACGCAACTACCATAGTAGCAGTAAAAAAAGACGGCAAGGTTGCTCTGGCGGGCGACGGGCAGGTAACCTTTGCCCAGAATACCGTTATAAAAAAAGGAGCCAGGAAAATCAGACGCCTCTATAAAGATAATGTTGTCGCCGGTTTTGCCGGTTCCGTTGCAGACGCATTCACCCTTTTCGAAAAATTCGAGGGTAAGCTGGAGGAATTCCACGGCAACCTGCAGCGCGCCGCTGTGGAGTTGGCCAAAGATTGGCGGACCGACAGGGTGCTGAGAAGGCTGGAAGCTCTTCTAATCGTGGCTAACCGGGATGACTTGCTGATCATATCCGGCGGGGGCGAGGTAATCGAGCCGGATGACGGTGTGGCGGCTATCGGATCCGGCGGCCCGTATGCCCTGGCCGCCGCCCGGGCGCTGATCAAGCACACAGCCCTGGGAGCGGCCGACATTGCCCACGAGGCCCTTTTGGTTGCCGCAGATATATGTATTTATACCAATGAGAATATAATAGTAGAAGAATTATAATATGGAGGAATACCAAGTGAAGGATTTAACACCACGCCGGATTGTTGAGGAACTGGATAAATACATTGTGGGCCAGCACCAGGCGAAAAAAGCAGTGGCGGTAGCCCTGCGCAACCGTTACCGGCGCAAACTGCTGCCTGAGGACTTCAGAGACGAGGTAATACCCAAAAACATACTGATGATTGGGCCCACCGGGGTAGGCAAAACGGAGATAGCCCGCCGCCTGGCCAGGCTGGTCAAAGCGCCTTTCATTAAAGTGGAGGCAACAAAATTTACTGAGGTCGGCTACGTCGGCAGGGACGTGGAAAGCATGGTCAGGGACCTGGTTGAAACGTCGATTCGCATGGTCAAACAGGAAAAATTGGATACTGTGCAGGATCGGGCCGAGAGGTTGGCCAATGGGAAAATAATAGAACTTCTGGCCCCCTACCCGTTGCAGGAAACCCCCGCCCGCAACCCGCTGGAAATGCTTTTTGGGGCCAATAAGCCGGTGGAGCAGGTGGATCAGGACAAGGAGCAGCGGTTCACCAGGGTTCACTTTGAACGGGACATACTCTCAGAAAAGCTAACCAGAGGTGAACTGGAAAACGAGTTTATAGAAATTGAAGTCGAAGATGCCAAGCCCCCCATGCTGGAGGTGTTCAGCGGCTCCGGCATGGAGGAAATGGGTATCAACATTCAGGATATGCTGGGTGGTTTTCTGCCCAAGAAAAAACGCAAACGCAAGGTTACGGTACAGGAAGGCCGTAAAATATTGATCCAACAGGAAGCGCAAAAGCTGATTGATATGGACGAGGTGACCACCACGGCGGTTAGACGGGCAGAGGAAGACGGGATTATTTTTCTTGATGAGATAGATAAGATTGCCGGGCGGGAAGGTTATGGGCCGGATGTGTCCAGGGGCGGTGTGCAGCGCGACATTCTCCCCATTGTTGAGGGCTCCACCGTAATGACCAAGTACGGCCCGGTGAAAACCGACCACATGCTTTTTATAGCTGCCGGAGCTTTCCACACCGCCAAACCATCCGACCTGATCCCTGAATTGCAGGGCCGCTTCCCCATCAGGGTTGAACTGGAAAGCCTAACCCGGGAAAATTTTCAACAAATTTTGACAGAACCACGAAACGCGATAGTCAAACAGTACACAGAATTGCTTGCTGCTGAAGGCGTACAGGTTGAATTTTCACAAAATTCACTTGTGGAAATTGCCGAAATCGCTTATACTGTTAATGAACAAACAGAGAACATAGGTGCCCGTAGACTGCACACCATACTTGAAAAACTGCTGGAAGATATTTCATTTGAAGCACCGGAACTTACTGAAAAGGAAATCAAGATAGATAGGAACTACGTTGGTGAAAAATTAGGTGAACTGGCCAAAAATGAGGATTTAAGCCGGTATATTTTGTAGTGGAAAGGCGGGGCGGGATGAGAGTACTACTGGAAAAAACCAGGGATATTAATAAGATACTGCAGAAGTCGGCAGGTAATACATCTGTAGATTTTAATGAGGTAGCCGTTGTTTTAAGCGTAAACATCGGAGCCAGTATTTATATCCTTGATAGGGACGGAAAGGTTCTGGGGTATTCATATCTTACAGGTTGGACCTGCGATATTATGACAAATATCGTTGAAGGCCGTGGCGGTTTTCCTGAAGACTATAACGAAAACCTGATGCGGGTAGTGCAGACCCGGGCGAACTTCTGCCAGACCAAAAACGCCTGCCTTTTTGTAGAGGAGACCTGCCGCTACAATAATAAGGTTTCAACCATAATCCCGATTGTCGGGGCCGGCGCCAGGCTAGGCACGTTGATTCTAGGGAGATTTGAAAATTATTTCAGCGATGAGGACCTTATACTTGCGGAATACGGCGCTACTGTAGTGGGAATGGAAATCCTCCGCGCCAGGGCTGAAAAGATAGAGGAAGACGCCCGCAAACTTGCGGCTGTGCAGATAGCCCTGGGTACCCTGTCATATTCTGAGTTAGATGCGGTGCAGCATATCTTTGAACAGCTGGAAGGCGATGAAGGACTTTTGGTTGCCAGCAAAATTGCCGACCGCGTCGGCATTACCCGTTCTGTTATCGTAAACGCCCTGCGTAAATTTGAAAGCGCCGGGGTAATTGAGTCCAAGTCCCTCGGTATGAAAGGGACATATATACGGGTGCTAAATGACAGATTGATCAAGGAACTAGACAAGCTAAAACAGCACTAGTGTGTCATATCTAAAGCAGGCGGGTTGCTTCCCGCCTGGAATTGGTGGAATACAAAAACCCGGCTTGCGCCGGGATTTTCTATGTGGTAAAATACCAACTGGTGTGAAGTACACACGTTGCCGGATTTGTGCAAGGGTGCCCCGCCGGGGCCTTGCAGAGGATGAAGGAAACGGAGGATAAAAACCGCAGGGGGAAGGAGGTGTAGTAAGTGGCTGTAATATCTATGAAACAACTCCTGGAAGCAGGAGTGCATTTTGGACACCAAACCCGCCGCTGGAATCCCAAAATGGCCCCCTTTATTTTTACTGACCGCAATGGCATTTATATAATTGATTTACAGAAGACAGTAAAAAAGGTCGAGGAAGCATATAATTTTGTCAAACAGCTTTCTTTCAACGGGGATACCATTCTTTTTGTCGGTACCAAAAAACAGGCTCAGGAAGCAGTAAGAGAGGAAGCAGAGCGTTGCAGCATGTTTTTTGTCAACCAGCGCTGGCTGGGCGGCATGTTGACCAACTTCCAGACGATCAGGCGCAGGATTGACCGCCTGCTGGAACTGGAGAAGATGGAAACCAACGGAGCCATGGAGGTCCTGCCAAAAAAGGAAGTTGCGGAATTACTGCATGAAAAGGAAAAGCTTCAGAAATTTCTGGGCGGCATAAAGGAAATGAGGCGCCTGCCGGGGGCGTTGTTTGTTATTGATCCCCGGAAAGAACGCATCGCGGTAGCGGAAGCAAGAAAACTGGGTATTCCCATTGTAGCCATCGTGGATACAAATTGTGACCCTGATGAAATAGACTATATTATACCAGGAAACGATGACGCCATTAGAGCTGTGCGTCTTTTAACCAGCAAGATGGCTGAAGCTGTCCTCGAGGGAAAACAAGGAGAACAAATCGAGGAATAGTCACAAAATAACGGCGGGGGACATTCATGCTGAGCAACCCCTGCCTTTTTTCTGCCTGTCGGGAACCAGCAAAGGATTCAGGTGATAAAAAAAATAATCACCGGTAATGGACATCTCTTTAAATAATTATGGTTATAATATCATATGCAGGTTTAATTTGTCATAAGGGGGTAATAATAAATGTCTATATCTGCAAGTCAGGTGAAAGAACTTCGGGAACGTACCGGGGCGGGCATGATGGATTGTAAAAAAGCGCTTGGAGAAACGGGCGGGAACCTGGAAAAAGCAGTGACCTATCTAAGGGAAAAGGGGCTGGCTGCCGCCGCCAAGAAAGCAGGTAGGATAGCCGCTGAAGGCTTGATTGAATCCTACATACACGGTATAGGGAAAATAGGTGTTCTCGTCGAAGTTAACTGTGAGACTGATTTTGTGGCCAAAACCGATGAATTCAAGGTTCTAGCCAGGGATATAGCAATGCAGATCGCTGCTGCCAAACCTGAGTTTGTCAGCAAGGAGGAAGTGCCTGCCGAGGCGTTGGAAAAAGAAAGGGAGATCCTGCGCGCTCAGGCGCTCAACGAAGGAAAACCAGAAAAAATAGTAGACAAAATGGTTGCCGGCCGTATTGAGAAATATTATAAGGAAGTGTGCTTGCTGGAGCAACCTTTTATTAAAGACACAAACCTGACTATACAGCAACTGCTCACTGAAAAAATAGCTAAAATAGGAGAAAACATTAACGTCAGGCGTTTCACCAGGTACGAATTGGGCGAAGGAATTGAAAAGAAGCAGTCGGATCTGGCAACCGAGGTCCAGGCAATGACCCAAAATGTCTGTAAATAAAAATTTCCCAAAAGGAATTTTGGATAGATTGTAGAATTATTTTGGGACTGGAGGTTTTTGCCTGATATGGTTGCTCCAAAATACAGCCGCATTGTATTGAAATTGAGCGGTGAGGCTTTGGCCGGGTCCCTGGGTTTTGGCATTGACCCCGATGTTGTTAACACTATAGCCGGGCAGATCAAAGAGGTGGCGGCCCTCGGGGTGGAAATAGCCATAGTGGTCGGTGGTGGAAATATTTGGCGTGGGGTGGCTGGAAGCGCCAAAGGAATGGACAGGGCCACAGCGGACTACATGGGCATGCTGGCCACGGTTATGAACTCCCTGGCTCTGCATGACGCCCTGCAAAAATTGGGGGTAAACACCCGCACACAGACCGCCATTGAAATGAAAGAGGTCGCTGAGCCTTATATCAGAAGGCGTGCCATCAGGCATATGGAAAAAGGCCGGGTGGTTATATTTGCCGGGGGTACTGGAAATCCTTATTTCTCAACCGACACCACTGCGGCTCTGCGGGCGGCGGAGATCGAAGCCCAGGTAATCCTCATGGCAAAAAGAGTGGACGGGGTTTATGACTGCGATCCGCTGCTCAATCCCGGAGCGAAAAAATTTGCGGAGCTCACCTATATAGAAATGCTTAACCGTGGATTGGGCATAATGGATTCTACCGCAGCTTCATTGTGTATGGATAATAAAATACCTGTGATTGTTTTTGATTTAAATATGCACGGCAACATTAAGAGGGCAGTTTTCGGAGAAAAAATTGGTACCTACATCGGAGGCGACTCTTTTGGTCAAAGAGATAATTAGCGAAGCTGAAGGTAACATGAAAAAAACCATTGAAGTGGTCAAAAAGGAATTTGCCTCAATGCGCGCCGGGAGGGCTACACCTGCACTGCTTGACAAAATTATGGTTAATTACTACGGGACCCCGACACCTGTTAACCAACTTGCCAACATCACAGTGCCGGAAGCCAGGCTGCTGGTGATCCAGCCATGGGATAAGAGCTCAATTCCTGAGATTGAGCGTGCGATTATGAAGTCCGATCTGGGGATTACACCCGCCAGTGACGGCACCGTGATCAGACTGGCTGTGCCACAGCTTACGCAGGAAAGACGGGTTGATTTGATGAAGGTGATCAAGAAAAAAGCTGAAGAAGGCCGTGTGGCAATCCGCAACGTCCGCCGCGACACAAACGATCACCTGAAAGCAGCACAAAAAAATGGGGAAATTTCTGAAGATGAGCTAAAGCGGCATCAGGATGAGGTGCAAAAACTGACAGACCAGATGATCAAAAATGTCGACAGCATTTTATCTACCAAAGAACAGGAAATAATGCAGGTTTAATAATGGGCCAGATACCTGATATCATTGGTTATCCACTGGATGCAGCCTTGCTTATATGCCGGGCGTCCGGATACGAAACTGAAATTATGGTCACCCGGCCTGTTAAAGCAACACCTGAGGATAACCCCAGAGTTGTTTGCTTTAAAAAGGTCTCGAAAAATAGAGGGGTGGTAATTGTCGTGTTTGAAGATATAAAGAGAGGAGGTGGATAATTTTGTCATACAAAATTACAGATGAATGCCTGGCCTGCGGTAGCTGCCTGGACGCATGCCCTAACGATGCAATTAGTGAAGGTGATATTTATGTAATCGATCAAGATAAATGTGCTGAGTGTGGAGCTTGTGTTGACGCCTGTCCTACAGGAGCTATCATCGAAGAGTAGCAATCACTTAACCCCCTCACATGCGAGGGGGTTGTTTATATAACCTTATTTATTGGGAATAACAGGATGCATCTAAGCCCGCCCTTGTCTTGTTACTTTTTTAGGATCCGGGAGTGGTTAATAATGTACAATAAAATAGCACGCCTGTGGCGGCAGAAAGAAGCCCAAGGGCCAGGCGGAACGGATCTGGAAGATTTATTGGCGAAAATCGACTGGAGCAGGATGCCCTGTCATATCGCCATTATTATGGACGGCAATGGTCGTTGGGCAAACAGCCGTGGCTTACCGAGGTTTTTTGGGCATAAAGCCGGTGTTGAATCCCTGAGGGATGTTGTCAGGGCCTGTTCAGAGTATAATATACAAATTTTAACTGTTTATGCCTTCTCAACCGAAAACTGGAAGCGTCCTGTGGATGAAGTCAATGTCCTAATGGATCTCCTTGTGGAATATCTTTACAAAGAAATAGATGAATTGTGCCGGAAGGGTGTAAAAATTAACCCAATCGGCAAATTGGAAGATTTGCCGCCTGACGCCATCAGGGCGCTGGATCAGGCTGTGAAACACAGCAAGTCAAACAAAGGCCTGCTACTGAACCTGGCCCTGAACTACGGCGGTCGCACTGAAATTGTTGAAGCAGTTCAAAAGATAGCGAATAAGGTTAATGAGGGCGGCTTATCTGTTGATCAGATCGATGTTAATACCATATCACAATACCTGTATACATCCGGCCAGCCCGACCCGGACCTGCTAATCAGACCGTCCGGTGACTTTCGGATTAGTAACTTTTTGTTATGGCAACTGGCGTATACCGAATTCTGGCATACAACCGTGCTGTGGCCCGACTTTCGCAGAATACACTTGGTCAGGGCCATAGTTGAGTACCAGAGCCGGGAAAGGCGGTTTGGTGGTTTACAAAAATGATAGTGGAACAAACCTGACGGGTTGGTGAATATTTTGCTTGCGCAAAGGGTTATAAGCGCCCTTGTCGGTATTCCCCTGGTTGTAACAGCCGTATGGTTTGGAGGAATTCCCTTAATACTCCTGATCGGGCTGATTATCGTCCTGGGTCTAAGGGAAATAAATGAAATGCTAACAAAGTTTGGGCTAAAGCCCTCGCTTTGGCTGACCCTGGCAGGCGGGCTGATTATGACTGCCGGCTCATTTCTGTATAAAGACGGCTATCCCGGTCCAACTATCACAATTATCCTTTTTATGTATCTCCTGGCCACAGTAGCGTTATATCCGCGTTATTCACTGCTTGACAGCGCCGGCGCCATGATGGGGATAATGTATGTGGGGCTGTTGAATTATTTTTATCTTCTTAGAATGATGCCTGACGGTTGGATCTGGCTAATCTTCACTCTGACCGCAACGTGGGCTACGGACACGTCCGCATATTTTGTCGGTAAACTATTCGGCAGAAGAAGACTGGCCCCAACGCTCAGTCCTAAAAAAACACTGGAGGGTGCTTTAGGCGGTTTAGCGGGGAGCATCCTGGTTGCTGCAGTGTTTTCTGTTATATACACATTTTTGCCTGTGGCCGAGATATTGCTGCTGGGTTTGTGCCTGGGCGCCGCCGCGCTGGTGGGTGACCTGCTGGAATCAGCTTTCAAAAGACAAGCCGGGATTAAAGATTCCAGCGACCTGATACCAGGACATGGCGGCATTCTTGACCGTATTGACAGTTTGCTTTTTACGGCGCCGCTGGTTTATTACTTTGTACTCTTGTTTATCATAGGTTGAGGTGAAAATGATGCCAAGGCCATTGCTGCTGATAATTTATACGGCTGTTGCCATACTTGCCGTTGTGGCCTTTATTAAATATGCTTTGCCAATTCTTGTACCCTTCATAATAGCTATAGTTATCGGAATGTTCATGGAGCCGGTGGTCAATTTACTGCAAAGAATGAAGATGTCCAGGGGCCTGGCCGTCCTAACCACCATGGTGTTTGTTTTCGGTGCTATTGGTGTGATCATCTCCCTGATCATAATCCGGCTCGTTACCGAGTTAATCAATCTTTCTGCTTCGCTGCCTGGGTTGACTATGGAGATTAAAGGTTATGTCCAGGTCTTGGTTGATAAAACGGCTGATTTTTATGTAACACTGCCCGCGGGTGTCACCTCTTCAATTGAGCAAAACCTAAACAGCGTTGCTTCAAATCTCCAGGGGGTGGCCACGGGAATTGCCAATTCGCTCCTGTCATTTATCTCCATGGTTCCGGGCACCCTTGTTGTAATGGTGGTAATACTTCTTTCATCATATTTTATAACCCGTGACAAACAGATGATCATAAATTTTATATTGCACCTGGCGCCCGAATCTTGGGGTGAAAAGATTATTAGCACGTCAGGCGCTGTTGCAGCTGCTTTTATGGCATATGTAAAGGCACAGGCTATTTTGATTTCCATATCAACCTTTTTAAGTGTCGCGGGCCTTTATTTAATAGGTGCGGATTATGCGCTACTGGTTGGCTTAATAATCGGCGTCTTTGACCTGATTCCAGTTTTAGGGCCGGCAACCATTTACCTGCCCTGGCTGGCATGGTCTTTTGCCACCGGCGCCACTATGTTCGGCGTAAAACTATCAATCCTGTATTTGGTGGTCCTCATTGTCAGGCAAGTCCTGGAAACAAAAATTGTGTCGGGTAACCTGGGCCTGCACCCACTGGCAACCCTGGCTTCCATGTATGCCGGGCTGTGGACCCTGGGGATTCCAGGTTTGATCGCCGGGCCGATTTTACTTATAGCAATCCAGTCTTTTTACAAGGCGGGGATAATTCTGCCCAGAGCAAAACAATGATTGAAGAAATGATGGGGAATAAGATGAAAAAGATTGTCGTGCTTGGAAGCACCGGTTCCATTGGCCGGCAAACGCTGGACGTAATTAGAAACCTGCCGGATAAATTTACGGTTATTGGTTTAGCCGCTGGAGGAAACTGGCGCTTGCTGGCCGAACAGATCAAAGAGTTTCATCCGTTATCTGCAGCTCTTTTCGGGCTGGAGGAATTGGATCTGCTGAAAAACGAGCTGGATCCCGGGAAAATTCCTGAACTGGTTTGGGGCAAAAAAGGATTGGAATCCATAGCCTCCATGAGTGAGGCTGATCTCGTGGTTGTAGCTGTGTCGGGGGCGGCAGGCATTTTCCCAACCTTTGCCGCCCTGCGCTCGGGCAAAAATATTGCCCTGGCGAACAAAGAGACCTTAGTTGCCGCAGGACAGATGGTTATGGATTTGTCATCACAGCAAAAAACTAACATATACCCGGTGGACAGCGAGCATTCCGCAATATGGCAGTGCCTGAATGGAAATAAACTGGATCGGATTGAAAAAATATTGTTAACTGCCTCCGGTGGCCCTTTCCGGGAACTGAGCGCCTCTCAGTTGAAAAATGTGACGGTAGAGATGGCGCTGCGCCATCCCAACTGGAATATGGGAAAAAAGGTGACTGTCGATTCGGCTACATTAATGAATAAAGGTTTGGAAGTAATTGAAGCTAAATGGTTGTTTGGGGTAAACTATTCACAGATAGAGGTGCTGATCCACCCGCAAAGTATCATTCATTCAGCTGTTGAATTTGTTGACGGCTCAATTATCGCCCAAATGGGCGCACCGGACATGCGCCTGCCCATACAATACGCCCTCACCTACCCGGAGCGCGTAAATGGGCCGGCCGCGAGACTAAAAACGGCTGAATTAAAAGATTTAACCTTTGAAACGCCGGACATTGATCGCTTTCCATCCCTGCGTTTGGCATTTGAGGCCGGCCGGGTGGGCGGCACGATGCCTGCCGTATTAAACGCTGCCAATGAAATATCGGTAGACGCTTTTTTAAAGGGAGCGCTGACTTTTACGGGCATTCCGGCCGTTGTGGAAGGCGTTATGCATAAACACAACGCAATTAATGTAACGGTGCTGGAGGAAGTTATGGAGGCTGATCTCTGGGCCAGGAGAACGGCTGGGACAATGATTAAAAACAAATCAATTAAGGGCTATGGGGTGCTGTAATGACAACGTTTATCGCTTCAATTTTTGTCTTCGGGCTTTTAATAGTGTTCCACGAGTTCGGCCATTTTATTGTGGCGAAAATGGTTGGGATCAAGGTTCACGAGTTCAGCCTCGGTTTTGGCCCCAGGCTGTTTGGTATTCCCGGAGGGGAAACATTGTATAGCCTGCGCCTGCTGCCGCTCGGTGGATTTGTCCGCATGGCGGGGATGGATCCCGGGGAAGAAGCGGACGAGAAGGATCTGGAACGCGGTTTTAACAAAAAAACTGTCGGGCAAAGAATCGCGGTTATTTTTGCGGGGCCATTTATGAATTTCTTATTGGCCGCGCTGCTCTTTGCCGTAGTGTTTTCCCTACAGGGTGAACCGGTAGCGTCAAACGGGACGAGGATCGGGGATATTCTCCCTGGTAATCCCGCGCAAATTGCCGGCCTTGCCGCCGGCGACGAGATTGTGTCTATTGATGGCAACCCTGTTGAACAATGGACTGATTTGGTAGCCCTAATTTATGAAAAGCCGGAACAAAACATTTCGGTTGTCGTGCTGCGGGGTGAATCGGAATTGCAATTTGCAGTAAAAACCTTAAAGTCAGAGGACGGTCGTGGTTTAATAGGGATTTACCCGGCAGAGGAATACGTTAAGGTGGGTTTCCTGCAGTCAATTTCACTGGGCATAGAGTGGACCGCCAGATTTACTGCAGCCATCATGGATTTTATATCTAAAATGATCTTCGGACAGATGCAAGCCGATCTAGGCGGGCCTGTACGGGTGGTCAGTGAAATCGGCAAGGCGGCGCAGATCGGATTTGTGATTCTGCTGAAGCTTGCCGCCATACTGAGTATAAACCTGGGACTGTTCAACCTTTTTCCTATACCGGCGCTGGACGGCAGTCGCATCCTCTTTTTGATCTGGGAAAAAATCAGAAGACGTCCGGTAGACCCGGTTAAAGAAAATTTCATCCATTTGGTCGGGTTCGGCCTGCTGCTGTTGTTGATGGTGATCATTACGTATAATGACATACTGCATATATCGGGGTAGGGGGAATGGGGACACACCTCCCTTTTGGGTATTCCTTTGGGGTCGGAGGAATGTCCCCGATGGGATAGCCGGATCAATCAATGGTAAAGTGACTTAGGCAGGTGGTTTTTGTGGGTAGAAGAAAAACGAGGCCGGTTTTTGTGGGGGGTGTACAGGTGGGCGGCGGCGCTCCCATTAGTGTACAGTCCATGACCAAAACAGACACCAGGGACATAGCATCCACCGTCAAGCAGATCAACGAGCTGGCCGAGTCCGGTTGCGACATAATCCGTGCTGCTGTGCCCGACTGGGAAGCAGCTGATGCCTTGCCTGGGATATTAAAGGCCATTGGTATTCCTTTTGTGGCTGACATTCACTTTGATTACCGCCTCGCAATGGAAGCGATAAAGGCCGGCATAAACGGCCTGAGAATCAACCCGGGCAACATCGGCGGCAGAAACAAGGTCGAGGAAGTGGTACGGGCGGCGCAAGACGGGAGTATCCCAATCCGTATCGGGGTTAACGCCGGTTCACTGGAAAAAGAACTGTTGGTAAAATACGGCGGGGTTACACCCGGCGCTATGGTTGAAAGCGCCATGGGCCACGTTAATATTCTGGAGGATTTAAATTTTTCAAATATTAAAATTTCACTTAAGGCTTCTAATGTACCGCTCATGCTTGAGGCATACCGCCTGATATCAGAAAAGACGGACTACCCTTTGCATATCGGTGTAACCGAATCCGGCACCCTGCGTTACGGTACGGTAAAGTCAGCGATAGGCATTGGCATACTATTGTCTGAAGGCATAGGGGATACCATACGGGTTTCCCTTACCGGGCATCCTTGCCATGAAATAACAGCGGGTTACGATATATTAAGGGCCCTGGGACTGCGCAGCAGAGGGGTAGAGTTGATTTCATGCCCTACCTGCGGACGCACGGAAATAGACTTGATCGGGATCGCCGAAGAAGTGGAAAAAAAGCTGCAACGGGTAAATAAGCCTCTGAAAATAGCTGTCATGGGCTGCGCGGTAAATGGCCCCGGTGAAGCCCGGGAAGCCGATCTGGGCATCGCCGGGGGAAAGGGTTTCGGGCTGATATTCCGCAGGGGCAAAATCATCCGCAAGGTGCCGGAAGGCAGTTTGGTGGAAGAGTTGCTGAAAGAAATTGAGAACATATAAGGTGAGGGGAGTTTCATGCGTGCGACAGCATTACTAGCGCCTACATTAAGGGAAGCGCCCGCTGATGCGGAGGTAGTCAGCCACAGGTTATTATTGCGCGCCGGTTTTATCAGGAGGGTTGCGGCCGGTGTTTACAACTATCTGCCGCTTGCTATGCGCGTCCTCAAAAAAATAGAGCAGATAGTCCGGGAGGAAATGGATCGCCAGGGGGGACAGGAACTGCTGATGCCCATATTGCAGCCGGCGGAACTCTGGCAGGAATCCGGCCGGTGGGATGTATACGGCCCTGAGCTGTTCCGTCTGAAAGACAGGCATGACCGCGATTTCGCCCTCGGACCCACTCATGAGGAAATAATAACCACACTGGTACGGGGAGAAGTCAATTCATATAAGCAGCTGCCGCTTTTATTGTACCAGATCCAGAACAAATACAGGGATGAAAGGCGTCCCAGGTTTGGGCTGATGCGCGGCAGGGAGTTTATCATGAAGGATTTATATTCATTTGACCGTGATCAAACAGGTCTGGAAAAAAGCTATATGAAAATGCACGAAGCCTACACCAGGGTTTTCCAGCGCTGCGGCCTGCATTTTCGCCCGGTGGAGGCTGACTCCGGGGCTATCGGCGGCAGTGAGACCCATGAATTTATGGTGCTGGCTGAATCCGGCGAGGCCTCAATTCTGTTTTGTGAAGACGGGTCCTGTGACTATGCCGCCAACGTTGAAAGGGCGGCGCAGGTTGACCCGCCGGATAACGGCACAGAAGGCATGAATGGCCTGGTTGAAAAAGAAACACCGGATTGCCGGACGGTTGATGAGGTAACCCGGTTTCTGGGTGTCCCCCCGCAGAAAATTATTAAAACGCTGCTCTATGAAACAGACACAGAAGTGGTCGCCGTGCTTGTCCGGGGTGACCGTGATGTTAATGAAATAAAGCTGCTTAATTTGCTGGGCTGCCTGCGCGTGGACCTGGCGGGGGAAAACATAATTAAAGAGGTAACCGGCGCTTCAAAAGGATTTTCGGGGCCGATCGGGTTAAAAGATGTTAAAACTATCGCCGACCTCGAGATCCCATCTATAGTTAACGCAGTTACAGGCGCCAACAAGGATCACACCCACCTGTTAAATGTAAACCCCGGACGTGATTTTTCAATAGATGTACTGGCTGATGTCAGGACAGTGGTGGCCGGTGAACCATGCCCGCGCTGCGGCCAAAAGTTAATGGAAGCCAGAGGGATTGAGGTAGGCCAAATATTCAAACTGGGTGTTAAATACAGCAAACTTCTCGGAGCAACCTACCTTGATGAAAATGGCAAGGCCAATCCAATAATAATGGGCTGTTACGGCATAGGCGTTTCCCGGACGATGGCGGCCTCCATTGAACAAAACAATGACCGGGACGGCATTATCTGGCCCGTTGCAATTGCGCCCTTTCACGCGGTGGTCATACCGGTTAATACCAGGGATCCCGAACAGGTTGCGCTGGCTGAAAAAATATACACAAATTTACTGGCAGCAGGTGTTGAGACTATCCTGGACGACCGTTCTGAACGGGCGGGCGTCAAATTCAAGGACGCTGATTTAATCGGGTATCCGTTGCGAATCACCGTGGGTTCAAAAGCTGTTTCGGAAAAAACCTTTGAAGTAAAGGTGCGCCGTTCGGGAGAAGTGATCATGGTGCCGGAGGAAGGGCTTGTGCAAACCATGCTGAGGATGTTGAAAGAGCTGTAGAACACAGCTTTAACCGAATGCCTTGGCGGGCTAAAGACCGCCCTGCAGGACACAGCATTTAGCGGCTAGGTAATGCAGGAAATCCCAGTGACATCTGACGACCGGCTTCTTAAGCCGTATTTCCCCCGGTTGTATGCTGCGGGATGTCTCCATAATTTTCAACTGGAAAGAGGTTTTCGAAGATTAGTGGACTTGAAAGAGTGCTGATACTTTCTGTGGCAGTTGGCGCTGGCCATATGCGCACCGCGGGGGCGTTAAAGGAAGCGGCTGAGGTGCAATATCCCGGCGCTGAGGTTAGGATCCTGGACACCTTCCGCCATGCCAGCCCGTTTCTTGGGAAAATTGTGCTGGGCGCTTATATGGAAATGCTAAAAAGGTCACCGTTTCTGTACGGGTTCCTATACAGCCAAGCCGGACGAGGAAAACCTTTATCAGGGAAAGGCAAGGCCGGCTTCAGCCATATTGTAAACATTGCCGCCGCGCCCAGGCTGGTTAAATACATAAAAGATTTTCAGCCGCAGGTTATTGTTTGTACACACGCGTTTCCTCTTGGAATAGTATCATTACTTAAGCAAAAAGGGATATTCAGGGGCCCGCTTTTTGCAATAGTTACCGACTATGATGTCCATTCATTTTATATATTTCCCGAGGTAGATAGTTATATAATTGGTTCTGAGGGTTTGATACCACAGTGCCTGGCATTTGGTATAAACCCCGATCGCGTGCATGCGACGGGGATACCCATCCACTCGCAATTTTCTACCAGGAACAATAAATTTTTGCTGCGCCAAAAAATCGGACTGGCGCCGGATTTGCCTGTTGTCCTTCTTTTAGGCGGCGGGTTGGGCATGGGGTCTATTGATACTGTGTTTAAGATGTTGGGAAAGGACAGCCGCTGTCAGCTGATCTGTGTTGCCGGTGTCAACGCCGCGCTGCGGGAAAAACTGAACAACATGGCCCGGGATATGCCCTGCCGGGTGAAAATTTACGGCTTTGTCGACAACATCCACGAACTGATGTCTGTTTCGGATCTGATGGTGGGTAAAGCAGGCGGACTGGCCTGCGCAGAGGCTATGGCCTTGGGACTGCCGCTATTTATTGTAGAGCCGTTGCCGGGTCAGGAAGAAAAAAATGCGGAATTCATGACAGCCGCAGGCGCCGGTGTACGCACCGGTATGGCCAATCTGGAATCCCTGATACAGGATTATCTCAAAGACCCCGTAAAAATTGATCACATGGCGCGAGCATCAGCAGCCCTTGGTAAACCACATGCAGCCCGTGATGCCATCATATTGATGGCTATCGCTGCAGGCAGTGCAGGTATAAAACAGGCGGCAGAATAACCACGCATATATTTGCACTTGTCAACAAATATCTTTATGTGATATACTCTCATCTTTGACAGTTAAAAACCATAAAAAAGCTTGAAGCCCTGTATTCACAAG